>JAFGCD010000020.1 GCA_016932835.1 Sedimentisphaerales bacterium
GCATTCACTGACATAAGGTTGTTCTTGATTGCTAACATGTCTCTTGCTCCTACAAAACTATCTTCACTATTTCTCGGCCCTGTCAAGCCCTGTCAACTTTTACACGCAGCGCGCCACGGCACGCCGGGAATACACGCTTCCAGTCCCAATTTTCGAGCCGGAACAAGGAAACTTAAGGCCTTTCTTGAGCATCTGTTACGACAAAAAAGCTGGACCTGTAATACCTTCGCTGAGCATACTGATAACCGCACGGATCAATGGCCGGACGGTAAAAAAAATGCGATGTCGCCCGCATAATATCACCATGCGGCGCAGCACTTCCGCACTGTATAGCCATACTCCAAAGCCTTAACCGCATAACGACTCATAACAGATATAATGAGTCTTGCTAAGACACACCCCAAGGCATATACTCCGGAGCAATGAATACGCATGACCAACAAGGGCTGAATCGCAAACGAACACTGCTCGTATTCAACTGCCATGAAGCCTGGGTGAGCCAACTCGCTGTACTCGGATACCCGCTCGACATAATCGTAGGGCTAAAAGGCCAATACAAATCCACCTGGGACGAGCAAATGCGCCCAATTCCCCCGAATGCCCGCCTCCTTAGCTTATCGGACGCAATTGAGTCGAATACCGATTACTACTGCATCGTTACCCACAATATGAGCGACCTGCTCGACATAAAGTCGAGATCGGAACCCCGATTAATGATAATCCACTCCACCCTTGAAGGTCGCGCCCTTGAAGAGAAATCCGACGTTCAACCCGACCAAATCAAGGCAATGCTGCACAAGTACATCGAATTGATCGGCGGCCATGTCGTAGCCGTATCGAGGCTAAAGGGCAAATCCTGGGGCTTTACCGAGGATATCGTGCCTTTCTGCGTGGACCCCGCGGACTATCCGCAGTACTCAGGCAGCCAACCTGCGGGCCTGCGAATATGCAACTTCGTTCAGAGCCGAAAAGGAATTCTATTATGGGACCTCCATGAGAAGGCCTTCGCAGGCCTGGACGTCCGCATCGTCGGGCATAACCCTGCCTTGCCCGGTGTCTCGGCGGCACGCAACTGGTCACATCTAAAGGAGTTGCTGCAATCCCACCGATTCTACATCCACACAGCACATCCACAAATGGAAGACGGATACAACATGGCAACCGTCGAAGCGATGGCTGCAGGAATGCCGATCCTCGGCAACAGGCACCCGGGCTCCCCAGTCCGGCACGGCGTCAGCGGCTTTCTCAGTGACGACCCGGCCGAGCTGCGAAAATTCGCTCAGATGCTCCTTGAGAACCAGGCATTGGCCATCGCAATGGGCCGACAGGCCAAAAAAACCGCTATTGAGAGATTCTCACAGGCCGCTTTCAACGAAGCCTTCCGCCAGTCGATAGAAACCGCACGGCACAAGAGAAACAGCCTGAAAATCGCACTCTGAGCCGTCTTGACAGGATAGAAATCGCGCCGCCCACTCGGATATGCAAAGCCCTTGAGAATCCTTCCGCAAGTTGTCTCAGGCGAACATGTCTATCGATTTATCCGTAACAAATGTTCCGCTGCCTCCCACAAATTCCGTGAAAGACCCGCTGTCTGTCAGGAATTCATTAACCGATGCGCTTGGCGTATCCGGATGGGGGTATGGCGCGCCATGCTGAGAGACCCAACTGCCCTGTTGC
Organism: Sedimentisphaerales bacterium; assembly: GCA_016932835.1. Classification (GTDB taxonomy): domain Bacteria; phylum Planctomycetota; class Phycisphaerae; order Sedimentisphaerales; family Anaerobacaceae; genus JAFGCD01. The sequence goes on from JAFGCD010000020.1 coordinate 1,678, forward strand.
GGCGTTGCAGACTGGCCGTTGAACGCTTGATGCTCCGGTTCACTGGTCATCACTACCTCGAGACGCCGGATATGAACACCCAATTCCTGGAGATTCCGGGTTATTTCGGGCAATACCTGCTGTATCTCGACCCTTGTCTGAGCCTTGCTGACCTCTAAAAGTCCGGTGAGTTGGTCTTCCTGTTCCTGAAACCTGACGACAACCTTACCCAGCTCCGGCGGATTCAGGCTAATCGTGATCTGCCGCTCGGCCCCGCCTACAGAACCCCTGATGGACTCCTGTATCTGCTCACTGACACTCGCAGACGTATTAGGCGCAGAATGACTGCCGCCGGTCCCTGGCGTCTGGGAAACATTGACCGCCTGCTCCAGGACAGATGTCTGGTGGCTGGTGGCTGGAACAGCCTGGTTGGCCTCTGATGTCGAGCCGCTATCGGGCTTGGCAGTGCTGTTGCCATTGGCCGCTCCGGCAGAGACCTGAACCTGAACTGCCTTGACTTTTTGAAGAATAGAGTCGCCTGGGAGAGTCTCTTCGCCGAGGTTGGCTTCCTTGCCTGTACCGTCAGGCGACTCTAAACCTGCCTCGCTCTGCCGGGCGGATTTGACCTGTCCGTCCGGTTGTCCCGAGGCAATTGTGGGCATTTGGATATCAGACCCTTCTGGCCCGGCCTGAATTCCGGCAGACTGGCCCTTCGCAGCTAATTGATTCTCCTGGAATCCCTGTGCACCGTTCGGCGCTGCCTTGCCGCCTATCTGGGTTGGTTCTCCATCCGATACGGTCGGCTTGGTATCGTCAGTAAGCGATTCAGCCACAGTCTTCCTCGTAGTCCCTTCCACAACGTTTGCTTGCTGAACTTTATTGGCGCTATCGGACGAACTGCTTTGCTCGCTTGTCTTGCGCCCGGTCGGCACTCTCGCAGTCTCTCTGCCACCGCTGGCAGCCGCCCCAACACCGCCAAGGCTGTCAATGATACCGTCTTTCGCGATTTGCTCTCCCCCCACACCAGAAACAGCTCGAACAACCGTCCTGGAATCGCTTTGGCCATGCTCAGCATTCGGCGGTGCAGCCCCCACCGCTAATACAGCTTTCGGAGCGGCTTGCCCGGATGCCTTCGCCGCAGCCTTGCCCGGCGCCTTCACCGTGAGGTCCGGAAGCTGCAAAATCTCAGAACCTTTGAGCAGGTCTTTCGCATCTGTAACAATCTCTGCCTTGCCCGGCTGTCGAGTTGAATTAGCCGTTGCCGTAGCGCCTTTACCCGACTCGACGGTCACAGCAGCCGATTTCTCAGTCGAAGCCGGCTGTGATTCACCTGTCGTCCCTGTCGTCGGCTGCTTGGCAACTTGCAACATCTCGGCCGGGGCCTCCGTCGCGGATTCAGCAGTATCCGTAGTTTTCTCCGGCTTCTCCGCTTGAATTCGCTCGTTGAGCGTTTCCCCAAAATCCTTGCTCCGCTTGACGCCACGCGGCTCACCGGTTTCAATTCGCGTATTATCGGTCGTTACCTCCCCCGCCTCAACAGCCATCGACGGCTGCTCCGGCAGATCCAAAGCACAGCGCCTTGTATTCGGCAATTCAGGGGACCCGCAGAGCCCTGGAACCACCCCAACACTTGCCGCCAACGTATTTGCCAACGAACCGGTATCCATATATCAGTTATTTAGCAACCCTCGTGCCAGCTCCGGATTCCGCAGACCAATACGAACGTAAAGCCTTGCAAACACAGAATTTACATACAAACAAGGACGCACGCCGCACATGGCAATTAAAGACGCCGCCGACAAAGCCGGAGAAATCTTCCACAACCGAGGCAAGAACTTCCGCCTTGAACGATCATCGGGCCTCCCCGCGTAAACCTCAGTGTATTTGCACAGATGTAAAAAAACACGCCGGCCTGTATAGAATCCTGACGAATGGGACTACACGAGGAAGGCACATCGAACACCCTTTTTAGCCGTTTTTGGGCCAAATTCGCCGGTTGACCCCGCGAAATGAAAGCGACCGGCACAACTGGCACGCTTATTGCTCATTACCCTTCGGCAAAAAATGTTTGTGCAAAGATAATCCAGGAAGACCAAAAATGGCCGAGGTAAGCAACATCGTCGATTTCCTCGAGGCCGGCATAAAAGTCGAAAGCCTCCGACAGAAGACAATCGCCAACAACGTCGCCAACCTTCAGACACCGGGTTACCGCAGGATTGATGTCAAATTCGAGCAGTTGCTCGCCAAAGCCATCGCTTCCGACGGGACAGCGGACCTCGACACAATAGAAGCCGAGGTCTATCAGCCTAAACAGACGCCGTTGAAGCCAAACGGCAATGACGTGAGCCTGGAAGCAGAAGTCGGCGAGATGGTGAAGAACTCCCTTCGCCACAAGGCCTATGTCAGGCTGCTGAACAAAAAGTTTGAGCAAATAACAGCAGCAATCAACGTGAGGTAAGTCGTATATCTTCGGGGCGTCGCAGCTATCGCCGAACCAGGCCGCTTAGGCAAAAAGAAAACTGAAGATGAACAGGAACAGGCAGATGGAAATCAGTAACAGTTTCGGCCCAATAGACATAGCGATCTCCGGTATGCGGGCGCAAAACAAAAACATAGGCATGATTTCATCCAACGTCGCAAACGCACAGTCAACCGACAACGGCGACGGGACACCATACCGAAGGCTCGAAGCAATATTCAAGACCGCCGGAGAAGACGGAATCGGCGGTGTGACCCTTGACGAAATAGCCGCCGATATGAGCGAACTGCCCAGAATCCTCAAACCAGGACACCCGGACGCCGACGAGCAGGGATATGTGACAATGCCAAATGTCGATTTGCCCGTCGAAATGGTCAACCTGGCGGTGGCGACCCGCTCCTACCAGGCAAACGTCGCCGTAATGAAACGATACCAACGCATGGTCGAGAGCACGCTCGAATTACTGCGATAACTGAGGAAGCAAGGTAATGATCAATCTCAATGCCAATATAAGCTCGACAACCCCGAAGCTCAATCCCGCAGCGGTTGGAATCGGCAAGGTCGGAAATACCGACGCAAACAATGCGGCTTTTTCAAAAACAATAAAGGCAGCCGGTGAATATCTTTCAAAGGTCGATGACCTTCAGCAATCATCAGATATGTCTATAAAAGATATGCTGACCGGCAAAAACCCTGATATTACCTCGGTAGTCTCAGCAGTGGCCAAGGCGGATATGAGCTTCAAACTGCTCGTCGGTGTAAGAAATAAACTGATCGAAGCCTATAAGCAAACCATGAATATGCAATTGTAACTGATTCGGCCCGGCGGCCTCTGTAGCAATCGTTGAGCAAACCGCCAACTAAAACAAAAAAATATAAATGGATTTCTTTCAAAAAATTCGAGCGATATGGGAAAACGTCAGCCTGGTCCAGCGAGCCTTGCTCGTTGCCGTCGTCTTGACACTCGGAACAGTCACCGTGCTGCTTATCCAATGGGCGAGAAAGCCGGATATGCGCATGCTCTATCAGCAACTGTTGCCGGAAGAAGCCTCGAAAATTACAGAGAAAATCAGCGAAAAGAGCATCGCTTACGAATTACGAAACGGCGGGACGACAATCTACGCCCCGAAAGAACATATCTATCAGCTTCGTCTGGATATGGCTAAGGAAGGACTCCCCGCCGGGCAGCAAGGCGGTTACAGCATCTTCGATAAAGAGAAAGTGGGCGCCAGTCCGTTTGCTCAAGAGGTAAACTACAAGCGGGCACTCCAGGAAGAACTCGCAAAGAGTATTCAAATGGTGGACGGCGTCGATTATGCACGCGTTCATATAGTCAATACAGAGAAAAGTATTTTCGCATCCAAAGCCGCCGAGACAACGGCCTCGGTCGTTCTTCGACTGCGACCGGGCTATACGTTGAGCGCCCTGAACATAGCAGCGATTACGAACCTCGTCGCAGGCAGCGTGGACGGACTCGCATCCGACAGCGTGACCTTGATAGACAGTCAGGGAAGGCTCCTTTCAGGCGAATCCGGCCAGGCCGGTGCTCAAAGGGCAGGAACCGTCCAGGCCTATAAGGAGAGAGTCGAGCAGAGCCTTGAAAAGAAGGTCGAGGACATGCTCACAACTGTACTGGGGCCGGGCCGAGCCGCGGTAAAGGTCAGCGCTGTGATCGACATGAACAGCGTCAGCACCGTCAAGGAAATCTATGAGTCCAAGGGAATTGTCTCAAAAGAGGAAATCCAAAAGAACGAAGAGAAGGACCCTGTCGCAGCATCGGGCGGCAATGCAGCCGCTGCGGCCGGCAGCAAGAAAGATGAAACAATCACAACTGAATATGTGAACCCAAGAACTGTCGAACAGAAGGAAATTTTACCCGGCAGAGTAGTATCGCTATCGGTCTCGGCCATTGTTGACTTATCAGTATCCGACGCCAATGAAGCCGGCTCGGGCGCCGCAAATGCCAAGATAATGCAGGTAGCGGACGTGGAAAAGCTCATCCGAAACGCCCTCGGACTCGACCCGCTCGACACTGACTCACTCACTGTGGTCGATGCAAAGTTTCCTCGTCAGCAGGAGGCCCTGATAGATGTCGAACCCTCCAGCTGGCCTCGGTATATGGCGATCGTTCGCCATGCTTCTCTGGGAATTATGGCGATATGTGCCCTGCTGGTGCTTCGCATTTTCAGAGGAGCAAAGAAAAAGGCGGGCAAGAAGGGCGCCACGGAAGAGCTGCCGGCCGCCGACACAGCCGGAACCGCAGGCTTGCTGCCTGCAGGAACTATAGGGACTGATTCATTGGCGCTGAGAAGGCAGATAACAGGAGCCCTGCGCCAGAATCCCGAACACGTAAAACAAGTATTTGCAGGCTGGATTGAAGAAAGGCAGGCCTAAGTGACGCTGACCGGCAAACAAAAAGCTGCGATGCTGCTGATGAGTCTCGATGCAGCAACGGCATCGGAACTGCTAAAGGGAGTCGATGCACGCGTGGTCCAGGAATTGGCCGTGGAACTGGCATACCTCGATGCCGCGGGCCACAGAAGCAGCAGGACAACTGCGGAAGTCGCGCAACAGTTCTGCAATTCACTGCAGTCGCAGGACATATTTCAAATCGACACTTTCCTGAACCAAATGCTCAAGAATACGGTAGGCAGCGACAAGGCCGAGGACATCCAGTCGCAGATAGAACAATTGCTGCGAAAACGGGACCCTTTCATACCTATTCGCTCCGCGGATTCCCGGACAATAGCAGCGGTGCTGGAGCAGGAGCATCCCCAGGCTGCCGCAGTGGTCCTCTCCGAACTTCCTGCAAAAAAAAGCTCCGAGGTCATCGGCCTTCTGGGAGAAAGCATTCGTTTGACAGCCGTCAGCAGAATCACAACCTGCGAAACGGTGACAAGAGAAGCAAAAACGCGAATCGCCGAGGCGGTTGTCAAGCGGCTTGAAACATTCGCGTCCACCAGCGGTGCGGCGCAGGCCGGCCCCGACCAGTCTCTCAGAAAAGTGGCGGTAATCCTGCGAAACCTCGAACCGGAACTTCGCGAAGGTCTGCTCGGCGCCATAAAGGGAGCCGACGAAGATGCCGCCGCGAAAGTCACGGACCTAATGATAATTTGGGAGGACATCCCTCAAATATCCGACAGGCCGCTTCAGGAAGGACTCAGGGGAATCGACGCCAAACAACTGGCCCTGGCGCTGTTCAAGGCCGACCAACTTATCGTCGAGAAAATCAAATCCAATATATCTGAAAGGGCCTCCGCAACACTGGACGAAGAAGCATCGCTGATGTCGGCCCCCAAGGAAGCTGAGATCAAAGAAGCCAGAGGACAAGTCATAGCCGCACTGCGAGAGTTGGATGCTAAAGGCGAACTGACATTTACAGAAGAATAGAAAAATGCCGCCCACACTAACAATGAGTCTCACCCGGCCAATCAAATCAGCGGTCTTGCTGGATCGCGGCCCGGCTTCTTCACTCGACGGCCCTTCGCCTCAAACAACACCCGGAAGCCCCGACGATGCTGAACTGGAATCCGACCGGGCCCCAAGCCGGAATCTCGATTCCCACAAAACCGAGTTCGCCAGGATCAACGCAGTCCTTCAGAACCTTGCGGACAGGCTTAACGAATTCTGCAGCGACGCCTTTGCCGCCCACAAAGAGGAAATCGCAAAGCTCTCACTGGAAATCGCCCGGAAGATACTGGCTCAGAAAATTAGCGACGCCGATTACGAAATCGAATCCATCGTCAAAGAAGCTCTGGGCAAGGCACCGGTGCTGAAAAACGTCGTAGTGCACTTGAATCCCGATGACCTCACCGCATACCGGAAACTCCAGCAGGACCAGTCATGCGAAGACATAGCGGACGTCACGTTTGTCCCCGATGCCGACATCGGACTCGCAGAGTGCCTGATCGAAACACCTAAAGGAATCATCGAATCGCTGATTGACCAGAGGCTGGAACAAGTCGGCAACGCTCTAAAAAAGGTAAGATAAGCTATGCCAGGAACAAAAACCGGGACGCCACGAGCCGGCAGGATGCTTTGTGACGATCCCGAAGACAATGTCAAACACTTTCAAAAGCTGCACTCGGCTCTTAATGAGTTGAACTTGCTTAGTTGCCGCGGCTCGGTGGTCCGCGTGGCCGGTCTGCGGGTCGAATCCAACGGACCCGCAGTGGGGCTCGGAGAGTTGTGCGGAATTCACATTCGAGACGGCCGCAGGGTACTCGCAGAAGTAGTAGGTTTCCACAACGACCATCTAATCCTGTTGCCGCTCGAACACATCGAAGGAATTTCACCCGGTGATCCGGTAACCACACGCACCACGCCCAGATTCATCGCACTGAGCGAAAGCATCCTGGGGAGAGTCATAAACGGGCTCGCAGAGCCGATAGACAACAAAGGGCCGTTGACCGGAACGGAAAAGAGAGCCTTGGACGCCGGCAGTCCCCCAGTCCTGACCAGGAAGAAAATTTCCGAACCTCTCGCACTGGGAATCAGATCCCTGGACGGCCTGCTGACATGCGGCAAGGGGCAAAGGCTTGGCATTTTCGCAGGCAGCGGCGTCGGCAAAAGCGTCCTCCTCGGCGACATCGCGAATTCCAGCGACGCATCCGTAAATGTCGTCGCATTGATAGGAGAACGAGGACGCGAGGTCCGAGAGTTCCTGGAAGGGGACCTCGGAACCGAAGGACTGGCCCGCAGTGTCGTGGTGGTTGCGTCATCGGATTCACCCCCGATTCAACGGGTAAAGGCCGCATTCGTAGCCGTCACAATCGCAGAATACTTCAGGGACAAAGGCAAAAACGTCCTCTTCATGATGGACTCGCTTACACGTTTCGCACAGGCGCAGAGAGAAATAGGTCTCGCCGCAGGTGAGCCGCCAGCGGCAAAAGGATACTGCCCAAGTGTATTCGCACTCATGCCGAGACTTATCGAAAGGCTGGGATGCAGTGATAATGGAAGCATAACCGGAATTCTGACGGTCCTGGTCGAAACCGACGACTTAAGCGATCCCGTAGCCGACAGTGCCAGAAGTCTGCTTGACGGGCATATTGTCCTTTCAAGAAAGCTTGCTGATCGAGGACACTACCCCGCTGTCGATATCCTCGGCAGCGTAAGTCGATTGATGCCCGCCGTAACAACCGATGCGCACAGGGCGGCCGCACAAAAACTCAGAGAAATATGTGCTATCTACAACGATGCCGAAGACCTCATAAATATCGGAGCATTCTCACCGGGAAGTAACAGGCGAATCGACGGAGCCGTCAGCCTGATAGACAAAATCAATGATTTCCTGACCCAGCCGATTCGAGACAAAACCCCTTACGAAAAAACGCTGGAACAATTGACGGCCATTACTGAATCCTGGGGCAGGCTACTCAGCCCCGGCCCAAATGAAACTGAAAAATAGAAAAACACATGAAACGCTTCGTATGGAGATTGCAGCGCGTCCTTGACGTTAAAACGAAAGAGGAACAAATAGCCAAAATCAAACTTCTCAAACTGACCGAGAAGCTGACCCAGAAACGTAGTGAACTGCTCATCCAAAAAAGATTACTCCAGGACATAATCGCCGGCTTGACCGATATGAATGCTCGAAAGCGACTCAGTGAACAAGAGTTCTTCCTGAAACATTCGACCACAACAGACGAATTGATCAGGCAGCTCGAAGAAAACATCAAAAACCTCGAAACACAACAGAAAGAAAAAATCGCCGAGCTTCTGAAGTTAAGACGCTTCAGGGAAGGGTTGCAGAAGTTGAGAGAAAAAGCAAAAGCCGAATTCATAGAAGAACAGGAAAAACTCGAACAAAAAGAACTCGACGAAATGGCCGCCATTCGCTTCGCCCGAAAAGCGGACCCCGCCCTGAGATGAACTTCATTCCGGGCCTCGATAAGCCGCCGTCTCGATGCAAAGGAAAGCACGAAACAGTTGGAGATAATCAATGAAAAAGAAACTTATACTAATGACCGCAGCGGGACTGCTTACCTTCGCAGCGGCATTTGCCGCTGCCTGGCTCACCGCCAAAACACCGGCAGCCGCCAACGCAGAGCAGTCCGCCAAGGCGGAAATTAACCCCGGACCGACCCTGCCGAAACCACAGGCGCTCGCTGAGAACATCGACCAGGCGGCTCAGGACCAGATCAGAAAAGCTATGACCGAAAAACAACTCAAAAGCCTCGTTTACGAAGTCAGAGAGAAAATCCAGGAATATGAAAATAAGCTCCGAGGGCTAAAATCACGGGAACAGCGGCTGCAAACCGCCCATGCCGAACTCAAAAAGGACCTCGAGGAACTCGACAACATGAGAGTCGAACTCGCTTCGACGATTGCCGGCCTAAAAGATGAGAGAGACAAACTGCAGAAAACGCGAGTCGAAATCGAAAAGACCGAACTGGCAAACCTCATGGCTATGGCCGCGACCTACGACAAAATGGATCCGGCCAGCGCAAGCACGATTATGACGAATATGACAAAGGCGCAGGAAGGAGCCGCACCCAACGACGCCGTAAAAATCCTCTACTACATGACAGACAGAACCAAGGCCAACCTCCTGGCTGAACTGGCCAATACCGAACCGGCCCTCGCAGCATACTTCTGTCAGAAACTGAAATACATGGTCGAGAAGAAATAGTCTTATGGACATCGCAACAATAGTTGGTGTATTCCTTGGCTTCATGGTCGTCGTCGGAAGTATCGTCGCCGGCGGCGGGTGGCAGTCCTTTATCCACATCCCTTCGTTGGCACTGACCATTGGCGGGATGCTCTGCGCAACCCTTATACACTTCTCGCTGCCGCAGTTCCTCGCCATATTCTCGATAATAAAGAAAACTATCGTGGCTAAAATACCCTCACAGGCCGAGCTTATACAACGAATGGTCAACTACGCCACAATCAACAGACGCGACGGAGCAATTGCGCTCGAACAGGAAATTCGAAACCTCGACAATATGTTCTTCGTAAAGGGGCTCCAGATGGTCGTAGATGGGCAGGAATCGGAGAACATCAGAGACTACATGGACCTCGAAATCCAATATCTCCAAGACCGACATTCAACGGGCAAGAAAATACTCGAATTCATGGGAGCCGCCGCCCCGGCATTCGGAATGATTGGAACGCTCATCGGTCTGGTCCAGATGCTCAGAAACCTCTCCTCGCCCGACCAGATTGGAGCCGGTATGGCGGTCGCACTGCTGACAACTTTCTATGGAGCACTGACCGCAAACCTTGTTTTCATCCCACTCGCCGGAAAACTCGGAATATACTCCAAGGCCGAGACTACAGCTATGGAAATGATTACAGAAGGCATATGCGCAATCGCACAGGGTGAAAACCCAACCGCCGTAAGAGAAAAAATGCAGGCCTTCGTTTCCCAGGGCAGGCGGGAAGAAGTAAAGGCGACAGTATAATGGCTCGCCGAGAACAGAAACCCGAACCACAGCATGCAGACGGAGCGCCTGAATGGATGGTAACCTTCAGCGACTGCATGACCCTGCTGCTGACATTTTTCGTGCTCTTGCTCAGTTTTTCATCCTTTGACGAAAGAGTCTTCTGGAAACTCAGGATCATATACTCCAGGGGCCTGTCAACAATCACCCCGATAACTCGAAGCAACAGAGACGCTTTCACTCGCGAGAAAGAACTCATTACCGCAGTCCAGGAACTCAGCAAAGGCAGCGAGCAGGCCACCCCCGAAAAGGGAAATGACGAAAACATGATGAAACAAGGGGGCAATATCGACCTGGACGGGGGAAAGGTCATCTTGATACCGTCGCAGAGTATCTTCTGGGGACACGGTGAAACAATCTCGTCCGCTGGGTGTGAGACGCTCTCAATCCTGGGAAAATTCCTCGCAAAAGTGCCTAATCGAATAGTCATAAGCGAGCACGGCCCCCCTGCGGAACCGCAGAACGACCATTTCGGCCTGCCACGCGCCTGGGCAGTATCCGAATACCTCATCCGAACACACGGCATCAATGATAAACGTCTTAATATATCCGCAGCCGGAACCGCACGCCCAAATGAGCCAGAGGACAGCAAACGGAATTCACCCAATGCGGAAAACCAGCGTCAAATCGAGATACTTTTACTCGACAGGAGCATTCACGATTGAGCCGCAAAAATTCAACACCTGAGATATTGCCCCCAAAGGTGCCGGGCTATATCGTCACTTTTTCCGATATGGTGACGCTACTGCTGACATTCTTCGTAATGCTCCTGACCCTCGCAAACGACCAGGACCCGGAACTGTTCAACAAGGGAAGAGACAGCTTCATAAAGTCGATTAACTACATCGGCCTTGGAATGTTCTTCGGCAGACAGGATATGCCCGTCCTCGGCGAACTTAAAACAAGGCACTACATCGCTGAAGATGAAGACGCCGAAAACAGAAGAATCATTGATGCAGAGAGGGAAAAAGTCCAGCGGATCATCAGGCGGATTGCACAATTCGCAGTCATAACACCATCCGAAATGAAGGCGGACAGAACCAGGTTCCTGGTCGCCAATGTGCGCTTCGCCGCCTCCAGCGCGGAACTCGATAAGCAGAGCACTGATTATCTTGACGAATTCAGTAACACAATGCGTAGCATAGGAGGCATCGAAAATATCAAGATCTACGTCCTCGGGCTGGCCCCCGAAGAGCCGACTCCAGCCAAACAGTGGCAGCTCTCGGCCCGCCGAGCCAAGGTCGTCGCAGACTGCCTCAACAAAACCCTGGGACCGTATCTTCATCGGCCTGTTTATTCCTGGGGAGCCGGGCCTGGAGGCAACTGGGTGCACGGCTACAGCTCAATATCCGAAAAATCGCATATTCTCGTTGCGCTGCTGAAATCAGACGAGTAAACGCCGCCACAGGCGCATAAAATGACTCGCTGCAGGCCTGCGCGCCTGTAAGGCTGTCAATATTCTCGACAACCTGTACTGTTATCATACCATCTCCGCACGCTAAAATCGCCGCTCACGGCCTGCAAACGCTGCTTTGGGCGTTTCGGCACGCCATTTGCACTCCATACAACTAAAGAGCATAAAGACACAGGTATATTTCGTATCGTGGCAGTGTATAGACTACAACTCGTTGCGTGCCTGATAACCGCTTGCTTCGCCGGGGCAGGTGCAGCACAGCCTCCGCAGACCCCGAACCTGGCGGTCGCCTCGACAGAACACAGTCAACCAGGCAGCACGGTTACGACTCCGCAGGACGCCGGAGCGAAAACCACCCCCTTCTCAGACGAAAAACAAACATCGAAAACCCTGTTTTCAACCGGCGCAAACGACCCCAATTTCTCGCCCCTGCAGAACACCTCGCAAACGCGAGAAATGTTCTTCAAAATGATGGCATCGCTCCTAATCGTCGTCGCCCTCGGAGCAGCGGTGATTTACGCCTCGAAGAAGCTCGTGGGCAGGATTTCCAACCTGCCGGGCAGGAAAATCAAAATCGTCGAAACCGCGCACCTCGGACCGCGAAAGGCTGTGCATCTGCTCAGGATAGGTGACCGCTCTATTCTGATAGGAAGTACGAATGAAAGCATAACAAAGCTCGCCGATTTGACCGCCGAGGTAATAATAAACACCCGGGCCTTCGGCGAGGATCCAACTGCCGAAGGAAGCCATGAGTTCGCAACCGCCGCAGCATTCGGCCTGCAAGTCGAACCGGCCGACCATCCGGAAAACATGGCAGACAAGTACACGGAGTCGTAATTGAACACCAAAATGTCACCAAAGCGAACTGCAATTATTATCTTCATGTTCATAGTATTGTCCGCCGGCGGCGCATGCCTCGGACAAGCGGATAACGACATCGAACCGATAGTAATGCCCGCGCTTGGCGAAGATATTACCGGCGAGAATACTAATCAGCAATCAGCCCCGAGCATCGGCGACCTTATGACCCTCGTCGATAAGGCAACCACCACCGAAGACCAGGAAAAAAACTGGTCAACGCCGGTAAAGCTCGTAATCATCTTCGGCGGACTGGCAATATTGCCGAGCCTGCTCATAATGATGACCTCCTTCACGAGAATTGTGATAGTCCTTTCATTTGTTCGTCGCGCGCTGACAACACAGACCATACCTCCTACAATTGCGATAATAGGACTGGGCCTCTTCCTCACGCTCTACACCATGACCCCGACATTCACAAAACTAAACGCCCTCAGCATCCAGCCCTATATCGCAGACGAAATTGACTTCAAAACCGCGGGAACCAGAGCCGCACAGTGCATGAAGGAATTCATGCTGAAACAGAGCCGCGAAACGGACCTGGCGCTGTTTGTCCAGATGGCCAAAACAGAACCGCCAAATGACCCAATGAAGCTCGGCCTCAACATAGTCGTCCCGGCATTTATCATAAGTGAATTTCGCACCGCCTTTGAGATCGGGTGCCTGTTGTTTATTCCGTTTCTCCTGATCGACCTGGTCATAGCAAGCGTCCTGCTAAGCGCCGGAATGATGCTCCTGCCACCCGTGATGATCTCACTGCCCTTCAAGCTCATACTCTTCATCCTTGTTGACGGATGGGGATTACTGGCAAAGAGCCTCAGTCTGGGTTTCAACTGACGTATTATGGCCGAAAACGTGAGAAAAGGCGTTTGCGAACATTGACTTATTGAATGGATATATCGAATGACCAGCAATTTCATACTCTATCTCGGCCGGCACACGCTCGAAACAGCATTGCTTCTGGCGACCCCTATACTGTTGACGTGCTTGGTCGTAGGCGTTGCGGTGACCCTGTTCCAGGCCGTCACCTCGATACGCGACATGACCCTCACAATCGTGCCGAAACTCCTCGCGGTCGGACTGGTAACATTGATCTTCGGAGGCTGGATGCTCGCCGTCCTGATAAGATTCTTCAACGAGATATTCAGCCACATCCAGAATGTCGGACCCTGACTTATGGATCTTGTAACCGGCAAATTGCTCGTTTTTGCGATGGTACTGACCAGAATCTCGGCATTCTTTCTTGTGCTGCCCGTCTTCGGCTGGAAAATCCTGCCCATGAGAATTAAGGTCGCTTTGACGGTACTGATAAGCATCTTCTTCACGTTTACAGCGCCCCTTTCCGCTGCATCAATTAACGGTGCACATATCCCGACTGTGAAAATGATACTGATGATGAGCAATGAAGCAATATACGGATTGTGCATGGGAATCATCGCCGCCAGCGTATTCACCGCCGTCAAATTCTGCGGACGAATCGCAGAACGCCAAATGGGAATGGCAATGTCACAGATACTCGATCCCCTCACCGGCGAGCAGGCCCAGCCACTCGCAATGCTCCTGGAGATGATATTCATAATTATGTTCCTCAGCGCAAACGGCCACCATCTCTTCCTGCTGACTATCGGCAAAAGCTATGAAGCCTTCGAGGCAGGGACCATACCAACATTGCCGATTATGGTCGGGGGGATAGTAAAGGCCGGCTCCACACTCCTGATGGCAGGACTGAGACTCGCAGCCCCAATGCTCGCAGCATTCCTGTTGCTGATGGTGGTCCTTGGAGTCGTCGCAAGAATAGCGCCCGAAACTAACATCCTTTTCATCTCTCTGCCGCTCCGCGTCGGACTCGGATTGATGCTCGCCGGGATGTTCATACCATTCATATACGGCTTCGTAGGCGAATTCGCCGGATGGATGCAAAAACTGCTGCCTTTGTAAGGCTTTGCAAACAATAAGGGAAAGCAACAGTGCCCGACAAACCAGCCAGCGAAAGGACAGAACAGCCTACCACAAAAAGGCTATTGAAGGCCAAGACAGAAGGCCAAATCCCACAAAGCCAGGAATTGACCTCGTTCATGTCGATTCTGATCCTGGTCGCAATGGTGACGTTCCTGGCGCCGAGCTTGACGCGGTGGTGCATTAAGCAGTTGCAGCAGGGAATGGTCTGCGATACATCCCCATTTGCAGGCAGCAAAGCATTCCTAAGTTTCATCAACGACAAGATCGCAAGTCTGATGATACTCAGTCTGCCGATTTATGCGGCGCTTTGCGTCGGAGCCATAGTCGGCAATATCGTTGTCGCAGGGCTCAATTACTCACCCAAAGCCATACGTCTGAATCTCGGCGCGGTAAGCCCCGTCAAAGGCTTTGGCAAGCTCGTGAACATGCGATCCATGGTTCGTCTTATAGCATCGATCTTCAAGCTCATCTTCGTCTCGGCAATCTCCTGGTACTACCTTCAGGACAAGCTCGATACTATCGCAGCCCTTCGCTGGGCATGGTCCTTCGCTCTGCTCGCCGCAATTGCAAAGCTCATCCTAGGCCTCATGATACGGATATGTATTGCACTGCTTATTATCGCACTCGCCGACACCGCCTTCCAGAAATGGAAACACATCCAGGACCTCAAGATGACAAAACAGCAGGTCAAGGAGGAACGCAGGCAGACCGAAGGTTCCCCGGAGGTTCGAGGAAGAATCCGCAGAATACAGATTGAAATGGCCATGAAGCGTATGCTGCAGGAAGTGCCAAAGGCCACCGTCGTGCTGACCAACCCGACCCATGTCGCCGTCGCACTGCGATACGACGCAAAGGCCGGACAGGCCCCCGTCCTGCTCGCAAAAGGAGCCGACCACATGGCCGAGAAGATAAGAGAGATTGCCAGGGCTTACGGCGTGCCAATCATCCGAAGGCCCGAACTGGCAAGAACAATATACTCGACCGTAGAACTCAACGCCACGATACCGGAGACCCTCTACGTCGCCGTAGCCGAAGTCCTCGCAATGATTTATCGGCTCCGGCACAGAAGATAACAGGATCTCCGAATCGAAAATCGAAGCTATCGTTGAAGATTCCCCCGCAAACCGGCTATTCCAACTCCAATCACCGCAGCCCCCTCAGAAACTCATATTCAGAACTCCGGCCGCGGCCATCTGGTTCTGAAGCAATGCCAGCACTTTTTCCAGGTGAGCGAATTTTCGTATCAGCCTGCTTTCTCTCTGCGTCAGGCGATATTCTTCGGTTTCGATCTTCTCGTCGAGTTCCTCTATCTGGTCCTCGGCCCTCTGCTGGTCGATCACGAGCGACCCGGTAGTAGCCTTCAGCATTCTGTCGATCTGATCTTCGATCTTGCCTGTAAAGCCCTGCTTGACACGAACAGTTGCCGTATGTACGCCGTCAGTGCTCAAATCGACGCTCAATTGAAGTGAGTTCTCGGCATAGAGCGGTTCGCCATTCGAATCGAAGGTGCTGTTGCCCGTGACCGTATTGCCGCTGTAAGTGGCATCGCGCCAGGTCGATTCGTCTGAGAGCTTGATCTGCGCCGCTGTTATAACCCCGCCGCTGACCGTCACCCGAACGTCATACTCACCGGCGGTAGTATAATCAGAGTGGGCGTCGCTGAACTCGATAACGTCGCTCGTGCTGCTGCCGCTCTTATCCGCACCGATAACCGCCAGAACACCCATGTAGTCCTCGGCTATCGCCTCATCGAACTTGTTCGTCTCAAAGCTCAGAACCCCGTCTTTGTCCACATCCAGGCCTATATGCAGCGGAGTAAGGAACGAATCCACATCCTCGATGAATCCCGCGGTTTGCTCGATCAGCGGCTCGCGAAATTTATAACGGATTGTCGATACGACATAGTCGCCCATCAGCACCCCGGCCGTCTGGTTGACGTCATTGTAGCCGGTCTTTTCCTTGATGAAATCCATCGCGGCGTTATACGCAGTGACAAGCGACGTAAGCTTATCCTTGACCGATTGAATATCCCTGGTCAGCGTCAATTCCTCGCCGCCGGCATCGGTCGTGTCGTGCAGATGCAGAGTAACGCCGTAGATAACGTCATCGACGGTATTCGAACTTCGGCTGATGTAAGCCGGCACGCCTTTCGTCGTTTCCACTACCGGAATGGGTTGTGTACTGGGTCCCAGATCAGTTCCGTCACCCGAAATCATGCTGACGTCGCCCAGAGTATCGCTGAATGTGAATGTTACGTCTCCGTCTGCCAGACCGTCGGCGCCGCCGGCGACTGTTATATCTCCTGCGTTCACTGTTGAAAGCGATTCCAGTGCCGCCTGGATAACCTCAGGAGCAGCATTGTAAGCAATCGCAGCCGTTGTCTGCCCTTCGTAAGTCAGCGTATAGGTGCCGTTGCCCGGATCGGGGCTGCGACTGATAGTCTGCACCTCCGAAGTCCCCGAACCCGCAGGATACCCGTCAACCTTAATCAGAGAGTCCCGCGCCGACTGGGTCTGAGTGAAATCGGATGCAGCGAACCCCGAAAGACTCGCAGCCGTCGCGCCGCCCTCGCTCGTTACGGACGCATCGAGACCTGTCAGAGTGGTTGCCCCCGACCCTCCGTCGTAGGTCAGCGTGAATGAAAGACCGCTCGTCCCCGCCGCCTTGTCGGTCAGGACAATCTTGCCGTTATCGAGTGTCGCCTTGGCTATTCCGTCAAAGGCATCGTTAATCTCGGCAATTATATGGCTCAGTTTCGTGTTGCTGTTCACACTGAGATTCACCTGCGTAATGGTATTGCCGAGGTGATCCGTGCCCGTTATCTGAATCTGCTCGTCGCCAGAAAACGCGGTGTCGCCGTTCCACGCGAACTGATCCAGTTCCGTAATCTTTGTTGTCAGCGTCGCGTTGTCACTGCCTACAGTCAGTGCAGAATCCGTCTTCCAGACCTCGGTGCTGCTGGCATTGACTGATATCCTGTAGTCCGAGCCGGCATCGTTGCCGTTGAGCACAAGGTGATACGCGTTATTGTAATACAACATGCTCGCCGTAACGCCCGGATTGTTTGCATCGTTGTTAATCAGGCCTACAAGGTCCTGAAGAGTCGTCGTCGCAGTCGTAGTGATACTCGTTTCAGTGTTATTGTACGAATAGATGAAAGTGCCGGCGCCGACGTAATCCTCGGCGTACTCCATGCCCGTCGCGTGGACCCATCGCTCCGACGTCGCCAACTGGTTGATCTCAACCGTATGATTGCCCTCGAAGGCCTCGTTGGTCGCCTCTGCCGTCAGATAGTCGGTATCGCTCGAAGATACGCTGTAGGCGCGAAGCATATCGGAATTCGACAGCGCCCGAACAGCGTTTCGAAGATTGCTCAGCTTGGTTTCGAGAGTGCTCAGGGCCTCCTGTCTTTCTTCCCAGACTTCCTTGCGATCCTCCCACGTATTCAGCGTCCGGCGCTCAAGCGCCATAAGCTGTTCGACCAGCGTGCCGGTGTCGATTCCTGATTGCAGCCCAGGAAGACGTAATGAAGGCATCTTTGCCTGCCTTTCTTTATAATATCAATGCTATACTGGAAAAATTTCGATAGCGCCGGACCTCGGACCCGGCACTCTATCTTATATTATCGCCTGAAATCACCTTCACTTAACGATACGCCCTGCATTTGCCCGCAACATTCCCGGTTTTTTATGCCGAGTCCAACCAGCCGCACACAAAAAGTCTCATAATGCGCCTGTGGGCTCGGCAGCTATATTCGATTGACTCATGTCCGGTAATTTTCGCCTGTAATAATCTCCATACTCTCTGAAGTACTCGCCGTATTTCACCATCCCGCCTTCGGCATGTCTGTAGAAAGTCCGCATCAAATACTGCACATACTCCCGCTCTTTCACGCCGGAATTGACCCCGGCTATCTGCGGACACAGCACTTCGGGCCGATACAGCAAGACCATTTCGTTCAGCATCGCAGCCATGATCCGGTTCCTTGCCCTGAAATTATGCGAACTGCCGTCCGGCAGCCGCCTGTAGAAATACTTCGCATGCTCATCGACCCTCATAAAACGAATCTTCAGGGCATGCTTACAGAGGAACACGAAATCCTCAACCGAATCCACATCGTCGTAGCCGCCGACCCTCTCAAAAAGAGATCGTCTCTTAAGGCTGCCCGGATTCGGGATTGGGCCGTATCCCTTATCGAAGAGAAACGCCGGCAATACTCTGTTGTCTGAAAAATCATGATAGCTCCACTGCTCTTGCGTCGCCTTGCCCGCCTCGTCAACCGGCGACAGACTGCTCGGGTAGAAGTAATCGGCCTCGCCGTGACATTCGGCAAAGGCAACCATCTTCTCGACATAACCGGTCTCGATGAAATCATCCGAATCGACACACAAAAGGTACTCCCCCCGTGCCTCGGAGATCGCCCGGTTCCTGGCCAACGCGCAATTCCTGTGCGGCAGGCGTATGTACCGTATCCGCTCGTCACTATACGACGCAACTATCTCCGCTGTCCCGTCCGTGCTGCCGTCATCCACTATCAGCAGCTCGAAATTCCGATACGTCTGGGCCAGCACCGAATCAATAGCCTGCCCGATGTGCCGCTCGGAGTTGTACGCCGTCATTTCGACAGAAACCAATGGCCTGCTCTGGCCCGCCTTGCCTTGCCCGATTAGCTTGAAGAGCTTGTCGAATTGGATGTCAACATTCGCCGCCAGCCACAGGACCGCATCCTCACGCCGCCACGCCGTAGCGCCCGCAGGCCACCTTACATTCGCCAGCATCCCGCCGGCGTACAGCTTCGTCAGTATGACGAAATACTGCTCGACGTCATCGTGCTTCGCTCTTGCCTCGGCCACCGCTCGGCCAAACAGCTCGCCGAATCCGATATTCTCACGCCCCGCCCGAACGCCGCACCGCCTCTTCAAGGCGTTTATCCTCGCCTTCACACGCGACATTATGGCGACATTGATCTTCTCCGCAGAGCGGCAAACGGAATTAGGCCTGTCCCGATAAAGGTACATGCAGTCGTCCACGAATCTCAGCTTCGTCACTTCCTCCATCCTGTAAACGATATCAACATCCTCCGCATAGAGAATGTTCTCGTCATACCCGCCGGTCTTCAGATAATCCCTGAGCTTGAACGTCTTGAAATGGCTGACTACATGAGCATCGAGGCTGGTCCGCCCCGCCGGAATCGCCGCGCAAAATCCGGGCCTTTTCTCGATAAGGTCCTTGTCGCAGAATGCGAATTGTGAATAGATAAACCCGCAATCCGCAAGCCTTTCATGCCATTGATACATCGTCTCTATTGCATGTGGCACAAGAGCATCGTCGCTGTCGAGGATGCCGAAATATTCCGACCGCACATTCGCAATCCCGGTCTTCAAAGCCGCTGTATAGCCCTGATTGCTCGAATGCTCAATCAGCCTTATCCGCCCGTCGCCGAGGTATGGTTCGATCACCGCTCGCGAGTTATCCGTCGAGCAGTCCTCGACAACAATCAGCTCCCAGTCCTTGAACGTCTGGTTCCGAACAGATTCTATAGCCTGCCCTATGTATGCGGCATTGTTGTAATTGGCCGTTATCACTGAGAACTCCGGCGTCCAATCGTCCGACTCATGGCCAACCGGCCCTGCCTCACTGGAATCATCGAAACACAATTCGACCTCTTGATGGCACGAATTGGGGACAAAATCCGAATACCTCTCGACGTCGATTCTGCCTCCCTGCTCGAAAATCTGAGCCAGCCGCTCAACAGAATAGCGGCCGTCGCCGCAGACTCGGTTCTGCCAGACCGTCTGAACCATATTCACCGGCACGCAAAAGGCCGCCGACTTCTCAAAGCAAAGAAGGTTGCTTCTAAGACCCCGGTAAAGGTGAGCGTTCGCCGCCATTGTGCCTTCGAGAGTGTTCGGATTGTCGAACTCAAGCTTCCCAAGCAAGCCCAGAATGTCCACCGAGCGGTAAACAGAACTCGACACCTCAAGCGGATAACCGAAATCATACTCGCCCCACGTCCAGTCATACTTGAGTATATGATCATCGACCTGCTGGAATGCAGGAACGGCCTGCGAAGCATTCCGAGCATAACAATACGTCGTGTTGACGCCCAGCCTGAGAGAAAAACCAATCGAATCGCTACTGCTGCGCAGGCTGCCGACAACATCCGACAGAAAAAAATCCCTTACAAACATATTGTCGTCAACTGCGAAGAGAATATGTTCGCATCCGCCGATGATGCTTAGAACCTGTTCCTTGAAATCGGCCTCTTCCACGAAACAAATGTCGTGAAACTTGGCTTTCAGTCTTTCATACTGCCGGCGATGCAATGGACTCGATGTCTTGTATAATACGTGCAGTTGTATCTGCCCGTGGTCCCGGCAGTTCAGAAGCAAAGACTCTATCGAAGCTCGAAGCTGCATTGCACGGTCCTTGCTGAATATAAGACCTGTTACGCCGTTTTGCCTGCAATCGCTCATAACTTCCTGTTTCTCAATGTACAAAATCGTTCAGACGGTCCTGCTCAGACCCAGACACCGTGCTCTTGAAGATCGGACCGCCTCACCGCCCGCGCAGCTCCGCCGACAAGAATGCCTGCGCCATGTTTTCGCGCTTGCGTAAGATACCACAAAACCTGCCGATGCTCGCAGCCCGCCTCAACGGCCTTGACTAATTCCTTTTCTGCATCCGCAAACATACCCTCACCGAAAAACGCCAACCCGTGCCAGAAATGCTCGATACCCGAGTTGACCCTTTCCAGTTCCGCCGGCAGAGCAAACGCCTCGGAAAACCCATCATTCCACTTGAGACGTCCCGGCCTGGGATTGGCCCTCGGCACAAAATCACGCCAACGCCGCTGGCAGAGTTCTATGTCCCGAGCGCTCATTTGCGCATTGACCTGCTTCTGCGCATCGAGCAGATTGTCGTGAATCACAAAACACCCGGCCAGAGGAATCAGTTGCCGCCCGTTCTGGTAGAGCTTGTAACACAAATCCGTATCCGCACAATAGAACCGATAGGTTTGGTCGAAACCGTCGGCTTCCCTGAAGCAGTCCAGCCGCACCAGCCCGTAGTTCATCAGCAGCTTGTTGCCGTGTGTGAAATCGATACCGAATTCGATCCAGTCTTCTCTTGTCGGGTGAAGATTCTTGTAGAAGAATATCCCGCCAGCAACTTCTTCGCCTTGCCTCTCCAGTATCTTCAATCCCCGCGAAATACAGCTCGGCCCGAATACGATATCGTCACTGGCGTACATCCCCCACTTCCCACGGGCCTGCGAAAAGCCGAAGTTATACAGTTCCGGCCAGGAGTGCCTCCCCGCCCCCAGCCAGCGCGACTCATGAAAAACCTGCCCCACATTATGACGCCGAAGCACGTCGAGAGTATTGTCCGATGAATCCCCTTCGACTGCAATCACTTCATAAACAATGCCTCCTGCCGACTCTTCCAGACTGCCTAACATCCGATCCAAAAGTCTCGCTCGATCCTTCGTACACACTACGATGCTCAAGTCGCACTCCGCCTCGCCGCCCACCTGCGATGCCTCTGCCGCCACCTTGCTGCTTACCCCTTCCGAAACGCCTGCCTCTGCCTCGACCGGTATGATCTCGACCTCATCCCTCTGCTCCAGGCCTTTCCAACCGGGCCTTCCTTCCCCTCCCTGCCACAGCGAAACCCCCTGCATGAATACGCGGGGCCTGTCTGACGGCTCCTCAAGGCTCCGGCGAACCGCCTCCCTTAAAACGCTCGACGCCAAATCCTTAACGCAATGCGAATAGGCGTATCGGCATGCCCAGTTGCACCCGTAGCAATCCAGCGGGAGGCACACCACCGAACTCAGCGCCGAATAGGGCATGAACCGGCCGAAATGTCCCCCGCCAAGAACGATAACGTTCGGCGTCCCAACCGCGCAACTGATATGCGCAAGACCGCTCTCGGCCCCTACCGCAACTCTGCAGCGCCGCAGAATCGACGCACACTGACGAATACTCGTCCGCCCGCTAAGATTCACGAATCGCGCGCCGGCAGCTAAAAGATTCCGCTCGTTGATCTCGTAATCGGACCCGCCACCCAAACCGATAATCGACAATCCCTCAGCCGCACAGACTTCGGCAACGGCATCCCCGTATCCCTCATAGACCCGGCAGTCGTACTGCGCCCCCGCAAAAAGCGCTATCGTCCCGTCCGGATCAAGACCGTTCTCCCTGAATACATCCTCCGCGTATCTCTCATCTTCCGGCATCGTCCAGACAACAGGCCCCAGCCTCTCGGCTGCGATCCCGAGCCCGGAAAGAAAATCGAGGTGACGCTCGAGCTCGAGCTTGTGCGTGTCGTCGCTGGCAATAAGCTTGCTGTAGTGCCTGTCATGAACGGCCTTGAGTTCCGCCGCGATATTGCATAGATCCCCTTCATGTGCAATCCGCAGTCCTGCCGAGCAGTTGACTGCGAAATAGTCCGTCAGCGCCTCCCTCGAATAAACGGAATTCAGCGACACCTCCGGCTTGAACTGTTGCAGCATCCCAACGACCCTGCGACGATAGGCGTTGTCACTAAGGGCTCGTTTCCGCTCGAAAGTCACAATATTGTCAACATGAGGGCACGCCTTGTAAAGCTCCGCGATATGCCCCTGGCAGACAACGGTAATTGCGGCATTCGCCCATTTCGCCTTGATGTAAGGCAGCATCGACGCCGACAAGACCGCATCCCCGATAGCATCCGGACGAACCCAGATGATATTTTTCACTTCGAGCGCATCGGCCTGCAATGTCGCACGCCCCGCCTCCTTGCTCTGCGCCGCTCCCGCTAAAGCGTCCCTCGAAGATGCCACCTCCGTGCCCCCAGCGCCGGTCTTTGAGTGTCTTCGGATAAACTCGCCCATTACCTCGGGATGCGTGCCGGTAAAGACCTGTGTCCGCGACTTCATGTCACCGGTCCAGATCGGATATCGCGAGTCAATCTCCTGCCGGTTCTCCGGCGTCCATTTCGAAAAGCATTCCTCATACCACTGCTGCAGGTCAACATGCCACTGCCTGCCCCACCCGTACCTGTGATACAATTCAATCTTCTGCCTGACCTGCTTATCGAAAACATAGCTGTAGTGATACGGCATTATCCCCATATTTCGCGTGGCCGAGCCGCTCAGAAGATGCGTCTGTTCCGTTGTCTCCCTCCGACCGGACCAGACCATCGTCGGCGGACGATGAGTCGTAAAAACCGCGCCGGTAGCGTACTTGAAAAGCCTCCGATAGTGACATTCTTCCTCGAAGAACCGCGACGAAACGAAAATATACTCGAATCCCTTCCAAAAACTGTCCGGGATGAAATTAACCTGCGTAATCGACGGGTCGTCTCGGAGAATCCCCTTAATTTTCTCAAGGTCGTCCTTTTTGTAAACCTCGTCGCAGTCCACAAGCCATACATAGTCTCCGGTGACATACTTCAGGGCCTCGTTCTGCATCTCGCACTTCTCCGGCCACCTGCCACGGATAAGTCTGATCTTGCCCTGCGGATCGGGAAAAGATTCGATAAACTCAGCCGTCCCGTCTATGCTCCCCCCGTCCGCACCGGCCGCGAACATGCACTTCTCAACCGCCCCTTCCACGATTATGATCTCGTGCGCGAAGTCGTAAATCGCCTTCAAGCTGTACTCGATCAGCGGCATCCCGTTGAGCACGATCATGACAAACGAGAACCGAGGCGCTCGGCGCTCGACACTCCGCAAGCCGGTATTGACTCCCGCAGGATTGATAGCTGTCTTATCCGTATTCAACTTGGCTCCTTTTCTCTTTAATTGGCAAAGCCGCACCGTCCGGCTGTCATCCGTAAATCCCGGCTCCATGTTCGCACTCATTCGCAGCATGTTCTATTCGTTCCAGCAGTTCCGCCGCGCCGCGATTGCCCGGCTCCAGCGACAGCTCCACCCGGCAGGCCCGCCTCGCCTCCTCAATCCTGCCTGCCTGAGCGTAAGCCGCAGCCAGCGCATAATACAAGTTCGGAAGCATCATACAGCCCGTCGCAGCATCTTCGAGATACCTGATCGCCTCAGTTGCGACCCCTTCGTTCAAACATTCGATGCCTTTCCTGAGTCTCTCCGCCGCCGCGGCCTTTTGCCCCGATTCCAACGAATCGAGCAGCAACCTCGATGCATTCGGCGCACAGCCCGACACCAGCTCGCGTCGGGCCGCGGCAATGAGCCTCGTCCACAGTTCACCGTCGATTCGTGAGTTCAACTCGACGCACTGCCTGCGAACCTCCTCCGGCATCTGCCGGTATGAACTCTCGATGCACTTGATCGCCGCCGACAGATTATCTCCCTTGAGAAATTCGTCTATCCGCCTGAGCCTTATGCCAGCAGGCGTCAGTTCCCAGTTAGCATGTGACGTATAAGCCAGCGACCGGTCGTTGCCCCCTAACTCGATATTGCGACGCTGCTCTATCCTGAAACTATCCGACTTCTTCCCTCCCGCTATATGAGAAGAATCATGATCATGGTGAACAATCATAACCGTGCCGCTCGCATCCACAACCGCCTTACCCGCAAGAAGAGGCTCGCGAACGAGCCAGTTGTCCCATACGTCGCGCCCGAGTGACATCGGCGGAATAGAACCCCACAACCCCTTCCTGAACGCAAAATAGTCTATGCCCGTGGGCGCATGCAGCCGGCCTCTGAGTTTTACTTCGTCGATCAGTCTTTGCCGCCAGCCCGAAACGCCGAAATCGATCCCTTCCGTAACAGAAAGATCCCACCGCTGCCCTATCATCAGAAACTCGTCGAATCGCCCGCCGGCCTGCAAGACCGCCTCGCTGAAATCGTCCATCAGTATTATGTCCGCATTGACATAAACGCATATCTCGTTCGACGCTGTCGCCTCCGCTCTAACAAACAAATCGTTCAAAAAAGGCGTGCCGAACTCGTTGCATTCCACATTCGGAACATGCCTCAGGCCGTTTTCCCGACAGAACTCCTCCACGCCGTCGTCGCTGCCTAGCAAGATAATCTCCGGACGGTCTCTCAGCCGCATCCAGCTTCCTATCGCGTTTCTCTGGATCGTCGTAAACACGCCCCTGAAGGCCTTCGGCATAGCAAACAACGTGAACCGCCCGTCCCCCCGATGCTCGCCGACGGATATGCCGGACTCATGCGAAACAGTATTACCTTGCCCTTGCTCTGCCGGGTCCGTAAACACCAACTGTCCCGCCGATCCTTGCCGCATTGGAATAATAAGTTCGACCCCGCCCTTCTTCTGCGTAATGTACTCCTGATGCCGCGCGAAATTGACGGCATAGGCGCGATTATAGTTTTCCGTATAGTACCCCTCGTCGAATGTCCCCTTGCTCGCGACGGTATTGACCAGGTCGAACGGAATATAGATATTCCTCTTGCCCTGCTTGAGCAGCTTTATCCCCAGATCCAGGTCGTCGCCGCATGTCGGGCAAAAAGCCGTATCGAGCCCCCCGCACAACAACAAAAGCTCCCGGCTTATGCAGAACGGCCGCGCTATCGAGTCAACCTGCCAGACGCCAAAATCATAGCACGGCAGGTTGTGCGATGAAAAATACTCCCCCTTGTGAGGCCGGTCAATCTCGATTCTCTTCAGCCTGATCTTCTCCGTATCGGGCAGAAGTTCAACTCCCGCCAGCAGCCCCGCCGCACCGACATTCTCAACCCGCCCTAAAACTTCGCCCAGCACCCAATCCCACTGCTCGTCATATATCCAGTTGTCGTCCTGTATGAATATGATGTAATCGCCCGACGCATATTTCAACGCCAGGTTGTTGCAGAATATCTCGTACCTGTCGTCCGCAAACAGGAAAATATAGTCCTGCCTCTTCGCCCTCAGGTACCGGTGAAGAATCTCCACCGATGCATCTTTGCAGTCGTCGAAGACAACGATTATCTCGCATTCGTGCCGCCCGGACAGATTTTTTATCCAACTGTCCATTACCGACTCAATCGATTCGGCCTTGTTGTAAACCTGAAAGGCAAGTGTAAACTTCATACGCTGTTTCCCTTCCTGCCGGCCCTTCGAGCGAAAACGCTTATCGAATGACACGTACCGACCAACTCGAAATCAGGAGAGCCTCTCAACTCTTCAACTAACCGCGTCGGACCGGCCCACCCGCGCGAAAAAATCTTGTCTTCCGGGTCCTTGGCCATATTGTCTTTTCTCGAATCATGGATCAGTATTCGCCCGTCCCCCGCCACAAACCGCGACCACTGCTCGAAATCCCGCCTCACATCCTCGTAGTGGTGACTGCCGTCGATAAAAAGCAAATCGATTCCCTTCTCCCACAATCTTACTGCCTCATGGCTGTATCCCTTTGTCAAATGCCAGTCCTTAAGGGCATCGTTTCGATTGCTCTTCGACAGGGCCTCCGCAACGGCATAGCGACAGTCCTGCTCGCTCGCCTGCACCCCGCCCTTCGAATCCGGAACAAAAGGATCTATCGAGTACAACTGAACGCCCGGGCCCTTATTCAGCAGCAGCAGCGTCGTCGAACCCCCGTAAGCGCAGCCGATTTCGACTATCGTACGTGCAGCCTTGCCCGCTGACTCGGCAAGAAACGGTACCTCCTCCTCCGCAAGCCAGAACGGACGAGGAAAAACAGAAGACAACGCCTCCTTGCTCATAAGATTACCGCCCGAATCACATCCCCTCCCATCCTGCAGGTCCAGAAAAGAAGCGATAAGTGCGTACTTGTTCGCCTCGCTGAAGACCCCCTTCGCAATACCCTTGCCGCTGGCCCGCAGGCGTTCTTTCAAATCGGGATTATCCAACAGTGACCTCACAGCCCGCCACAGACCTTCGGTATCCCCCGAAGGCGCCGCCAACCCCGTCCACTTATCGTACAGGTATTCCCGGTTTCCGAGGCAATCGAAAGCAACCAGCGCGCAGCCGCAGTGCAAGGCCTCCTGCTGGGTCCGCGGGCACCCCTCACCCCAAAGCTTGTCCTTGCCCCGATTGACGCCCACGAAGATATCCACCGTCCGCATCAACTCGGCAACTTCTCTTTCATCCCCCCTTATCTCCACAAGCTCGGCCCCGCGACCGTATTCGCGCGCCCGCTTCGACAGAAAATCGAACGTCTGCCTGTCCTGCTCCGACGCATCCGGCATGCACCCTATACGTCCAGCCACCCTTGCGACCGCATCTTCATAAAACACCGACTCATCCGACCATTCGTTTATCAAAGCAGGCCTGATCCCATAGTTGGCCATATACCAGCTCTGGATATATCGGCTGTGTGTCCCGATCTTGGCAATCTTGTCCCTGTCGAGGTAGTCAGCCAGCTTCTCTCGAAAGTGCAGCGTCCACTTCAATTCCGCATCGAAATAATAGAACTTCCCCGAACCTGCAAGCTCCTCCAGTCCCGGCGTATCCAGCCACGAAGTGACCACTCGAACCTGGTCGCCTTCTCTTTTAAAGGCTTCTGCCTCCGCATAACTTATAACCCGCTCCGGCTTGACCAGCCATTCGTCATAGCATCCGTTAACCGTCGCTATCCGGGCGTATATCCCGTGGCTTCGCAGCAGCCTACACCAGAGATTGTAAATCTTCGTCCCCCCGTTGAACCGCTTGAGCGTCCCCGAAGTCATAACCACCTTCGTAGCTTTATCCCGGCCAATGCCGCATGCCGACGGCCATTGAATCGCTCCTGCATTCGCCCCCGGAAAACACATCGCCGCTTTCAGCTCGCCCGCCAGCCGGCCCATTTCAGTATCTCCCGGAAACATCTCGACATACTTCTCGGCAAATCCCGCCGCCTTGCCCGCATCGCACGCATCCAACGCTGCGACCGCGCAATTGTAAACCGCATCACGATCGTAAGGCTCTATCTCCAGCGACCGCAGCAGATACTCCAACCCTTCGCCTGCACGACCCTGCGACGCAAGAAGCACGCCAAGATTCCTCAACGCCCTGTCGTGACTCCGATGTCGGCGGATAAAATCGACAAGAATCGCCTCCGCCCCCGACAAATCCCCGATCTCCGCCCTCACTTCCGCCTCTAAATTCTCAATATCGCCGCACCCTGCGTACTTCTCCCGCGCATAAGATACCGCAGCCAAAGCCTTATCCGCCAGCCCTGCCGCGCACAGCTCCTTCAACACCCCGGGCAGTCCCTCCGGGTTACAATCTATGAACTCGCGAAGATCATCCCGCAGATGATCACTCGTCATCGACGCGGCGGCATTCTTTTGCTCTGTCCAATCCATATTCCAGACCTCCCCGCCCTCAGTTTTCAACTCCGACCCCCGCCTCGACCGCTGCTTCACTTGCCGCCGAGCCGAGCATCGGATGCTCCCTGTAATCCAGAGGCACCTTCTCAGCCTTGAACACAGGCTCCAGATACTTCTCGTTGAATTCGATGCTCTCGCTCGCCAGGCAATACCCCGGCCTGCTCATGAAAATCTCCTGACACCACAGCCGATCCATGATTTCTTCGAGAGCCTCTTCAAGCATATTACCGAACGAGATATGTATGAAAGTACAGGGACATACGCTGCCGTCCGGCAGAATATATATCTTCTTACGGCCGGCGGGACATTCGTACTTCTCCGCAAGAACCGTAAAATCGCTCGTTACATTCGGAAGTTTGAAATACTCACGCACCTCCCGTATCTCCGAAGGCGTAAGCAGTTCATCGTAATCACCCGTATATTCGCCGCACAACGCCGGATAATTCACATTCACACGAATTCCCTTGCGCACCGCGAATTCGATGAGCCTCCGATATTCGCCGTTGGCAATGCTCTGGCGAGTAGGAACCACAGCAATAGAAACGCACATCCCCGATTCGCGAGCTGAGTCTATGCTCTCCAGAGCCTTGTCAAACGCCCCCGGTTTGCACACGAAACTGTCATGGCTTTCCGCCTTGCCGCCGTTAAGGCTGAACCCGATACTGAACAGCCCCGCCTTTTTCAACTCTCGCAAATACCCCTTATCAACAAGGTAGCCGTTCGTGATAATCGTCGGCAGAATCCTCCGTTCGTGAAACTTCGAGACAATCTCACACAAATCCTTCCTCAAAGTCGTCTCGCCCCCCACCAGGCAGCACAAGAAGCAATCCATCCGCCGAAGCTGCTCGGCGACATGCTCGATTTCATCGAGGCTCATCCACTGCTTGAAATCACGCTGCTTCTGAAATTTCGATATCGAGCAATGAAGGCACTTGAAATTACATCGAGTATCGAAGAATAATTCCGCATTCCACAAAAATTTCCTGCCCTGCCGGATATTACGCTTTCGCTTAAGCAGATTGCCGTATGCGTAGAGGTGTCCCTTGAACCAGTGGGCATTCCTGAATTTCTTTATACTGTTCAGCATCGGACTTCAACTCCCCTGGGCTTTCTTCGCCCTTACACACAAATGCCAGCCGTACCGTCGTTCCATCAGGCGGAAGATGCTCCGCGGAACATAGCGAAAATACCATACTTTCCGGTATCGGCCGGCCCTGTAATCCGCAATCCGATACGGAAAAATATGCTCCACCTTCGTCTCCACAACATCGAATCCTTTGAGAAGATCCTTTATGCTGTCCCGCGTATAGCTGTAAGTAACCGGACAACCCGTTTGGGCTTCCGAGTATCGTGCGATCAGTTCATCCGCCTTGCCGAAGGCCCTAACGTCACGCCGAAGGCTTCTCACCAATATCCAAAACGTCTTCCACGAATACCGATGATAGACCATCATCCGCAACTCGCTCTCGGCCCCCAGATATTTGGCAATCTCCGAAACAGCACGCCCCGGCCGCGGCGTATGGTGTATCACCCCGAAAGAATACACTAAATCGTAACACTCGACCGGGACGACTTTCGATATCTCTTCCGCATTGGCTCTATGGAAATCAATATCCAACCCATATACTTCAGCCCGCCTTCGCGCGATATCCAGCGACTTCTCCGAATAATCTATAGCGGTAACCTGCGCGCCGGCCCTGGCAAAATTGATCGTATCGGTTCCGATTCCGCAGCCGATCTCCAGAACCTTCTTGCCCTTCCACCGCTCGAACTGGGCAAAACCGGGTATGTGCGGCTCTACGAAGTACTTCCTCGCTTCGACATCCTCGAAGTATTCCAGGCTCCCCACTTCCCGCCGGGAATGGCGAATATTGCAGGGCCTGGCGTCCCAGAACGCCCCGACCGTCTCCATACTGACGCTGCTGAAATCTTTCACCGCGCACCTTGACATGTGACGCTCGCCCCCAAACCTGAACCTATGTAGTGAAACTTTCTGAACCGCCGCGACGACAGCTCGCGCCAGCTATCCAGCAAAACAGAGCCATCCTTCGCATTATTCTCAATCCGCTCCCAATCCAGTTCCCTGAACCCGGGCCATCGCGTCAGAAGAACAACGGCATCCGCGCCGCAGACGCACTCGTATGGATCGCCCCGGTACTCGACCGCCTCGCCCAATACCTCCGCCGCAGAATCCAGGGCCGCCGGGTCGTGAACCCTTACGCTGTAGCCCGCATCGACAAGTCTCTCCGCCAGCATCATCGATTGCGATTCTTCAATTATATGCGTATCCTCCTTGTAGGACAGGCCCAGCAGCGCCACGCCCCCCCCCGCCCGCACACTGGTCTTGATATGACCGAGGAGTCTTTCCACAACCGCCTCATTGACGGCGACCGTAGCCCGGCTTATCTGCGCCTCGTGACCAACTTCCCTCGCGAAAGCCCCGAACGCAACATTGTCGCGAGGAAAGCACGTACCCCCGAACCCAAGCCCGCCTCGAAGATAAGCCCGCCCAACACGCCTGTCGGCCCCGATTGCATCGGTAATCGCATCGACATCCGCACCCGGTATCAGCTCGCATATCGCGCTGAGCTCATTCGCGAAGCTTATCTTCGTCGTAACAAAACAATTCAGGGACAGCTTCGTTATCTCGCCGTTCAGCAGCGACATCTTAGCAATATAAGGCTCATTCTCGCATGAACTGAGATAAAGCTCTTCGACAATCTCCGCGGAATGATCGTCCGATGCGCCGATAAGCACCATGTCGGGTCTGGAAAAATCCCGAATCACCGACCCTAAAGCTATGAACTCGGGATTGTAAACAAGCCCGAACCCCTCCCCGCAGACCTTGCCGCTCGAATCCTCTAACAGGGGCTTGAATGTCCCTTCGCACGAACCCGGCATAACCGTCGAAACAACGTCAACCACGTGAAACCCGGCCTTGGCCCCGACCTCCGGCCCGATCTCGCGCAGCACCGTCTCGACATACTCGTTCGAAAATCTTCCCTCCGGCCCGCTCGGCGTCGGAACGATAATCAGAGTTACATCCGAATTCCGAACCGCCCGGCAAATCTCTCCTGTAACCGTCAAGTTCTCCCATGCCTCTTCCAGAAGCTCGCCCAGCCCCGTCTCCCTCACAGGACAGCGCCTCGCATTCAACTCTTCGATAAAATGTTCGTTGGCATCGACGCCGACGACCCTGTGGCCCTTAGACGCGAAGTAAGCCGCCGTACACAGGCCCAGCTTGCCCAGTCCAACTACCGATATTTCCATTGCCTGCCTCGTAATAAAGCATCAAATGAACTTGTACGTCATACTGTCACTCAGAATCACCTGCTCGTATATCTCATTGTGAGGCTGGTAAGTGCACCTCGGACATTCGTTGTGAACCACAATTCGGTCGTGAATGTCCCAATGCGCCCTGCTCCCCCACAACTTATTGATCTGCTCTGCGTTTTCGATATTTCTCGCCAGTTCCAGCTTCGCATCCCCCCGCCTGTCGCAGCACAGCCCGACCGTGAAAGAATCCTTCGGAGCATCCGCCCCCACAGGCGGCTCGATCACGGCAGTCATAAATATCGAATGACACCTGCTGAAATAGTTCGCACTGCCGAACTGAGAATTGAATTTGTGCGTGATCCCGTAAACGCCGAAACCTTCGTCATCCAGCTCCAGAGCCTTCGCCGCCTGCTCCTCGAACAGCAATATATCTTCTCTCGAAAAACTTATTTCACCGTCGGTGCCGAGCTTGTCCCACGTCGTGCCCGCAGGTCTGAAATGAATGTTCTTGCACCCCAGACGCTTTGCAAGCTGGGCCGCTTCATATACCTCCCCGATATTGCCCTCATAAAGAAGGTACTTGAAGCTGACGCCGTAGGCCGGGTGTTTCCACCCTAACTTGTTGTTATGCATCTTTGCATAATCGACGAGCATCGCAATATTATTCACAACGCTGTCGAACAGATCGCAATCGTCGGATAGTCCCTTCAGCTTATTGTAGGTCTGCCTTGTAGCTGCATCCACCGATACCCCGACCCACACAGCCTCGCTCAGCGGATCCACAAACCTGTCGATCATCGTACCGTTAGTCACGACCCCAACATCGATATCGTGGCCGACCACCCTGTCTATAAACCCTCCTGTCGCATTATCCAGCAGCGGCTCGCCGCCGCCTGCGATGCAAATCGCCTGCACCCCGACTTCTCCGCACCCGGTCCCCGCGCCCCACAGGGGAAGGAAATCGGCAATCTCCGTCAGCGCCTTCTCCGACAGCGAACCCCTTCGCTCTTTCCGCACAAATTCCGCATTGCACCACACGCAATTCAGATTGCAGACATTCGTCGGATCCACCGTAATCAATACAGGCGGAGGAATAGACCGCCCGCGCTTGATCTTCTTCCATCGCTCGACCTGAGCAAGAAGCTTATAGCTGTTGAAAGGATTCCATCTCTTGCTCGGATTCCATTCGCGCCGGACGGCGCCTGGCGCCCGCGCCGCACTGCCCGCAACCTCACCGGCGGCATGCGAATTCAGGGAACCACCGCTGACCTGAGGCACATACGTCACCGACCCACCGTCTGCTTCAAGCACTGCCTTCTTCTTCACAACAAACATCGCCTTTTCCTTTTGCTGATATACTCACTTCCTTGCTGCCTGCAGGCTGTCGCGATACACTCCGACTGTTCTCTTGCCTCTGCGAATCCGGCACAGTTCCCTGCCAACCTCGTCCAGTTGCCCGCTTAGACTCAGGTTCAACTCATGATACAACCGCTCTATGCGAACCCGTATGTCATTGAACTGCTTATCCTTCAGTATCCCCGACTTGCCGATTTCCTCGGCAATCCCTGTCGCCTCGATGCTAAGCGCCTCGATCTCGTGCACCTTGCCCTGACGCGCAAGCCGGATCTGCTCTTCCAACAGTCGCTGCAATTCGTCCGCCAGCCGCATTCGTCTGTCGTCAGCCATACGCCCTGCCCCCATGTTGTTTTTGACCCGTCAGTCCCTGCTCTACTTCCTCCAGAAGATTCGCCGCGTCGCTGTGCGACGGCTCAAGCGCGAGTATATCCCGCAAAAGTGCGCCGGCCTGCTCCAGGCGACCCTCCTTGACATAGAGCGCCGCCAGAGAAAACATCACCGAACCGTCGCCCGGGTGCATCCCGAGATAAACCTCCAGATAATGAATCACCTGACCGAAAGAACCCATCCGGCACGAAGTCTGAAACAGACCGAGCAAGGCCGTCAGATTATCCGTGTCGCGTTCGAGGCACTGCAGATACATATCAAACGCCTTTTGGTACTCCTTTTTTTCCTGAGCCGCCATCGCAAGACCCGCATACCCCCTCGAACAATTCGTATCCAGCCGGCAAGCAACACGAAACGCTATCTCGGCATCCTCAAGAAGCCCCTCCTGCAAAGCTACCACACCAAGACCGACATACGGATCAGCCTCATCAGGACCGAGCGACGCAGCCTTCTCATAGGACCGCCGAGCCTGCTCCAAACTCCCGACAGAAGCATAGCAATCCCCTAACTCCAGCAGAACCTCATAACGCTGAGACGTGTTCTGATACTCCCCGATGTCATTGTGTGTTATGTCCATACCTTCTCTTTTCCTTCAAGTATCCACTCAGCGTCTTCCAGAAGCATTATCGCAGAGCTGAAATTCTTTTCCTTAATCCTGACCCTCGCTTCCAATAGAAGCGTATCGACTGTCGGCCTTATCTCATTGAGCCGGTGCGCCAGCTCTGCTGCCTTATCGAATTCACCGGCCTTATAGTAAGCCTCCCCGGCCAGCGCCTTTATCCATACCTCATTGCCGTACTCTGCGACGATCCGCTCGAACATCCGCGCCGAATCAGCCCACTTCCCCTCCTTCGCCGCCGATTTGGTTTGGCACAGTAATTGGTCGAATTGAAACGGTATCTCTCCAGGATGCACGCGACGCAAAGCAATGCCGTAAGCGGCCAGTGACTCCCGAACAGGCATATCCGCAAAGCGCCGCCGGGCCTCTCGAAGATTCTCAGTCCTCAATACAGCCCCCCACGCCTCCTGCGTCGAATCTTCGAGTTCGAAGCCTTCTCCGCTTCGCCCGCTGTTAATCAGCGCATACAACGAGTCTTCGAGCCAGAATTCCCTTATAGCCAGCCCGTCCGGAACCACCGCTGCATACTCCCCCCCGCACCTCGCCAGCGCCGCATCCACGAGACCTGCCTCGGTTGCCCCCTCCGCAACCGGCACTACGACAATATTGGGCATGCTCGTATCCAGCCTTTCGCAATCACCCTGCGAAAGAGGCAGGTACAACTCGTAAGGATAGAACGTGTGACGCCAGATCGAAGCTACCTTGCTCCCCGACTCCCGGTTCAAATGCCTCGTAACGAAAATGATCGACACATCCTCAATCTTCGACCAAGGCTTCGCCGGCCTCGTCGTCCGAATGGCCATCACATTGCGAAGGTATTCGTTCTCATCCTGCCGACGACGCACCGAAACCCTGTCGCTCTCCCCCACAGAACTGTAGTATTCACCCGTAATTGTCGGCACGTGATAGAAATCCGTAAAGAAGCACAGCCTTCGCGTCAAATCCCAGTCTATCAGGACATTAAGCTCTTCGTTGTAAGGACCGGCCTTCGCAAGAAGATCCCGACGGTGCATCAGGCTAACGTGAAGCGTATGATTGAAATACAGCATCACGAATCGCTCGAAATCCCTGCTAACCTCAACAACCTTGCTCAGAACCTCCCTGACCCCGTCCTCTTTGACTCGGCAGTATGTCCTGTAAAGGTCGCTGTAGGCAGCACCGCATTCGGTTTCATTCTCAAGGGCGTTGACCAGAGTCCGAACATGATTACGGTAGTACAAATCGTCGTTGCCGAGATAGCAGATGTATTTCCCCTCGGCGCGGGACAGCCCTTCGTTAAGCGTAAACGGTATCCCTCGATTCTCGCTCCTGTCGATCAAAACGATTCGCGAATCTCCGAAAGACTCCACAACATCCCTGATCTCCTCCCCGCCGTCCCTGCACACGAGTATTTCGAGATTGTCGTAATCCTGACGAACAACACTCGCTATTGCCGCACGCAAATACTCCCGCCGGTTATAACTCGGTATTAACACATTGACAAGCGGGCCCGATTCTGCGTCAAAGTTCTCAACTGTCATAGTTTTGCCACGTGTAAGTCTGTCTGTTAACGCTGCTCAACAGGTGCACACTGTCTTACCCCGCCGCTCGGTAAAACACTGCTTTGCTCACCCTCCCCGACGCCGCATTCTCCGGCTTCGGCATCCCCTTCGCTGTTTATCTCGGCCTCCAAATCGCTGAAAATAGCGTTGATGCGGCGCAACTGCCGTGCCAGCGAATATCGCGATTCCACGAATTCCCGGTATCGCCGAGGCTCATAACGCTCGCTAAGAACTTGATCGCAGAATTCCTCCGAGATATTGAACAGAAATTCCGACGGGAGCATCTGACCGGCCCCTAAAAAATTGTGGACTACCGGCTTGAGCCCGCAGGCCATCCCTTCCAGAATACCTACGGGATGACCCTCGCAAATCGACGTCGAGACTATGTAGTGCTTGTCACCCAGCCAATCGGCAACATCGCTCTGCCAGCCGTCGAAGAATACCGCATCACCCAAACCAAGAACATCGACCATCTTGCGCAGATACTGTTCCAGCACCTCGTCCTGAAAAGCGCCCCCGAAAAACAGCCGATACTCGCCGTCCATGTAATGAAGCTTCTGCATGCACTGCAGCATCAGCATCGGGTTCTTAACCAGCCTAAGGTTGCCGAGGAAAGCGATATTCTTGCCCCGGGGCTTCTCGACGAACGGAAATTTCTTGAGATTCACCCCGTTGGGCACTATTGAAATGGAAGTCTGGCTCTCCAGACCGGCAGCCCGGCCCCGAAGCGTTGCCAGCGTTACCGGATTCCCAACTGTAACCAGAATATCTATGTTCCGCCAATTCACCTCCGCAGGCCACCGCTCATAAGCCTCATACCGGTGAAGACGAACAATATTCCGGCACACCTTCGGCTTCTTTGAGGCTGCCACGGCAAGATTCGTGCACCATTCGAACCACGAAATGTCGCTCCACTGCATCAGTTCATACAGCTCGTCCTCCGTCTGCCCCTCAAATACGCGAACCTCGAAACGGCGTTCCGCAAACTCGATGATCTCCCGCAGAAATGTCATCCCGTCACCCCCGCAGAAAAAAGCTATCCTCGGCCTTTTAGACCGAATCACCTGCACTATCGGAGTAAGGACTTCCTGTCCAGGAGAAAAACTCAGAGAGCGAAGCAGCATCTCAAGCGCATTAGCCTTGTCGTTCTGCTGAAGGAAAACATTGGCGGTCCTGTTCAAAACGTCCGCACTCAATACCCCAATCTGCTCCATATCGTCGAAAAGATACATCGCCTCTTTTGCCCTGCCCCCTGCGATATACGCTTCCGATAGATTCCAGAGTATCTCGCCGCTGTCCGACTTCAACGTTTTGGCCTTGATGAAATGCTCGATGGCCTCATCGGTTCGGCCGAGACAATGAAGTATCGCACCTGTATCATTAAGCGCCTCGGCATCGTTAGGAGACATCCCGAGATGAAGGCGGATATGCTCGAGAGCTTCCTGGTGTCTGCCGGCCTCGGCCAATTCCAGGCCCCTGCGGTAATGATCTGACTTGATATGGCTCGTCATGACTATTGCTCCATGCTTAATTGACAATTCAGGCCAAATGGACAATGCCCGGCAGAGTCCATCTGCGCCGACGCTTGCATATTCAATACACAAATCCCGTGCCATCCCACAATATCACGGTTTATTCGCTGTAAAACAGGGCTGGTCCGCTTGGATGTGTATAAATATCAAACACTTATGCTGCTAAGCCGTCATTTTCGATTCACCCATCCACACCCCTGAGAATCCGGGCAATTAGCCCCCCCGTTGCCTGCCCCCAATGTCTATACGATGAAGTCCAGCAGCGACATAGACATGATCTTACCCGCAACCGACAGAGACATCTGGTAAAGAACCTCACGACGAGATATATCGATGGCAACTTGGGCAATATCGGCCTCCTGCAGCATCGTGGTCTCGTCCTCCGTACCGAACTTGATATTCTCAACAGTACCCTTAAGGTCCTCGAGGAAACCTATTTGGGAACCCAGGGAAACCGATTTCTCTGTGAGAAAGCTCCTGACTTCTTCAACAGATTCGATGGAGTTGTTCCGAATCTCCTGCAACTGGGCATCAGAAAGCCCTCTGTCGTTATTGAGAATGTCACGGATGTTGATAAGAGTACTGAAAATATCGTACGTTCCGGGCACTCGAACCATATCCACCCCAGTTGAAGATATCCCGGTCGTATCGACATACAGCACCCGCCCCGTTCGCGAATCCGTAACAGCAAGATTGGTATCGGTCCCGTCCGTATTGAACGTCGTCAGGCCGTCATCGATAGACAGATCGTAATTGCCCGAAGAACCGGTAACAGTCAGCCAGACATCCCCCTTCACACTGGATGTTCCCGTCCCAGCCGCTGCGCCGGTGTCCCCAAAAAACTCGCAGGCGCCCCGGCTGTCCGACCGGAATATCTCGTCGCCTACCCGAAAGGCCGACGACTCAACACCAGAAGCCACCTCGATCTGGCGATTATCATAACTGCCCTGATAACTGACGCTCGTAATCTTACCGTCCGTGCGCTGCACCGAATAAGGAGCCGAACTCGTACTGCCCCCGCCAAAAAGGTATTCGTTCATGTGCTGAGTATTAGCCAGAGAAACCATCTGTTCAAGAGTATTGTCGATCCCCTCGGCGATCCGCTCTCGACCCTCCTGGCCGTAAACGCCGCTCGAAATCTGTGTCAGTTGAACTTTCGCATCAGCGAACGCAGATATCATATCCTCCACTATAGTCATCGATATCTCCAGAGTGCTGACCGCCTGAGATATGTTGTCCATATAGTTCGCCAAAGACCGCTGCTGAGAGTTGAGACCGAGAACTCGATAAGCCGTCGAGGGATCGTCGGATGTCCGATTGACCCGTGAACCCGTCGAAGCCTGCTCCTGAAGCTTCGAAAGAGCATCCGTGTGCAAACGCAACGCGTAACTCAAATCATTGTAGATATTGTTGACGGTGCCGCTCATTTCGCCCTCGACAATTCATTAAGACCTTACAGCAAATCCATCAGGCTTGTCATCGAAACCTGAACAGTATTCATATACTTGGCCATCGCCTGAAACATCTGCTCGTAAACCAACAGCTCTGCAGCCTCTTCGTTTATATCAACCCCGCTGGCCTCACTCTGACGACCGGCCAGATTCTGAACCATCTGCTTGACGTTGTCCTGGCTGATCTCTCTCATGGAAATCTTCTGCCCTATACCCGTGACGACCTTCCGATAGAACTCCCCGCAAGTCAGTGACGTCAGATCGCTGACAGCCTGGTCTTTAACCCCCGCCATCCGTATCGCGTTCCTGTTGTCTTCCATCTCGGCGCCAAGAGCGACCGCTAATCTGCCCGGCGAAGCCGATATATCCGAGCAGACCGCCATATCCACGGCGCCGCTGCCCGAAAGAAACGTGTTGATCCCGATCGCCGCCAGAACCCTGGATGTATCGGTGTTGCCGAAAGCATCCACGGAAAACGTCTCACCGGCGTTCATGTCCCCTGTGCCAAGCGCGATCCTGATGCCGTTGCCGACCTCAAGCTTGTCCCCCGCAGCATAGCCCGAGCCTACGTTCAATGTCGCCACCGTACTGCCCCCGCTGTCCGTTGCGACTAATTGAAGAGTCCCGTTCCCCACGGAACCCGTACCCGATACTGTAAAAGTAAACGTATCATTCGATGTGCCCGTATATATCCCTGATACCGAAACAGCCGGCGCAGACCCTGTCAGCGTGCTTGCCGTCGGCGACGAGAGAACAGAAGGCAGAAAATCGAATGTGTAGCCCGAATCCGCCGAAATGCTCAAGCGCGATGAGGCCACAGAAGCGCTCAGGCCTGTAATCGCGGAAATATCCGACGCTATACTCGTCAGCGAATCGGCCGAGCGGTCAATCGTAATCGCGCTGCGGGTGACCGCACCGCTGTTGCTGTTCGTCACCCGTATGTAAATCGTACCATCGACGACGCTCGAAACCATATCGCTCAGATCCTCGCTCTCCATCCGCCGGCCCGTCAAGCCGGTGAAAGACCCCGCAGAACCTACGCCCTGAACGTGAAGCTTGTTGATTTCTTGTATTATCGCCGTCGCCAGAGAATCAAGATCAGCCTGAAGATCGGATACGTGTTCGTTTCGCAGAGAAAGTAATCCGCCGATCTGCCCACCTGAAATCCGCGTCGTATAGTTCGAAGCCCCGGCGACCGAAATACCTAATTCCCCGCTCGAATCCAGACCCGCCTCGATCCCAAGATTCGTAGTGCCCATCACAACCGGAATGCCAGCACAAACAACATCGACAACGCCGTAAGGACGAGACTGGGTCTCGATTGATGCCAGTTCAGCCAGGTCGGATATCAGTTTGTCACGCTGATCGCGCAGATTGTTCGCCTGCCCCCCGCCCACTTCCGTCTGCTGAATCCTGCCGTTGAGTTCGGCAATCTGAGCCGTCAAAGCGTTAACTGATTCCACTGTATTGACCGTTTCAAGCCTGAGCTGGTCCTCGAGTGTGCTCAGAAAGCTGCCCATAGTCCTGAACTGGCTCGTCATGGCGCTGGCATCGCTCACCGCTTGATTCTGCCACACCGCATCTCCGGGATGAGCCGAAAGATCCTGAAGTGAATTGAAAAATTTGTCTATCGCGGCGTTAAGCCCCCCCTCTTCCGAAGAAAGCTCGCCGAGAGCGCTTTCTATCGTTCGGAGAGTTGCCAGTTCACGATCAACCTGCTCCGAAAGCGACCCCTGACGAAGAATCTCTTTCTCCAGCAGATTATCGATTATCCGCCGGACACCGTCGATATCCACACCCGTCCCGAAAAGAAAAGCTCCTTCACGAGACGGTATGTCGGGACTCAGCTCGATTCGCTGCCGATGGTAACCTTCGGTCGCGGCATTGGCGATGTTGTTGCCTATCACATCCAGTGCCCGCTCGGCTGCGTTAAGACCGCTGATACCTATCGAGTAATTAGACATTATTCAATCCCGGCAAAAAAGCAGCTCAATCACAACTGCATACTGACAAAAACAGAATCCCCCTCGACTCTCCTGGCCCCGTCCGAACTGTATGTTATCGTACCGGCCCGACCGAAATGCAGAATCTCTCGCAACAGCACGCTGTTGAATCGAGCACAGTCGGAAAGAAGAGCAGCCGTCCTCGCGTATTCCCGCTTGAGCTGCGATGTCAGCGATTTCAATTTCGCCTTCCTGCGGCAAACCTCGATCCTGAGATCGCCGTGCACCCCAGCTTCAAGCCGGGACAGAGTAATTTCTTTGACGCTGCAGTCCATCAGCCCGGCGAACGCCCTCCGTAGAGATTGTCTCTTAGATTCGTTAACTGAATAGGCCCTCGATTCACTGCGAATAGCATCGAGAACCCGTCCAAGACCAGCTTGATCGCGCTTGACCACCAGCGCTCGTATCTCGTCGAGCCGGACCAGACTCTCCCGAACATAACGAATATCCTCGTCCAGAACCGACAGCAGTGCTCCGACGTTGTCTTCCATTTCAACGGTCATAGATTTCATAAATTCCTACCCTGCCGAGTCAACAGTGCTCGACTCAGCCAATTTGCCCGAAAGAGACTCATATATACCCTTCCACAATCCGAAACCGCCGTTCTCGCCGATGTGACGTCCGAGATACATCGAAAATATACTGTGCACCTGTTTGTTCGTCGGATCCTTCTCTAATCCCCAGTCCCCGATAGTACTCTCCATCGCATCCAGCAGCTTCGTGATTAATACCGATTCGAAATCCTTTGCAGCCTGTATCTGCTTCGCGTCCGAGCCGGCATCAACATTAACCCCGACCCCAAGAACGCTCGGCATCTCAACTGCTTCGGTAAGTAACGACCCTGCGGGGCTTTCCATAAATCCGCTCCTACATTATCTCTAATTTCGCCTGCAGAGCCCCCGCCTTACGCAAGGCGTTGAATATCGCTATCAGATCACGGGGAGTAGCGCCTATAGCGTTAAGCGCCTTCGCCAGTTCCGCAACCGTAACCACACGAGGAACAGGCACCAGATAACCCTCCTTCTCCTCGATACCCATCAATGTCTCCGGCACCTTCTCCGTGGTGGCGCCTTCGCTGAACGCCGCTGTAGGCTGAGAAACCGTCTCCGTCTCCTTGATCTTAACTACAAGACCGCCCTGCGAAACAGCAACTTCAGATATCCCAACCTTCTCGCCCACAACAATCGTACCCGTACGCTCGTTGATAACAACAATCGCAGGAACATCCACCTTGACGTCGGGTGTCATAATCTCGTCGATAAACGCCGCTATCCCCGTAGAAGCAACATTCGAAGGTATTTTCACGCGGATTGTACCGGCATCGACAACCGATGCGGTCTCCGCAAACAACTGGTTGACGCAGACGCTTACACGCTCCGCTGTCGAGAAGTCGTTGTTCCTCAGATTCAGGTTGATGATACGCTCGTCGCCGATATTTTCGATAAAAGTCGCAATCTCTTCCTTCTCGACGATCGCGCCGCCGGGTATCCGGCCCACCGTCGGATGATTTTTCGTCACCGAAGCCTGTTTCCCAGACGCAGACCAGCCCCCGATAAATACCGCCCCGTGAGCCTCCGCATAAACCTGACCGTCAAGACCACGCAGCGGCGTCGGCAGAAGCATCGCACCCTGAAGGCTCTCGGCATCACCGATGGACGAAACGTCAACGTCGATTCGGCTGCCCTCACGAGCGAAAGGACCAAGCTCAGCAGTAACCATCACAACCGCAACATTCCCGCCGGTAAAATCGCTCGGCGAAAGAACAAGCCCGGAATTCCTGAATATATTCGTCAGAATCTGCTGAGACGCCAGTGTCTTGTCACCCGTATCCGCAAGACCGACAACCAAACCGATACCCGTAAGAGGATTGCTCCGAACGCCCTGAATATCGGTAATGTCCTTTATGCGCTCGCAACGACCCAACCCCGCAATACCCAGCAAAACTGCCGAAAAAAATATCAACTGTCTTCTCATAGTATTTGCTCTTTCAAACAAAAACGTGACGCACTTACACGCAAATAAACCTAAAAAGGCCAGATAATATCAAACAACCGCCCGAGCCAGCCCTGCCTGTTGTAAGGCTCCGCTACCCCTGAATTCTTCGTGACAACACGAAAATTCGCGATCTGTTCGCTTTTGACGGTATTACCGTACAAAATATCGCTCGGACGAACTATCCCGCTGACTTCGATCGTCTGAATGTCACCGGCAATATTGCGGTCACGTACGCCCATAATAACAAGGTTGTTATTAGGAAGTATGTCAACAACAACAACTGAAATGCTGTCTTCGAAGCTCCGCTCGTCCTTGAAATCGGCCTTGCCTTTCAACTCGTTGCTCGAACTCGCAGACATATTGAAACCGGGAATGCTCGGCAGAATATGGTCGATCCCCAACTCGCCGTTAAAAGCTGCGGACCTGTCAGCCTCCTTCTTAAGGTCACGCTTGGCCTTGTTGTCAACTTTGCTGTCCTCGGTGATCTTAACCGTCA
This sequence comes from Sedimentisphaerales bacterium, assembly GCA_016932835.1. Classification (GTDB taxonomy): domain Bacteria; phylum Planctomycetota; class Phycisphaerae; order Sedimentisphaerales; family Anaerobacaceae; genus JAFGCD01. Next base: position 44,707 of record JAFGCD010000020.1, read on the forward strand.
GAATATCCCCTATCTGACGAGCTACGTCATCGGTGTATAGAATCCGCATGTTCTTATCTCGCTTCGCCCATATCGAGTCGCCGAAAACGCAGTCGCATAAACACAGCCCAACAAATAACAGAACAGATATCGATATTACTTTGCCTCTCATTGTTGCTCCTTCTAAAATACCGGCCCGACAGTGCCGTCTTCGTGAACCTTTGCCATAATTATTCGCTGAGAATCAACATTCCGAACCTTAACGTAATCTCCCGCCCTGCCCTGCTCAACCGCCATTCCCGTCGCCGTAATAACAAGGCCCCCAGCGTCTATCCGGATAACTACGTTCTGATTCCGCTTGACCAGAACCGGCAGCTCCGCCGGCCCGACCATCCCCTTGACCAGAACGGTATTCCGGGAAAGGCGACGCTGGGCAACAAGCCCGTAAGGCGCACGCCAGTCGGCAGGCTCGGGATAATCCGATACCACCTGCTCGATCTTCACATTGTCCCGGCTGATAACCGCACCTGCAGGTAAGTCGGATAAAGTCACAACCTGGTGACTCTTGTACTTAAAGCGAAACCTGACTTCCCGGCTCCCGATCTCCTTGCCCCCGGAAAATGCCCCGATCCGAACCCTCCCCAAACTCGCCGAGCCGCTCCTTAAAAAACGAGGAACCAGCTTCACATCCCTCGCATGACCCTCGATAACAATATCCGAAGGACTACCCGAAAGATCCGCACGACACAAAGACGCCGAAACCGAATTTTTCGCTATGAAAGACCGAGCCAGAGCCGCCAATTCATCCACTGTGATTACCTGACCCTTACGCCGAACCTTAACCGCCTCCGCCCCCGTCAGTTCCACCTCTGCCCCAACGATACCGTGCGATGCGAGCCTGCTCAAAACCGTCCCGCGATTGATAGTAACCTCCTGACCCGCTGTCGAAAGCAGACCCAACGGTATCGTTTCCGCCTTCTTCGCAAGACCGGAATCGCCCCGAAGAATCCCTATCTCCCCAAGCTTCGGCACATTACCGTCTATCGCAATCTCACGAGGCAAATATATCCGAAGCACCGGAGAATCAGGCCTCGCCTCCGCTCCAAATGCCGTGACAACCGCAAGTGCCCAAAACGTAATAACTGTAACCGTCTTGCTAACCATCGTTACCTCAAGCTTAGAACTGTGCTATCTGAATAGCCTTGCGAAGCATCTCGTCAGCCGCGCGTATCGTGCGAGAACTCGTCTCGTAAGCACGCTGAGCAGTTATCAGATTCACAAGCTCAGTTATCATCTGAACATTCGCCTTCTCCAGAAAACCGGCCTGGATAGTGCCGAAACCGTCGGCGCCGGGAGTCCCGGTAACCGGCGAACCGCTCGCCTCGCTCTGCGAAAGAAGATTGTCACCCTCGCTTGACAGCCCCGAAGAATTCGGAAAACGAGCCAACTGAATATTACCAACCACCGACTGAGCACCTGCAGACGTAGTGATATTAACCCCGCCGTCGGTCCCGATATTCACTGCTATGGCATCCGTCGGAATCGTGATTGCAGGCTCGATAAGATAACCGCTCGTCGTCACAAGCTCGCCGTTAGGACCCTGCTGAAGAGCGCCGTCGCGAGTGTACTTGATAGAACCGTCCGGCATGCTGACCTGGAAAAAACCCTCGCCCGATATGGCGATGTCCTTGTTCCTGCCCGTATTCATCAGCTCGCCCATCGAAAAAACCTTCACCGTCGATGCCGACCGAACCCCGCTGCCAACCTCCATCCCGCTCGGAGACTTCATCCCGGAAGATACCTCCGTGCCGGGCTCGCGCATCTTGACGTAAAGCAAATCCTGAAAGTCAACCTGGCTGCGCTTGAAACCGTTCGTGTTGATGTTCGCTAAATTGTTCGCCGTAACATCGACCATCATCTGCTGGGCAGCCATCCCCGTCGCCGCAGTTGAAAATGCTCGTAACATCTTACTATGCTCCTTATCCTGAAAATCACATTGCTGAATGCCGACAAAATTAGCTCATAGCAACGTCAATAATGCTCTTCGAAACACTGCTCTTTGATGAGACAAACTGCATATTCGCCTCGTAAAGACGAGACACCATCATCATATCAACCATCTCTTCAACCATCTGCACGTTGGAGCCTTCCTGAAATCCCTGTTTGACAATCAGGTTCTTCGGTGCTTCCGGCCGTGCATCGCCGGACGCATGGAAACAATTCATCCCCGCTGAAACAAGATCCTTCTCGTTTTCCCCGAAGTCAATCAGCCTGAACTTCCCCGCAGATACGCCGCCGGCCGTTATCGACCCGTCACTGCTGACACTGACCTGCGATATCCCAACATTAGCAGGAATCGTGATGGGCCCGGATTCACCCGCAACAAGCCGGCCGGCCGTATCCACTATCTGACCGTTCGAGTCCAAACGAAACATCCCGTTACGAGTGTACAGAGGACCGTCAGGGGTCTCGATAACGAAGAAACCTTTCCCGACAAGCGCAAAATCAAGACTCCGATCCGTAGCCTTAACCGGACCCTGAGTAAAATCGAACACCGATTCCAAATCAACTTCCCCGTCGGTTTCAGCCTGAGAACCCGCGCCCTGAGCCACAAGCGACCGCGAAAATGTGTTGCACCTGCGCTTGTAACCAACCGTCCCCACATTTGCGAGATTATGCGCAATGATGTTGAACTCCTGTTTCAACCCACCCATCGATGATGTAATCTGAGACATAAGATCAGACATATTTATACTCCATGCGCCGCCGAAACCCCGGCAGCCTGCTCGCCGACCGATACCGCCTCCTTCTCCTTACCGTTCGCTCGAAAGCAAGCCGCATTAGTCGCGCGAATTAATTCATCAACATCGGACTCGCTCAAACCCGTCAATTCCACCGCCATCGAATAACCGCCTTCGACACTATTCACATGCCGAACCTCCCCGATATCTTCCGCTATCTTAACCCGCCTCGATCCGCCTTCGCCTTCTACCTCAATTGAGCCGCCGCTCGCTTCGTCATACAAACTGAATACGACCAGCACGCGCTCCCCGGCCGCAACCTCCAGCGCGGACTCGACCAAAAGCCCAGGACCAGCCAGCTCCGTGACAACTGCGGGAACGAATCGCGGAGGAGCCCACGAATCGGACCCCGCCACGCCCTCACCGGCATCCTCGCCAGCCGAACCAGCGAACGGACTAACAAACGGAAAATGAGCAAGATAAGCACGAAGCCGAACGGAAACTCGCAAAAAACGTCGCCGGTTTACGTAACGAACCTCGTCGCTGTGATCCAGAACAAGTGTATCCCCGTCATAACTGACAACCGAACTGTCGAACTCCCAAACCGATGTCCCCGAATAGTAACGAACACACCATAGCTCCCCGAAAACGATCTTCAACGCCTCTGAAAGCCTTACTCCAAGCTCCGAAGCGCTGTTCCTTACAACCGTGCACTCAACATCGGCCGAACCGTGACCACCCTGCCGCCGCGATGCGTAGAGCTTCCTGCCTACCGGAATCTCATGCGTCGTAAGACGACCGCTCTCATCCGATGCCTTGCTCGAAGAGCCCACCTTGCTGCCGAAACCAAGCTTCTCACGAAGTAACGCTATCTCCTTCTTAAGCTCATCGCTCTGACCGCCTTTGCCGTCAACTCCATCCTTCGCCACCCGCATCGCACCGATTCCGAAAGCGCCGCTCATCGTGAATATCGATTCCGCGCGCTTCAGACCGGCCTGCTGCGCAACCGCAAGAAGAAGTCGAACCTCCCGACGGCTCAGCCCTCGACGCCTGCTGTTCTCTGAGAAAAGCTTATCCTTGTTCTTGCGCTCCTTCAATATCCGATTAAGGCTGACAACCAACAAAGTGCCGACCAAAACCACCAGCACAACCACACAAATCAGAATCACAAGCCGGCCGTTACCCACATCCCCCTCGAATCGCCGAGCAGCCGACCAGCGCTCCACAGGAGTCAATCCCGCCAAGACCGATTCAACAGAATTGACTATGGCTACTGAAATCATGCTGTCATTCCAACAAAGCGATTCGCCTGACAGTCATCATTACCTGATAAGACCGCTCAACTCTCGCAGTATGTCGTTAGCTACTCGGATCGTACGAGCGTTGGCCTGGAAACCGTTCTGAGCCTGAATCATATTCACAAACTCGCTCGCAACGTCCGCATTCGATTTTTCAAGAGCCGCTCCGTGAACCGAGCCGGCGCCGCCAGTCATAGCCTGGGTCGCAACAGCTTCACCGGAATTCGCCGACGGAATAAAATAACCGTTGCCCACGCTCTCCAAACCGGATGTGTTCTGGAACAACGCAATCTGAACCGTAGCGATATCCTTCTTAATGCCGTTCGAAAAAGCGCCTATCACCACACCGGCGTTGTTGACGGAAACCGTCGAAAGACGCCCCGCTTCATAACCGTCCTGCTCCCTCGCAACAGCCGTCGAATTCCCTGCAAACTGCGTCAGACCGTTCAACTGGCCCGCCGTACCGAAAGACATCGAAATCGTCTGAGGACTCGACGTGTCATGAGCAAATGTCACTGCGAACTCAGCCGTGTCGCCCACGGTCGTGTTCAGACCCGAATACGAACCGTTCGTCGCATCGAACTCTATGCTGCGTATCCGCCTGTTATCCGGACTGATAGAACTCACATCGCCCGAAATAGAGGTCAGCACCATGTCCCACGTGTTCGCCGTGTCCGTGCGGACAAAAACGCCGGAAAGAACATGCTTGCCGCCAAGATTGTCGAACACCGTTATATTGACATTCTTAACCTCGTCTCCGCCGACCGTCGCCAATTCGAAATACGCCGGAAGCGTCAAAGAATCCGTCCCGTCGCTCGAACCGGTATAAGACAGAGCTACGTCGGACCGACTGTAGCCCGCTGTGTCATCCGTCACCACTATCTTGCCGTTAACTAAGCTCGCCGTAACATTGGACGCCCCAAGCTGGCTCTCTATATAGCTCAGCACATCCGCAACGGTAGTCGTCGCACTAACGTCAAGGCCGGTCGTGTCCGCAACCGCCGTCCCGTCGGGCTGATAACCCGTAACGTAAAGCTTACCGTCCGTATCGGTCGTCCCGAAAGAACCGCTGAACTGATCCAGCGACCCTATCAGCGTCGTCGTGCTCGCCGCTGTACCGCTGCTCGTAGTCAAAGCAGCGTTAGAGGTCAGCTTCTGAGTCTGCGTCGTCACGAACGTCGCATCCGAACTCAGATTCCCCGCAAGCACAACCTCGGATGTCTCGTTCGCCGCCATTGCAACGTCGTAGGGAACCTTTACATTGCTGTCGCCGGGCGTCTGAAATCCGTCTATCTCGCCGACAGACCCTATCCGCTGAACACGATAACCCGTCGCAGGATCCACAAGATTAGAATCCGCGTCAACCGCCAAAGCGCCCGCACGCGTATAAAGGCTCTGAGAACCGTCACTCAGAACGAAGTAACCCTCCCCCTCCATCGCAAGGTCCAGAGGATTGCCCGTATTGACGATATTCCCCTGAGCCATGTTCGGCGATATGCCGGCAATGCCGACGCCGCTGCCCATCTGCTGAGGATTCGTCCCGCCGACGGTGCTCGTAGGCTGAGAAGCCTTCTTGATCGTCTGGCTGAGCAGCTCAGAAAAAGTAATTCGACTCGACTTGAAACCCGTCGTGTTCACATTCGCAAGATTATTACCCGCTACGTCCAACATCTTCTGGTGACCCTGAAGCCCCGTTACGCCCGCTGACAATGCAAAACTCATTTCTGTCTCTCCTTAACCAAACACCACTGCAAAATAAACGCCGTCTCAGTTACTAACCGAAATTACATCCTCAAGAGCGATCTGATGACCGTCCGCCACTAAAACGATCTTCCCATCGACATCATTGAAAACCTGTTCGACAATACCGCTGCTGATCTCACCGGAATCACTGTCACCGACAAACGATACCTCCTTGCCTATCAGAGACGCTGCATACGTCCGCTGAACCCCGCTGAGAACATCAGAAAAACTTGTGTTCATCGATTCGAGCTGTTCGAGCTGAGAAAACTGAGCCAACTGAGAAGCCATCTCGTTATTGTCCAGCGGCTCCAGCGGATTCTGGTTCTGCAATTGAGCGATCAGAAGCGTCATGTAATCCATCTGAATCTCGCTTGCCGAACTGACTGTTTCTACTGAACTCATTGATCTTCCTGCCTACATGAACCAAACAACCGTCTCTTTTCAAATAAACACGCCGCAACAACCGGCCTCACTTCATTGAGCAACAACCGTGCCACAACAAACGACGACACGCCTCCCGCAAAACCTAAATCCTTAAAAATGAACCACTTAAAAGAAACATCAAAATCCTTCCCGCCCCCACTGCCCGCCCCTCGACCACCAACTGATCGCACTTCGAAGGGATAATACTTCCGCTTGACGGAAAATCCTGCCGTCACACGCCCGATACTGCAATCTTTCAAAGAATGTAATGCAAAACCGCACGCATCCCGAACGCCGCAGCAAAAACCGTCCCATAACAAATCACCAGACCCTCACAACCCCGCTGACAGCATTGGCAAGACGTATAATACGACTCGACGCACGATTGCGTGACATATGCAAGTCCCATAAGAAAATACGTCCGAAAGCTGCGAAGACGCCGCTCGCCCGCTGCCTGACTATTCATGCCGCTTATGTCCGATAAGCCGAATAAAAACTCCTTACGCCGTTCGTCACAGCATACTCAGTGACATTATTGGTCCGTCCAATAAAAGATTAAAGTACTCTTACACCCGCTGACGATTTAACTGGACATCTTGTACGCGTCGCATTTGATTGATTCTTGGTTGGGGCCGGATGACTCTTAACAAAACCGTTGCAGTCAGCAGAGAAACCGAAGTCCACGAATTGGCTCGGAAAGTCAGCCGTCAGGTATTCATGGCTGATAACATCGCCGAAGCATCCGAAATCATCGAAAAACGCGACCCAGACCTCATCCTCTTCGACAAAAAATTCAGCCCTGACATCCGAACATTCCTCTCCACAGCCGATAAAATCTCCGATGCCCCAGTCGTAATAGTCGGAACAAAGGCCGAAGAGGAAGACGACATCGCAACATTCCGGCAGATGGGGGCCTACGATTACCTCCGAGGCAAAGAAGATCACGACCGCCTCAGCCAAATTGCGATTCGAATAGGCGACCAGCCGCAATACAAACCTCAGGACGAAAAAGATGACCCCTTCTTTGCCGACCAGCTCGCAGCACAAATCGCAATCGCAGGCAAAAGCCGAGCAATCACAAATACACTCAGAATAATCAGAACCGTCGCCGCCAGCCAATGCAACCCGATCCTCATTGTCGGAGAAACAGGAACAGGAAAGGAACTCGCCGCAAGGGCCGTCCACCAAATCAGAAACCCCGATCAGCCGTTTGTCGCCCTCAACTGCGCCGCACTGACTGCAACACTCCTCGAAAGCGAACTCTTCGGACATGTCAAGGGAGCATTCACCGGAGCCGACCGAGACAAAACAGGACTGCTCGAACTCGCCGCAGAAGGAACAATCTTCCTCGACGAAATCAGCGAAATGCCGATAAACCTCCAGGCAAAACTGCTCCGTGCGCTCCAGGAGAAAACCTTCAGAAAGGTCGGAGGAACCAGTGAAATCCGCTCAAATGCGACAATAATCGCATCGAGCAATCGAAACCTGAAAAACGAAGCAAACGCAAAACGCTTCAGGCAGGACCTGTATTACCGCCTCGCTATAGTACCGATAATGCTTGCCCCCCTCAGAGCGCACCACAGAAAACAGGACATCCCCCTCCTCGCAGAATACTTCCTGAAAACATCTTCTATTGCCCCAGAAAAAACCGCAAAGATCACATCACTAACGAAACTCGCTATCGAAACACTCCAAAAACACGACTGGCCGGGAAATATTAGAGAACTCAAAAACGTAATAGACAGGGCAATAATATACGAAACAACCGACAAAATCGGCGTTAACAGTATTGTTATCGACCCTGAAGACTATGATGAGTTCGCAGAAACACCCCAGGCAAGCAGATTCAGAAACTACTCCTTGGCAAAAGCAGAGAAAGAATTGATCTCGCGAGCGCTCAAGGAGACAAACTGGCAGAAGACACGCACCGCGGCACTGCTCGGCATTACAAGGGCGACGCTCTATGCAAAGGTCAAGCAGTACAACATCGAGCAAAAAAACCAGTCAAACTGCGGCACTGCCCCCGAAGCCGACCCCGTAACAGCCGCATTTTAGACGCCCAATTTCCGCGGTTACCGCAATTCAAAAATCCCTGCCCATTGTCAGATATTCCATCGGCTCGTCTAATATTCTGACACACAGCCCCCGGGCCTTCACACTCGAAAAAACACCGCAAATCCCCTTTTCCAGGCCGCAAAGCTCGATACAAGACCCGCCTAAAGACTTCAAACACAATCTGGCATAGATATTGCTGCTTGTCAATCGCTGCATGTCCGCGTCGTGCGGTCAAGGCGCCGGCGGCAAATGGCCAACCGCCGGAAAACAGAAGGCGAAAGAACGTAAATAATATGCCGACTGAAAAACAAAACGATAACCCCGAACAAAACCCGCAGGATATCCCGCAAGATGCGGATCTCTTCGCCGATGATGCACGGGAAGAGCTTACCGAACGTCAGCTCTTCGTCGGAGACGACGATTTCTACCAATCCCTGCAAAACCGCCCGGACCCCGTATCCGTACCAGCCGCACCAGCCGCGCCAGCCGCCGATGAACCACAGCCGCAGCTCCGCAAAAAAAAGCCCCTCCTCTCAAAACTCCAGAAACTACTCCTCGCCGCTATTGTCATCACCGTCGCGATGCTGACATACACACTCATTTACTCTCCAACAGACAGGCGAACCGCTGCCCCACCCGAAGCCCTACCCCTCAGCCACAACACAGACTTGCAGATAAAACCGGCAGACACCCAAACTCCCCGCCCCAACGCCCCATCCTTCAACAGCCAATACGCCGACCTGACAAAACCAGGGGACAATCAGCCCGCCTCACTCAAACTCGCACACCACTTCTTCCAACAGAAAGACTACGACAGGGCATACGACACCTACGCAAGGCTCTTGAAGAGCATCCCGCAGAATGAACAAAACAACAGGGACTTCCTGAATCTGAAAATGGCCCTCTGCAGGTTCAAGTCGCAACGCTGCGAAGAAGCGGACACCATATTCAACACCACCGCCGCCAGTGCCTCACCCATCGTAAGGCTAATGACAAATTATCACCGCATCTCTCTCGACATGCAGAGAAAGCAGTATTTGAACGCCAGAAAAAGAGCGTATCTGGCAATCGCACTCATCGCCGCCGTGGATATCGACGCCAAAACCGCATCGGCATTGAGAAGCAATTGTTACTTCCTGATTGCCGAAGCGATGACCAGAAATCTCCTCTCGCTAACAGACAAAGACGCCCAACTGCCAGGAAATCTCTGGAGCGTCGCAGAGCAAATAGACCCCTTCGAAGGCCTCGATAACGACAGCCTCGACAAACTACTCGACTCCGGCGCCGATTACCTCGGCGCAGCCCTGCTCAGCCCCCAAATCCGAAAAATCAAACACGAAGACGGCTCCATTCTCTGGGCCGCTGTCTGCAACGGAGCGCCAATAGAAGAGCTGCTCGCCAGGTTCGCCGCAAACGCACAACTCGACGTCTCATGGATATTCACAAAAACCGAAAACCGCCGGCAGACAACAGACATCGCACACACAAGGCCAGTCGTCCTATACATGCCTGTCGCATCACAACAGCAGCTAATCGCCGCAGCCGCTGGACAGGTCGGATTGCTCGCAAGCCTGAACAATGAAAATACGATAAACGTCTATAGACCCGACAAGTTCTCTTCGTTGTCACAGCACATCGACCTGCTCTCCAATGAAACCGTCGCCCTCTGGCAAAAATTCCTCCTCACATTCCAGGCCGACAAAAGAACACCGAACGCACACTTCGCCCTGGCGCTGCTATACGCCGCAGACGAAAATATCCCCGATGCAATCGCGGAATACAAACTCGTCGCAAACCGATTCGCATGGTCATCGCTCGCACCTTACGCCCTCCTAAACTCCGGTAAACTGAAAAGCAGCCCTAACGTCAAAGACTATACGGGAGCGAAATACGACCTCGAACAACTCGTAACACAGTATCCCGACTCCGAAGTGACTACATACGCATACCGCCACCTCGCCGAATACACCGAAAAAGCCGGACTCATCGACGACGCTGCAAAAATCTACCAAAAAGTCTATAACCTCGGCCTCTCCCAAAAATCACAGTCAATCGCAGCACTCGGAGCCGGAAAATGCTGCTTCCAGGTCCGGGACTACCAGGCCGCCGCAAAATGGCTGACACTCCACATCGACCTAATACAAAACCAGAAAAGCCCCGAAGCATGCTCGGCGTACTCACTCCTCGGCAAAACCTATCTCCGAATGGATAAACCGCAGCAGGCATGTCTGGCATTCCAGCATGCCCTCGACGGACCACTCCCAAGGGAGCAATACGTCGAAACCGTCTCAGCTTTAATACAGGGATACGTTGATCAGGGACAGTTCATCAGAGCGCTGAACACAATCGAAAACGTGGACTTCTGGCAGTTCTCCCAAACCGAATCCGTCAAAGTCCTGCTCCTGAAAAGCAAAATCCTGCGGGATATGGGCCTGACCGATAATGCCGTCACACTGCTCAGAGACCAGGCCGAGTACATCTCCGACTCACAACTCAAAGCCGAAATCACCTTCGAAATTGCAAATTGCTACATCACCCAGGACCGCCTCCAGCTCGCAAGAGAGGAACTCACAAACCTCCTTCCCATCCTCCGCCCGGGACCCCTGGCATACGAAACCGCAATCACGCTCGCAGACGTCTGTGAAAGCCTCGGACGCGACGAACAGGTCGTCTCCGTCTGTTCCCAACTCCTCAACTCAGACCTCCCGGAGCAAACAAGAAACCGCGCCGCCACAATGCTCGCGATGGCATACAGCCGCCGCAGAGACTACGACAACGCAGCCTTGGCCCTGCTGGACAAAAAGAACTGATATGAATACCGATAACAAAAATACAAACCGCCCCGGCGACTCCGAACACCGCCGCCGTCAAATCCCGCTGTCCCCTCGCCGCCGCGGCAAGCTCGCCGCAGCCTGCATGATCTTAGCAATCTTAACGGCATTCCCGCCCGCAGCCATCTCAGCACAACTATCAGACCCGAACACCGCATCCCAGACCAGCCGAACCAGCCGAACCGGCGACTCGAATACGCCGAACGAAATCGAAAATACCACCCCCGCAAATCCGATAGCCGAGCCGCCTTCCAGAATCCTGAGAACCGCAGGAGCGGATATACGGCGTGAGCCGAACAATAAGACCGCAAACCTCGGAAGATTGATCTGGAACGACAGAATCACAATCCCCAAAGACCAGAACGACAGCAATATCAAGGAAGAATTGAACCGGATAATACGCCAGATTGAGTCCCTCGAATTCAAAACAGAAGAGGTGATCGAGCCAATCGTAATCGTCGAGCCTTTCCCGCAAATAGAACCCAACTTCACGGCAATCGAACTGGCCGACCAAAACCAGACACAGCCGGAGAAAACGCAAATCAAACCCGAACCCCTCGAAGCAGTGCCGGGAGCAATCTCTCAGGAAACGCTCAAAACGCTTACCGACCGACTGCAGCACCCGGAAAAAATACGAAACCCACTTGAAATGGCCGAAATCCTCTTCAACAACGGAAACCTAAAAGAAGCGGCGATATGTTACCGTCAGGCGCTCGACCGAATAGACCCCAATCAACCCGACAGTATCGAGCAGACCCCATGGATACTATTCCAATTGGGAAACTCGCTCAGAAATGAAAACCCACAACAGGCACGCGAGGCATACGCACGCCTAATCAGCGAATACGCCGGTTCATTGTGGACCGACATCGCAAAGGCCAGAACCAGGCTCATTACATGGTATCAGCAGGAGAACCCAAGAACACTCATCGAGCAGAACAAACGCCCAACCGTAAAGCAAAGCACCCCGCCGGACTATATATTGACGACAAAACTGCAACCCGCTATGGAGCAATCGAAAGGTGGATAAAATCCTGCAAAAACAAAACCACAACCTAAGGGCAAACGCAATCGCAAACGTGCTCATAATCGACGACGACCCAGCACTGACCCGACTCATACTCGAAGCATGCGCGAAAAAGGCAATCAGGGGAATCATCGCCGACAACACGGACACCGCAATCGACTATCTCGAAAAAGATGACTACGACCTCCTGTTCGCAGCCGACCTGCTCCCGAAAAAACACGGCCTCGAACCACACCCGCAAAACATCTTCCACCTGATAACCGCTGCAAAGAGGAATTCCCCTGAAATGCCTATGGTAATGATGGCAAATCAGGATAAAAACAACCTGCCGGACAGCCAGCAAATCGCCGATGCCGCCGTAAAAGCCGTCAATGCAGGATGCTGCAAATTCCTCGTCAAACCGCCGCAACCCAAGCAAATAGAGAACATCCTCGATGAAATACTCACAAACCACAACATAACAAACTGCGAAGCAGCCCACCAGGGAATCAAAACCCTCTACCAGATCGTCGGAAAAAGCGAAAACCTCCGGCAAACGATAACGCTCGCAAAAACAATAGCCCCGACATCCGTCCCGGTGCTCATCAGCGGTGAGAGCGGAACGGGAAAGGAATTGATTTCATATCTCATACACCACAACAGCAAAAGAGCGAACGCACCATACATCAGGGTCAACTGCGCCGCACTCAGTGAATCGCTGCTCGAAAGCGAACTCTTCGGACACGAAAAGGGAGCATTCACCGGAGCACACGCACAAAGAAAAGGAAGATTCGAATTGGCTCACGGCGGAACGCTCCTCCTCGACGAAATCACTGAAACACCCCTGAGATTCCAGGCAAAATTACTAAGAGTCCTCGAACAGCAGGATTTCGAGAGAGTCGGAGGAAACGACAATATAAGAGTGGACGTCAGAATAATAAGCACCACTAACAAAAACCTCGCCGAAGAAGTCGAAAACGGAACCTTCAGAAAAGACCTGTACTACCGGCTGAACGGAGTAAGGCTGATAGCCTGTCCCCTCAGAGACAGAACAGAGGACCTTGAAGACCTAATCTGGCACTTCCTTAACCTCTACGCACGCCAAAGCCCCAGAACGATAACAAGCCTCGACCCCGTAATGATGCAAATATTCGCCAGGTACAACTGGCCCGGAAATATCAGGCAGCTCAGAAACGTCGTCCTCACATCACTGATCTTCGGAGTCGGATCAACTCTCTCCCTCGCAGACGTCTCATGGCTTTTTGATGAACTCCAGCCAAGACCGCAGGAAAATCAAGAACAAATACAAACCGGAGCACTCGCCGGAATCCCGCTCGTACAGGTCGAAAAGCAGGCAATCATGGAAACACTCCGCCAGACATCGGGAAACAAAACCAAAGCCGCAAAAGTGCTCGGTATCAGCGACAGAACTCTCAGAGAAAAAGTACGCCGCTATCGAACCCAGCAAAAACTCCAGACCATTAAATGACAGAACCCATGCAGCGCCGGGAGGTGCGAAAAATGCCGGACGAAGAAAACGAACAAATACAAGAAGAAACAAAAGAAAAACCAAAGAAGCCCATCTTGCAATGGGCGATTACCGGCGTGGTAGTCATGATCTGCGCATCCGCAGGATTCTTCCTCGCAAGATCCTTAAAAGGCGCAGTAGCGCCCGCAACTGTCGCCGCATCGCAGGAAGATGCCGACACGGAACCGGATGACCTCCTGCCAGACGACGGAAAAACCTGGTTCCACGACCTCGAACCGGTCGTAGCAAATCTCAACGACCCAGGTGTCATGAGATATGTCAGTGCCGCTCTCACACTCGAAATGTCTGCCGCCGCGGCCCAGGGTAAAACCGTAAAACTCTTCGAAGAAAAAATGCCGATCCTCACAAACTGGCTCACAATCTACCTCGCAAGCCTCAGTCTCGAAGATATCCGAGGAGACAAAAACCTAAAAAGAATCCAGGCCCAAATACTCGATGCCTTCAATCAAGAACTCTTCCCGAACGAAAAACCCAAAATCAAACACATCCTATTCAAAGGATTCGCCATACAATGAGTCAAAGATCGGCTGAAATGCTAAATGCGGAAAAACTCAAACAGCTCCTCGAAGCCGTCCGAAGCGAGTCACTCAACGACGAAAGACAAAACGCAGAAGCCTTCGACCACGACTGGCGACAGCCCAGACATTTCGGCAGAAAACAACTCGCCGAACTCAAAACTTTCGCAGAAACCGTCGCCGCAGCAGCATCGACAGCATTCACCCGATTCTACCAGGCCCCCTTTAAAATCGCAGCCGATTCCACATCACAGCATTTCCTCAGCGATTGCATCCGGCAGACCGCAGACAACTTCTTTCTCGCATTCGGAGCACCCGACCGGACGACCGAAGATATCCAGCCATGGGGTATCGTCGGAATACCTAAGAAAACCGCATTGGCATGGACCACCAAATCGCTCGGGCAAGCAGGCGCCGATGAGAATACCGAAAGAAATCTTTCCCAACTGGAAAGTTCCCTCCTGCTCGATATCGCTGCACTGCTCGTCGAAGCCGTCGCTGAAGCATACGGCAGCAACGCGGTCAGCGCCATCGGCAATATCGTCGCCGGACAGCTCCCGCTCGACCTGCAGGATACCAGCGAACTCTGCAAAATAACCTTCGCCACTGAAAACGACGACTCCCAAAGCGACCCCGATAAAGCATTTCTAATGATGCTTTGCGACAAGCTCGAACCTGTCACAAAAACAGCAGCTCAAAACCCGGAAAACACCTCCCCCGAAAATGCATCCCGGACGATAACTAAGCATTTGCACCGCTTGCCGGTCCTCCTCACTGCTCGGCTGGGATCTGCCTCAATCACATTCGCAGACCTTATGAATCTCGCGCCGAACGATATATTACTACTCGATAAGAAAGTCAACGAACCGCTAACACTGATTGTCGATGGACTCGAACTCTTCCGAGGCCGACCCGCAAAAGCACGCGGAAGATACGCCGTCGCAATCACAGAACCCGCTCTCGCAAACAACTAACTGAATTACAAAATATGCCCTGAAAAAAATAACCGCAAAGGAAACTGAAATATGGCAGACGCAGCACAAGTCATCGAACAGCAAGATGAGCAGACGCCCCCGCAGGACGACCAGAAACAGGCACAGGACGTCGAACTCTCAGAGGCCGCCGATACCGAAAATACAACGCAGAGCACGAGTATAGATGTCCTGCTCGACCTCAACGTCCCCGTTACGGCAGTTATCGACAAAGTCGAAATCTCCATCCAGCGACTCTTGCAGCTCGGACCTGGATCGGTCCTGAGACTCCGAAAAACCGTCGACGCGCCGATAGACCTGTACCTCAAAGACGTCAAATTCGCAACCGCAACCGTCGTCGTAATAGACGACACCTTCGCCGTCAGAATAAAGGAAATACTTAACCCGGGCGCCACAGCAGCAACGCAGAAAAACTGAGCCGATACCGCAAAAACTATGCCGATGGAAAAAACCAAATGGCGCTGACAAATAAATCTTCTTTCCAACCAATCGATACCGCAGGCCCCGCTTTCGGCTCACGCAGCAACGTTATACTCGCTCTGGCCCTCGTTACCATCCTGGCCACACTGCTGATCCCACTGCCCACAATACTCCTCGATATGCTGATCGCCGCCAGCATCTCGCTCGCAATTGCGGTTCTAATCGTCACCCTCTCGTCGAAAGAAGCACTCGAATTATCAACCTTCCCATCGCTGCTCCTCTTCGTAACCCTCTTCCGACTCTCCCTGAATGTCGCTTCCACAAGGCTCATACTCCTCTACGGAAACGCCGGAAAAATCATCCAGACATTCGGAGACTTCGTCGCTGGAGGCAGCTTCGTCGTAGGACTCGTAATATTCCTCATACTGGTCGTAATACAATTCATCGTAATTACAAAAGGCGCCGAAAGAATCAGCGAAGTCTCCGCAAGATTCACCCTCGACGCTATGCCAGGAAAACAAATGGCCATCGACGCCGACCTAAATGCCGGAATGATTACCGAGACCCAGGCAAACGAAAGAAGAACGAAAATCGTCAAGGAAAGCGAATTCTACGGAGCTATGGATGGAGCCAGCAAGTTCATAAGAGGAGATGCCAAGGCGGGCATCATCATCACCGCTATAAACATCATCGGAGGAATTGCAATGGGCTATTCCAGAGGAATGCCCGTCGCCGCCGCTATGAGAACATACTCGATCCTCTCAATCGGAGACGGACTCGTCAGCCAGATACCTTCAATGATTATCTCGATAAGCTCCGGCTTCCTCGTTACGAAAATCTCATCAAAGCACAGCGTCGGACAGGACCTCGAAAAACAGTTCCTAAAAGCCGGTGAACCCCTCATAATAGCATCGTTCGTAATCGCGGCAATGGCATTCGTACCAGGACTGCCCGCAATACCCTTCGTAATGCTCGCCGCAGGAACCGCAGCAGCCGCAAGAATCGCCGCAAATACAAAAAAAGCACAACTGACTAAAAAAAACGCAGCCGAACAACACCAGAGAACGGATAAAAAACCCGTAGAAGAACTACTCGACATCGACAGAATCTCCGTACAGGTCGGAGTAAGACTCATCACACTCGTTGACCCAAGAAAAGACAGCAGAATCTTTGACAGAATAGGAGCCCTCAGAAGAAAATTCGCGCAGGAATTCGGAGTTATCATGCCGCTCGTCAGACTCCGGGACAACATTAACCTCCAGCCGACTACTTATGAAATCAAAATCTTCGACCATACAATCGCAACAGGAAGCCTCGAACCTAATATGTTCCTCGCAATGGACGCCGGAAATGTCCGCGAAAAGATCGGCGGAATAGAAACCGCCGAACCCGTTTACCGGCTGCCAGCCCTTTGGATAGCCCCAAACGACAAGGAAAAAGCCGAAATAAACGGATACACCGTCATCGACCCTGAATCGGTATTCATAACCCACCTCTCGGAAACACTCAAAAAACACGCAGACGAACTCCTTACAAGGGAAGATGTCCAGTCGCTCGTGGACAGGCTCCGAAAAACACAACCCTCACTCGTCGGAGAAGTCGTCGGAGAACTGGTCCCAATAGGAATGCTCCAGAGAGTCCTGAAAAACCTCCTCAAAGACAGAATCCCGATCAGACAACTCAGCACAATACTCGAAGCCCTCGGAGAGCACGCCGCAAAAACAAAGAATACCGATGTCCTGACCGAACTCGTAAGAAAAGCAATCAGCAGAACCATCACCGAACAGCACAAGGACAACGCCGGAAAAATCCACGCCATTACATTTGAACCAGTCCTCGAACACCAGATCAGCGCAGCACTGAAACAGGAAGCCGACCACCTCACACTCGCACTGCCCACAGACACCGCAATGCACATAAGCAAGCAGATCGCTCAGGCATGGAAATCTGCTATGGACAAGGGCATGGAAAAAATCGCACTCCTCTGCGATTCCAGGCTCAGAGGACCGCTGGCCAATATGATCTCACGAACGGTACCGCCCCTCTCGGTCATCGCGTATGACGAAATCGTACTCGGAACGGAAATAGAACCCATCGAAGTGGTCGCAATGCCGCAAACAATGCAAAACGAACAACAAACAGCCGAACTCGTCGGAGCCCTGGCGTGACCCAACGCCGAAAATAACGCCCTGTGAAATGGAAAGGAAAAATACGTTATGCCGCTGAACCAGAAGTCAATCGCAGTTAGCTTTGCTGTCGCATCCTTTTTCGCCGTCAGTATCGTTGCCTGGCTCAGCGGCCTTACGCCCTTCGTCTGCTGCAAAAGAGCGATCACCGCCGCAATCATCGCATACCTCGCCGCAGCACTCGCTGTAAAAGCTGCGAATGCCATCGTAATCAGCGCAATGGCCCAGAGCCAAATCAGACAACACAAGGAACGAAACAGTGGCACTGCAAACTAAGAAAACTTCTGAAGAAAGCATCGACCAGGACAGCCGAGCCCACTTCAGAACCGCCGCGCGCAGGGCATACAAAGACCAGAAAAAACACCAAATTGACAATCAGCAGATTGCCGAAATGCTCCCCCTTGTTCACAAAGTCGTCCAGAGAGTCATAATATATATAAAACCCCCCCTCTCAAAAGAGGACCTCGTCTCAGCTGGAACACTCGGACTCGTCAGAGCCGCAAGAGACTACGACCCCGCACACAAAGTACGCTTCTCAACCTATGCATACATCAGAATCAGAGGAGCAATACTCGACGAACTCAGAAAATGGTCCTTCGTCCCGCCAAGCGTCGATAAGCAGATCGGACGCGCACTCCAGGCCGGAATGGAAATCGCCGAGCAAACCGGACTCCAGCCGACCGATACCCAGCTCGCAGAAAAACTGGATATACCGCTGAACAAGCTATACGCAATATTCGAAAACACAAGAGCAAAACAATTCGTCTCCATAGACACCGCACAGCCGGACGACCTGCCCCTGACAGAATCACTCGCCGAACCGAATACGAATACCCCGCTCGACCAGGCCCAGAAAAAGGAGCTTGTCGCCGAACTGGCGGCCGCGATCACACAACTGGAACAAAAACAACGACGGATCATAATACTTTATTACCAGCAGCAGTTGACCATGAAGCAGATAGCAGAGGTCTTCGAAATAACAGAACCTCGCGTCAGCCAGTTGCACGCCTCTGCGTTGTTCAATTTGTCCCTGAAATTAAGGCAGTTCAAAGATGGAAAATAACAGTTACAGCAGAATACAACCGGTCGAAACCCTCAAGCACGTCGCAGGCCTGACCCCGGTAAAGGAAAGAGACAGAAGAAACAGAAAACGCCGCCGGCAGCAAAAACACGATGAACATCAACGGCAGCAGCCGCAAAATACCATTGAAAATAACCATGACCATGAAACCGGCGGAAACAAAACGAATACAAACTCTATCGATTACTGCGCCTGACCTAAGCGCCTTCGCCGGCAAAAAGCAGCATAACAGGAGTAACACATAAAAATGAAAAACACCCAGGGAAACATCCTAAAGAGCGCAGAAGTCACAGTCAGTGGCAGTTTCAAACTCGACGCCGCCCAGCCGACACACGCTATCCCCCCACAACAAACAAAAAAGCATAACGTCCCGCCAAACGCCCGCATCATCGAAAACACCCCTGAATATGCCGTCATCGAAATCACTTGCCCCTGTGGCGAAAAAACACATCTGAAATGCGATTACGAAAACAACGACCCCGATACCACGCAAACCGAATGAAGAACGAGGTAACCGATATGAAAAAGAGAAAAAACTACAGCAACTATCTCATGCTCGCCGTAACAGCCATCCTCTGTGTCGGCTGCACCGTCGAAAAACCCATAGAACTCGTCCTCAAACCCGACGACGCCGGAAAAACCACGCAAAAACAGAACGCCCCCTCAAGATTCCAGGACCCCGCTTCACAAAATCCGACAGCCGTCGAATCCGCTATGCAGCTCTCCGCAAAATATGCCGAACTCTCGGAGGAAATGGCGAATCTCAGAGCTGAAAACCAGAAACTCTTCGATGAAAATCAGGACCTCAGAGACCGACTAACGCCATGCCAGAATCGACTCGCACAGACACAAAAGGAGCTCGCACAGGCAAACGACCTCTTGATAGAAATGAGAATCGAGCTGAACAACTGGAAAACAAATATCCTCGGATTCAGGGATGAGATCAGACAGGCAGACAAGGCACAACTCCAGGCGCTCGTCAAAATACTGCAGGTGCTCGGAGGAGAGCCGAAAACAGACTCCGCAAAACTACAGCAGGAAAAACCCGCCGCAACCTCGAAACAGAACCCCGAAGAGCAAATAATGACAATACAGCCACAGCCCAAACCGGGGGAGCTAAATGGATAAGCAAAATTCGCAAAATAAAACCGGAAAACCACGATACGCAAAACGCCGCGCCATAATCCCCGCAATCCTACTGGGCGCAATCCTCTGCCAAGGCTGCAATGTCATCTTTCAGGCATCGCTGAAGGAACCGGAAAACTACTACCTAAACCCCGAAAAAAGCCTCCCGCAGGTTGGAAGAATAGTACTCGTCGAACTCAGCAACGAGTCAACTTACCCCAAAATCTCCGCCGATATGACAGATGCACTGTTCCAGGCGATACAGAAAAAACAGGTCTTCAGTCTCGGAGTCGTCAGCCAGACCGACCAGCAATGGAAGAGCCTCCAGCTCGAAACGGAAAAACCATACACATTCCAGCAGCTAAGCGCAATCAAGGAGCAGTTGAACTGCAACGCAATCCTAACCGGCACAATCACAGCATACCAACCCTACCCGCATTTGAGCATAGGACTGAGACTCAAGCTGACCGACCTGGCAGACGGACAACTGCTCTGGGCGTTTGAGCAGGTCTGGGACACGACGGATAAAACCACAGAAAAGAGGATCAAAGACTATTTCGAGGCCCAGATAAGATCCGGAGTTACTCCGCTCCACGAGCAGCTCGTAATAGTCAGCTCACTTAAATTCGTAAAGTTTGTGGCATACGAGGTCGCAAAGACTATGTAGCAAATCAACAGATATGGCAAAACGCTTTTCTCGGCACTAAAAAACGCGAACTTTAGAAAAATAATGCATAACTAATGGAAAAGTCGTTAAGTTTCCGACAATATGTGCGAAAACACTGTCGAAACGAGTATTTTGAAAGCAGATTGTTGAAATGATAGACAAAATAAACCCAAACCTGGCCAGAGAAATAATGGAGAAATCAGCCTCGATGCTCCCTGACCCAAACAGGACTCAGCAAAGCACCCAGGCAGATGCATCACTACAGGCCGATTTCGCAGCTCTGATTGAAAACGCCGGAAAAATCGCGGATAACGACCGCCAGGCCGTAGCTGCGGCAATAGAACTAATCGAATCAGGCGCCCTCGAAACAGAGCAGAACATACTTAAAGCCGCACAGAACATCGTCGAATACGGTATCTGAAACTCTTTGACATAATAAACAGCATCCATAAGGCAGACCACGGACGGTCATAAAAAGCCTTAACGGATTAATAAACTCGGCGAGGAAATGCGTACAACTGGCCCCCACCAGTTATCCCCACCTCGCCGTTTTTTTATTTCCAATTCGGCCGACTCCCCATAAAATAACATCGGACAGTCCGAAAATGGAATACGAAAACTCGATAAAAACAAAGTTTAAGAAGCTCTGGATGTATTACATCATCCAGAGCGCTCTCGCCGCAGCAGCACTGCTCACAATAGTACTAATCCTCGGAAGAGACCGAATGGTCGTTGCAAGCGCAATCGGAGCTACGTCATTTATCGTATTCGCAATGCCAAAAAGCATCTCCGCACAGACGAGAAACGTCGTCGGTGGACACATCGCAGGATTGATATCAGGAGGAATATTTCTTGCCGTGCAATTGCCTTTCGCGATCGAATGCGCCGTCGCAGTCGCTATCGCAATATTCCTCATGGTCGCACTCGACGTCGAGCACCCCCCCGCCGCAGGAACAGCTCTCGCCGTCGTAATAAACGAAGTCAACGTCGATACCGTCGTCGCAATACTCCTGGCAATACTCATCCTAAGCCAGACACGCTACTATCTCAGGCATCACCTCAGAGATTTGGTATAGAATTCTCCCCGCCGACGCTCAACCGCTGCTACGCAAGGCAGTCCAGAACGCGCCCCGCAACGCCTTCCCCGAACCCAACTGCAGCCCCATCCGCGCCGAAAATCTGCCCCACCGAACGACTTGGATCTCTGAATCCCGCCTCAAAGCCGTCAAAAACGCGACCTTCCGGGCCTTCCGCAGCGCACCGGCTGCCGCCCAAAGGAACCGAATCGACAACCCTGCATGAGATTCTTTTCACCACTTCGTCACACCCCCAATTACCACTATTTTAGCACATCCAACCCCGCAAATCAAGCCAAATCCGACCAGTCGCAGCCCTCTGCGCCCTATCCGCCCCTGCCGCAGACACCGGCCTCTTTTTATAGGTCCCCGCCCGGAAATTTATCATAGACACCGCCCGGCATCCGAATACAATCTCCGGTTAAACTGCTGTAAGGATAACGCTGATGCAGATAATAGCTCAATGCCCGGCTTGCGGAAACTCCTGGCGCCTCGACGCCTCCGCAGCAGACAGGAGAATAAGGTGCCGCACCTGCCGCAAGCTCTTCAAGATACCGCCCCTTGAAGAAGTCCCGAAGGCCGTCGAAAAAATAAAAAACGCAAAAGGCGCCCTCTACGTGGACCAAAACGGAAAAACCTACGGCTGAACCCTGTCCACAATTCTGTCTCCTGTTTTCTGTCTTTTTCCCTTTTACCTTTTGACTTTTTACTTCCTCACCGTCACCCCGAGCGAAGCCGATGGGTCTATTCCAAAAAGCCTGCGAAGATATCATTATCTTAGCGCGCCTTGTCATTGCGAAGGCTGCAACGCAGCCTGTGGCAATCTCCTCGTTTTGGTCATTTGAATATTTGAATTTGGGATTTGTTTAGGATTTAGAGTTTAGTGCTTCGTATTTTCCGCTTAGGATTTCCCGGCCCCGCCGGGCTGCTCATCCACTTCAGAGTTTTCTGTGTGTAAACTTTTTCGCATTCTGCCCCGAGTAGTCCGCCACGACATGTCCCGTCCCCCGCAGTTTATATTTATAGATCGTCAGTCCTTCCAGCCCCACCGGCCCGCGTGCGTGAATCTTATTGGTGCTGATCCCCACCTCCGCCCCGAACCCGTATCGAAACCCGTCGCTGAACCGCGTACTGCAGTTCCAGAAAACGTTCCCCGAATCCACGACCTCCATAAACCGCTCCGCCGTCGCCTCATTCGCCGTCACAATCGCATCGGTATGTCCCGACCCGTACTTATTTATATGTTCGATGGCCGCTTCGGCCCCATCCACTATCTTAACCGACAGAATATAATCCAGGTACTCCGTCCCCCAGTCCTCTTCCGACGCCGCCTTGACCTCGATAATCCCCGCCGTCTCCTCGCACCCTCGAATCTCCACTCCCCGCTCATCCATCGCCGCCTTAAGCCTCGGCAGAAATTCCCCTGCAATCCGCCTATCGACTAAGAGCGTCTCAGCCGCATTGCACACCGCCACATACTGGCACTTCGAATCGACAGTGACATTCACCGCCATCTCGATATCCGCATCGCCGTCTATATACGCATGGCATATCCCGTCCGCATGACCCAGCACCGGAATATTCGTATTATCCATAATATACCGAACGAACTCATTCGACCCGCGAGGAATAATAAGGTCGATATATTCATCCATCGCCAGCATCTCCGCCACGTCCTCCCGCGTCTCCAACAGTTGAATCCACCCTTCCGGCAGCCCTGCCGCCGCGCTCGCCTTTGCTATCACCTCAGCCAGCGCTCTATTCGTATTCGCCGCCTCGCTGCCACCTTTAAGCAGCACCGCGTTGCCGCTCTTGAGGCACAGCGTCGAAATTTGCACCAGCGCATCGGGCCGCGACTCGAACACCACCCCGATAACTCCGATAGGGCACGTCACTTTCTCCAATACCAGTCCGCTGTCGAGTTCCGTCCTCGCCGTCATTTTTCCCACCGGGTCATCGAGTTTGATAAGGTCCTCGATCCCCGCGCAGACTCCGGCTATTTTTTCTTCGTCGAACCGTAGCCGTTTAAGCAGCGGCCCCGCCAACCTGCCCCCGCCGGCGGCATTCTCCGCCTTCCCTCCCGGAATACCCCCAGCCTCCCCGTCACCCCCGCCGCCCGTTTCAGAAGATGCCCTCGTTTCACTTCCCGCCTCGGCTGCGCGGCAATTGCTGACGTACCCATTTTCCCCTGCTGCTCCGCAGACACGATCCTCATTACTCGTAACCGCCCCCGTTCCTTCCGCGGCCATGAGATCGACCTTATTAGCGGCGATAATCCTCTCCCTGCCCCCCTCAATCGCACGCGAAATCTCGGCCAAAGCGCCGTCTTTCTGTTCTCTTCCGGCCGCAGCCAGCCGAATAGAAGCATTTTTAGCCGCCTTTGCTGTCTCTGAAATACTCATTTTGCTTTTCTATTGACTATTGCTCATTGACTTCATAACATTGCGCCGTTCGCTAAGGTACAGAATATAAACGATTGCCGACCGACAATCAATATCTAATACCCAGGCGGGTGTAGCTTAATGGTAAAGCTCCAGCCTTCCAAGCTGGCCATGTGGGTTCGATTCCCATCACCCGCTTTCCCGTACAGCAGAGATGTGTGTCCGGCGGGGGAATTATACTGCACCCTTGATATTGGAATGCTACCCGAAAACTGGTCCAGTTTTAGTGAGAGTATAATCGAACGATTTGGTGTATTATTAGCCGTCAAAAAAGGAGATTGTACTCATGAAGAATCGATGCCGTGGGCCTCAAATCGTAGCCAAGCTCAGGCAGGCGGACGTGCTGTTCGGGCAAGGGAAGATCGTGCCGGAAGTCTGCAAAGAGATAGAAATCTCCCAGCAGACCTATTACCGCTGACGGCAGAAGTATGGTGGTATGAGTCCTGACATGGTCAAGCAGTTAAGGGGTGTTCAAATGCCCAACTGAGAAAGCTGATCGCAGACCACATCAACCACAACGGGCTCGACAACAGAAAAGCAAATCTCAGAAACTGCACGATAGCAAATTCGAGGCCCTCCGCCCGCGCCTCCTCAAGACACAAAGGGGTCTCATTCAACTCGAAACGCCGAAAATACGCCGCCTGCATAAAGAAAACCGGCAAACAAACCCACCTCGGCTACTTCCAAAACGAAACCTGCGCCGCACTCGCTTACGACAAAGCAGCAGGAAAAATCCACGGCGGATTTGCAAAGCTGAACTTCCCCCAGCCGCCAACAGAAACGCCAGGCCAAACGACCGTCGGCGTAACCAAAATCGCAGAATAGCCTTTCTCTATGAGCCAAATTCAGCCAGGCCAGCTGCAAAATCCCCCGAACCGCGTCGGTTAGAGAGCCAAAAGAGGCGATTCTGCTGTTTTCTCTGCTCCAACGCTGCGGATTCTCCTATGCACGGTTGAATTACCCCTCGATTTCCTATCGAAAGGCCGTATTTGGGCCTGTTGAACCAGCTTGTTGGCCTCAGCCCAATAAAACCGAGAAAAATAGAGAAAATAAGTTTTTTGGCTTGACACGCAATGGAGGTTTGTCAAAAATAGGTAGTATAGGCAATTAAGGCGATGCGATTGCCTTGGTAATTTGGGCGCAGAGGTGATGCCGAAGCACAGTATCGGGCTTCGGAGAATTAGAAGGTGATGAGAAGAAGGAAAGTCGTTTACCGCAAGGCTGTGTTCGGAGGAGCACAGCCTTCTTTTTGCGCATATCAGCCCTGAAATCGGGCATATTCACCCTCACCAACTCCGACTTGGTGACCCGCCGATACCGCTCGGCAAAGCCAAAAAGCCGACTACCCCGGCTAATTGCCGCCAACAATACCGTCCCCTGGCGAACCGGACCTTTCGCTGAGGATCATATTGGTTTGAAGCTCATTGACATCAACCCCAACCCCAACTGTCGCCGGATCGACCCGAACACCCCACCTCTCCGTTTCGACACCCGCTTTAGTCAAGTTCGGAATCAGGAAAATCCCCGCAATAATCAAAAAAATCCCGAAAACCACTACTGTTGTCAAAATATCCGCAAACCGCCCGCTCTTCTCGATTTCCATCTTCTGCTCTCTCTTTCAAACGATGGAGGTTGGTACGAAAGCCTCCCTGCCAAACCGGATAAAACCCATACGGCGCCTCGCACGGCCTTCCCGGCAAAAACGCCGTAATACACCCTCTTGAAAAAACTGCAACTTTATTATCGGTCCCCGATTATACCGCCGTCGGCGCGTCAGGGCAAGAATATTATTGGCTCTTCTGCAGTTTTTAGTCGGATTAAAACGTATCCTGACCCCTTGCACGACGTTTAAGACACAGCCTAAGATGTGCCGAAGCTGCGCTGGCATAACCTCTGCAATGCTCCGCTCGCGCTCGAAGCGCATGCTATACATATCGAGAAGGTAATCGCCCAGTTAAACTTCACCAGTAAGCTGCAAACAAAGAACACCCCCACAACAACTCCCAGCCCTGCGACCGCACTGACCAGTGACCCCTGCCGGCTGCGGATGCGCCCCGCATCCAGAACATCGAACCACAGCATAAGCATCAGCGTAATACCAACCGCGATATTCCACAGAGGAAAAACAATCAGCCACGCCGACGAATGTGTCAGCCAATAGTAACCTCCGCATATTGCCCCGGTCCCGTTGGTCAAGACCGCGAAAAACAGCATCACATACTGTTGAATCTCCCCTCTCGCTCGCGACCTGAATATCTGATACGCCGAAAGCCCCAGGCCGCCGATATAGACGGCGATATAAGCGGCGCCGAAAAGAATGCCCGGCATCGACGACATCAGCTTCGCCAACCTCCCGCGAATATCCGCATCGACGCTGATTATCAGGATAACAGCAGCGCTCAAAACAAACAGCGAAGTCTCGTCCCACCCCGGCAGAAGTATGCCTTTCAAGCCCTCTACACCCCGGCCATCCTCCGAATAAACCGGCGAACGCCTGGCCGGCGCCTGAGATACCGCCGCATTAGCCCTTGGCGCCGATTGTCCCGAAGAGCTGGTCGATCCCTTCCCCCCCGCAACTGCTCCTGCGGCCTCGCCCGGCGCCCGAACTTGAGCCGCGCCCCCTCCTCCGGCGGCTTCACGAATTTCCAGAACGCTCTTGCACTTCGGGCATCTGCCTTTCTTGCCCGCGTATTTCGAATCCACCCTGAGAGACTGTCCGCAGTTGCCACATCTGACCGTAATCATTTCATGACGCCTTTCCGCAGCACAGCCGTGACTCCACTCGCCCCAGAACGCCGCCGGCCGTCACTGCTCCCTTGTTGCACAGACGGCTCCTTAGCCGTCCCGAAATGCCAATAGCAAATGACTAAGAGCTTCTAATGCTCTAATAATCGATCATAACAATATCCTCGGGAATCGCAACAACATCCCGATGTTTGGGCCCAAGAATCCTGCGTATCTCGCTGCTGTGTTTGCCCGCCAATTCCCGAAGTTGACTGCTGCTCAGGTTCGTCACCGCCTTGGCCCGGTCGTTCAACAGCACCACGTCCCCGGCCTCGAATGTGCCCTCCACCTTCGTCACCCCGCTCGGAAGCAAACTCTTGCGATTCGCAACAGCGCCCATCGCACCCTTGTCGATACGGATGGTCCCGCACGCCGCACTGTTGAGAATCCAACGAGCGCGGTTCGAGAGCTTGCGCCTCGGCATAAAAACCGTCCCGATCTCTTCGCCGGCAACAATCCGCCCGATAACGTTCCGAATCCGACCGTTCGCCAGAACGATTCGGCAGCCCGCATTAGACGCAATCTTAGCCGCCTCCATCTTCGTCTTCATGCCGCCCGTAGCGTATTGGCTCCCTTTGCCCCCGGCGCTCTTGACAATCTCCCCTGTTATCTCGAATACCGCCGGAATCGGTTTCGCATCCGCAAACTTCCGGGGATTCTTATCGTAAAACGCATCGATGTCACTCAGGATAATCAGAAGACCAGCATCGATCTTGCTCGCAACAAGAGCGCTGAGCTTGTCGTTATCTCCGAAAGCGGTCCCGATCTCCTCCGTACTAACACTGTCGTTCTCGTTGAGCACAGGAACCACCCCCAGCCCCAGCAGCGCCTCGATCGAATTCCGCAGATTCAAATACGTCTTCCTGTTATTCAAAACCTCCGCCGTCAGCAAAACCTGCGCTACCGTAAGCCCGTAACGCAGAAAAGATTTGCGGTATTCCTGCATCAGCAAAGGCTGCCCGATCGCTGCAAACGCCTGACGCATCTTCATACCCTTTACATCCCGAGGCGATTCGAGTTGCCGGGCACCCATACCGATAGCCCCCGAACTAACGACAACCACCTGCCTGCCCGTTTCCACCAGTCGGCTGACCTGCCTCGCCACCCGTCGAACGAAACCGCTGTCCAAGCCGTCGTCTTTCGTCAGCACATTCGTGCCGATCTTAATCACTATTCGCTTGGCCTTATCGAAATTTCGCATACCGCATCTAAGATACCCAATTCACTGCCCGCCTGCCAACTCTTTTATTCCCCTAATCCGACTTTGCCCCGCCCCCCCCAAAAATAAAAAAAGGCGGCACGCCGAAACGAGCCGCCTCTTGAAATCGATACTTACTGCATACTATCCGCGTCGCTTCCGGATTATCCCCAGAACCCCGATAACCGCAAGTCCTAATGCAGAAGGAGCCGGAACCATCGAGCCCCCTTCGGATACGACCGCCAGATAAGGAGCGTAAACCGCATCCTCCCCGCTCGAAAAAGCCATCGAAGTGTAGCCGATATTCCCAAACTGGAACGCCGCCCACGAATAACCGCTCGAAACGTCATTCTTGATGAAACTCGTCACGTCGAAAGAAAGCCACCCCAGAGCCCCGCTCACCGGCCCCACAGATTCCGTGCCGCCGATCTGGTCGGATGCGTTTCCGGTAGCCGCGCTCGAATTGCCCGCATGTGACAGATTCGAAAGCGTCCCGTCGCTGTTCTTGCTCACAAGATTGATATTCAGCGTCGCGCTGAGAATATCGTCCGCTTCCGGAAGGCCGCTAAGCCCGACCTGCAGAAAAGTGTCCCGGTAGCTGCCCTCGCCGTACTCGTACCAGTGATAAACCGGATTAGGATTCGCATCCGTCTCGAAAGCCGTCCATTCGTAAGACCAGCCGTATCCAGGCCGATACTTGCCGATGTTCCCGTCACCCTCGGGCAACACCTTTACTATTGTTGTGCCGGCCGTCGCAGATGAAGCCAAGATGCACATCAAGAGAAGTACTCTGCAACATATTTTCATTACCCACCTCATCAAAATTAATAGTGTCTCTATTCTTACTTATACCGGGCCTCGCGTCTTTTGCCCCTGTGCCGAGCATTTTACAACTTGGCCGAAGCAGCCGACAAACCGCGCCCGCATAGACGACGCAAAAATCAATATTCGAAGTAATTGTACTTGAATTCACAAACAAAGTCAAGCAAATTCCGTCACCCGCCCTCCGCCCCTGTCAAATAATCAATCGAAAACTCCCTCTTCCGTCTCTTTGTGTCTGTGAAGATTTTAGGGCACTTTGGCCTTTGGCCAGTGTTGCTGTGCAGGCAGCTGAGAGCCAAATGGGCGTCTATGGAGTTGCCATTCCAGCGACGCCCACGGCCCTTCAGACGC
>JAFGCD010000021.1 GCA_016932835.1 Sedimentisphaerales bacterium
CCGGAAACCCAAGCCCGCAATTCTGCGCGATTCCGAATTTTACGCCGTTTTTCTTCGAGATTGCAATGGCTTCATCGAGCGTCAGGCCGCCTTTGAGGTGTACGTGATAATCGACCAGAGGGAAATCAGCGACGCCGGGCGTTGTCTGTGACGTGTTTCTGCATGAGGCCAGGGCGGAAATTGCGATGACTATAATGGCGATTGTCTTTTTCATACGATCGGCTCTTTCTGTGGAGTTGTGGTTGAATCAATTACTTCTCGTGACGTTCGGTTGAGTTTTGTATGCACCTGCCATATCCATGCGGGGCTGTCTTTTAAGCATTTCGTGCATCGGCTCGAAGGTTTTAAGGATAGCTTTGTAGTCCGGGTCTTGCCCGGATTCGAATACGGCTGATCCACATTGTTGCGTGCCGCCGGCGTCTTTTGCCAGGGTGGCCAGGAGGAAATTATTCAATTCGGGATGCGTTATTCGCAGCCAGACTTTCCTTGGGACCTGAACCGTGCCCTTGTCGTCGGCCTTATGGCAGGAGGCGCAGCGTCTGCGGGCGACTTCCTGAAAAACGCTCTCGAAGTCGGCGGGGATCATCTGCCGGCATCCGATTCGCTCATAGTAATTCGATAGTGACGTTCCATAGTAGGGGACGTTGAGGTCGATCCATGTGAAGATTCGTCTGCGTTCTGTGTCGCTCAGATTGACACGAGCTTTGCCGTTCATGTCCGGATGGCCTGACAAGACGATGTCTGCGAGTTTACTTGCGGGCGAGCCCCAGCTTTTCGGAGTGACTATGAGGATATTCGCCTCCTGGCCGTTGAATGTCGGTATCCATTTCGTATATGGATTTTCGCCGGGCCGGCCCTGACGTGCGAGGGTCTCATAGGAAACATTGAAGAAATCGGTTTCGTCGCCGCTGAGATCCACTTTTCTGGGCGGGGCCTGGCCGCTATGGCAGGCGATACAGTGCCGGTCGAGAACGGGCTGGACAATGTCGGCGTAGCTGAATCCTCGGACCGCCCATTCCGGAGGCGAAGGCGGCTGGGGCGGCTCGGCGGCGCGTGTTACGGCTGCGGGACGAGTCCACAGCCGGGGACTGTGATTGCGAGGCTCGTGGCATCCGACGCAGCCTTGGATTTGCCCGGGCATGAAGTGCGTGAAACTCCTCATTCTCTGCACGGCTCGTCCCTTGGCGTCTATAGCCATGAAATACAGCGGCACATTGGCAGGGGCCTTGAAGCATGCCGAACCGTCGTCTGCTACCGGGACGAAGCCCCAGACCTTCTTAGGGGCGTAGGTCGCCCCGCAGGATACTACCGGGAACTGAAAACCGAAGGCGCGATACCTAGTATCCGCCATTTTGCTCTTTTCGATTTCCTGGACGACGCATATCTGCTTTATTTCTCCTCGTTTAACGTGCGGTTCGAGTCCATGATATACGTCCTGAAGTATTACCGTGGCCCAGTTGTCGGGATTTTCCGGCAGGACGGAAGGATGGATAGGAGGCCTCGGCCTTGGTCGGATCGGGCGCGGGTTGTAGAAGCCGATGCCGTCTTTTTTGCCAAGGACAGTAATCTGCCTGTCGCCGTCATAGTCGCGCAGCAGGATCGTGCCTTCTCTGGATACGAGGAAGAGTTGCGAATCGAGCGGATACGGGCTTTCGTACGGGCCGCGGATATGGTTTCCGTCACCGCGATCGACCGATCCGATATCAACTTCCGGGGTAAGATTGCGGATTGCGTTTTGGGCGTTTACTCCGAGGTTCGGCTGGATGATTCCGATTGCGCCTCGGCAGGGACCGTTGTGGGCGGTCATCGTGCAGAGGATTCTCGTGTCGTTCGGGATTGCCTGCGGTTCGATGAACGTGGCCGGGCTGAGGACCCGGTTGCCGTAAAAAATAGCGAGATTTGTCCCGTCGGGGTTTATCGTCCAGAGGCTCTGTATCGGAATGGCGGGCCTGTCAACATACTCCCATCTGCCGTAGATAATCCGGCCGTCGTTCATCACGCTTGGGGTGAAGTCGTTGAGGTAGTTGGCCGAGATGCGGCGTGTCTCTTTGCCGTCGCGGTCGGTGCGGTAGAGTATGCCGACGGGCGATGTCCAGCAGTATGCAAATGCCGGTTTGCGTGTCGAGAGAAAGACAATAGAGCCGTCCGGAAGCCAGGAGCCGTTGAAATTGTAGCTTTCGTGGTTCGTGATTTGGCTCAGGCCTGTGCCGTCGATATTCATGCGATAGAGCTGATAAAGGTCGGCGACTGACTTTCGCCAACTGAAGAGTATTTCGGTTGCATCATAGGAGAGGTCGCAGTCGAGGATTTGTCCTTCCGGGGCGGCGACGAGCTGCCTTAGACTGCCTCCTTTTTCATCGGGCGTGAAGACATATAAGCCCCCGCCTGCCTGAAATCCCTCGTTGTGGTAGGTATAGACATGGCTGGGCTGGGTGGGATGTCTTTGTATTACTATCAAGGATTCGAAGCCGAGCCTGCCGGCGATTAGATCCTGCCGGAGACGGCGAGAGGCCGGTTTGTTGAGTATCTCGGTGTCTGTCCGGTAGTAGGGATTGCTTTGCAGGATAGATGTTTCGACCATTTCCCGCCAGCTGTCATCTGACAAAGCTCTGGAGAATATCTGTATCTCGGATGCGCCGGGATTCGGGCCTCCGTAGGAGCTGGTGAATTTCAGGCGCAGTTTGCGAACGTGCTGTGGTTCGGCGAGCGTGATTCGCTGGGGGCCTTGTCTGGCTTCGAGGCGGCCTTTGAGCAGGGGGGCGACTTGGTCGTCTGCATATAGTTCGTAGTCCTTGAAGCATTCGGAGAGGAACCACGCGGTTCGGCCGTAGTAGATGATTTCAGCCACAGGCGTCGGTGTATCCCATTGAAATGTCAATTCCGCGGCGTTTCGATGCGTGCCGCCCTGGACTGCCCAGGCCTTCTGCGGGTCGTTCTTTGCGTCGGCGTTGGGTATTTGCCCGTCGGCGACGAACTTTGCGAGATAGTCGCCACTGTATTGGGAATCTGCGGATATCTTTGCTTTTGGTGCGATGTTTTCCGGGATGCTCGTTACGCCAAAGGCACTGCAAACGAACACTATGACAATGAACCCAATAATGCCTATATATTTTCCCACAGTCTATGCCTTGGTTGTAATCACCGAGACTACGTTAATGAATCATTCCCCTGATAGTATATCACAGAGGCGTGCCGATAGCAAATAGCCTCGCTCTATCGGGGGCGTATATATGCGTGAGCGCCGATTTCCGCCAGTCGATTGTCCCTTATTTTGATTCGGCCGGTGTTATGCGATTCTTCGGACAACTCAATGTCGGGCTGATATATCGCATCTGTTTCGCGTGCCGGCAGCGATGGTTTTCGGGTTCCGTCGAGATTGTGCCAGGCGTTGCGGCCGAAGCTGAAGGTTTGCGGGGCTGTGCCGGGGCCTACGTTTACGAAGACGCTCACTCTGGAATCGTAAATGACCAGATTGTTCTCAAAAACGCCGTCGTGGCAGGGCTTGAATTTAGGGTCCTTTGTTTCCTGCAGGATTCGGAGCACCCATTTTTCGGGAAGAATGATTGTATTACTGTGAAAGATTCCTCCGTCGGCGGTGACCCATGCTACCGGAGCGAGGCCCTCTATGAAGCGGTTGCCGGCGATGACAATGTCCTTTGCTTCGTAGTCGCCTGCGCCCGGCCGGAAGAACTGCAGGCCCGTGCTCCCGCCGAGGTTGATTGCTCGTTGGCCTGCGTTTTTGAACAGGGATGTTTGCACGAGAATGTGACGCGTGCCGCCCTTAAGCTGGACGGCGTTTGATTGTGAGAATCCTTCTCTTCCGACGAAGTTGCAGTCTTCGACGACGCCGTTGTGACAACCGACCATATCAATTCCCGAACCGCCCCATCCTTCGAAGCGGCAACGCCGAATTAGGAAGCGGTCCACTCCAGAGATCTTGAGGGCATCATGATTTCCCTGGGGGCCTGTTTCGAGGATCGTGATGTTTTCGAGGGTGATGTTGTGGGCGGGCGTTTCGAATGAGCCGCCGTCGTCGATATTGATGCCGTTTGCAGGAAAACCTCTGACCTTCAGGTTGGCCAGCGTGATGTAACTACAGTCGGCGAGGTGCAACGCATGGCTTCCTCCCGAGAAGAGAGGCGGGTTCTCGGCGTCGGCGCCGCGAATCACTATTGGCTCCTCGGCCGTCCCGGAAGTATTGCTCAGGTAAAGGCCGCCTCGGTATGTGCCCGGCGCGATAAGCAGCGTTGTGCCGGGTTTGAGGCTGCGGAGGGCATTGGGCAGTTGTGATGAATCTATAACTGTGATTTCTTCGGCACCGATGGCGGTTGAAGCGGTCAGCGCCGCAGCGAATATCAGGCAGAAGGTCTGCAAGCATCGTTTCATAAAGTTATCCCTGCCGAAGAAACGAAGGTTCCGGCGGCGCCGTCGCTACTTCCATTTGGTCTTGCGGTCTGTTAGCAGGTGGTTGCCGTGGCAATCGGTGCAGTGCTTGTCAGACGGCGGGTTGGCGAAAAGGGCTTTGTGCTCTTTTTCGGGCAGTTCAGGCCCGGCATGACAGCCCGTGCAGAAGGAATTGACCTTATCTTTAGTATAGATTTTCTCCGGTGCGGTGCCGTTGCCTCCGGATGCCCATGACTCGTCGGCAATGTGGGCGTCCGATTCACCGTGACAGTGCGCGCAGCTCATATTTTTGCGGGCATGGACCACGGCGATCTTTTCCTGCATATAATTGATGTGACAGACGAAACACCGCGAATTGTCGGCACCGTGTTGGATATCAATTTCATTCTCAGGCGCATCATCGAGCAGTAAAGGTTCGTCGTCTAGCAGGAGCGGTGCTTGCCCTTTTGCGGAATCTTTAACGGCTGTGGGATCGACTTGGGTTTCTTTACCGGAACAGCAGGGTTTGCAGCCGGCCGACGGCAGAATAAGCGCCGCGATTACGAACAAAAATAAGCTGTATCTCATATTAGACATATTTCCAGTTATTGAGCCAATGGTAATTTGGCGGGAGCGCGGCCCAGGCTTGCTTATTAGCCTTTTCCATTTCGGCAGTTTCTTTGAGGTCGAACTGGCGGCGTTCTTTAACGGCCTTGACGACATTGTCAACCTGCGAGATGCTGTTCATTCCCGGTATTGGGATGACCGTATTGGTGCTGAGGATGTATCGAATAGCCAGTCTTGCTCGCTTGTCGTTTTCTTCCTGGTCTCCTCGGAAGAGCGAGCCTGCTGCGAATGGCTTGATGCCGAAGGCGCCGACGTCTTGCTTTTTAAGTGTCGGAAAGACACTATCCTTCGGAGCTGCCTTGCTCATTGTCGTGAACGGGAAGCAGACGCAATCGATTTGCGGGAAGTACTCGATCATAAACTTAATCCAGTTGCGGTCGTGCGTCGAGAAGCCGATGGTGCGGGCCTTGCCTTGTTTTTTGGCGGTCTCCAGGGCCTCGACAAGTTCGCAAGCGGTATCGAAGGTGTGCCTTCCGCCAGGCTCGTAGCAGGTTACCCGCCAGAGGTCCGTGTATTCGATATCGGCATCGTGCAGCAGTTCGTCGAGGGATGCGAGGAGCTTCTCTGCCGTTCGGTATTCCGCAAAGCGAATTTCCTTTGCGCCGTGCGAAAGTGCAAGGTACATTTTGTCGCGTCGGCCCTTGAGAGCTTTGGCGTCGCGCTTGACCTCGTTATCCCAGCAGGCGTCGATGTAGTTTATGCCTGCATCGATGCACCTGCTGACAATTTCGTTCCGCTCCTCCTGGCTGCTCCTGGAGTGTCCACCGAGACAGACGGCTGAAACCATGAAGTCTGTGCTTCCCTGCCTGCGGTATTCCATGTCGGGATTGTAGTTGAGGATTTTGGATGTATCGACAGTTTCTGCGGCCGCTTCTGTAGTACTGCCGGCTATTGCGCCCAGACCTGCGGCGAGACCAGTTGCCACAATTGCACTGTCGCGTACGAATTGCCGCCTTGATACTTTCTCATTTTTCATTTTTCGGTTCCTTAACTACGTTATTGTTTGCGTAATTGCCGAGGGCGGCGCCTATTTTGGTTTCGGTATCGGCTGGTTACTCTTGAGTTGAAACAGGGCCTTGACCTCTTCATCGCTGAGGGCTCGGTCGTAGAGGCGCACGTCATCGAGAAGCCCCTCAAAGCCCTTGCCGATGTACACGTCGATATCTTTACCGGTATTGACGGGCCACAGGTCCAGCAGTCCGATGTCATCTATCACTGCTGGCTCGCCGTCCCTGTACAGCCGGACATCATCGTGCAAATTGGGCATTTCCGCCTGGCGGACGACTGCCGCTATATGATGCCACTTGTCGTCGCTTATACCCTCCTTCATATAGTAATAGCCGCCGCTCGGCGTGACTCCGATTCGGCCCCTGATGAAGCAGCATATCCACATTTGTCCGAAATCGTCCGTCCCCCACGACATGATCTGCCCTCGTGTTTCCTGTGTTTTTACCCAGGCGGTTATCGTGCGAGGTTTCGTACCGGTGACGCCCTTGTAGTTTGTGATCTCGACATAGTCCCGTTCGCCCAGTTTGAGGGCCTTGCCGATCTTGCCCTCGGCCGAGTTGCCGTCGAAGGAGATTTCTCCTTTCAGCAGACCTTTGCGCTTATATAGGGAGGAATCAGCGGCAGTTTTGCCTGCGGTCTCGTCGAATTTCCACCAGCCTGCGAGATTTGGGTCGGTATCGAGCGTTGTCGTTTTTTCATCCTCTGCGGCGATAACTGCCCATGACAGGCATAGTACTGATACAAGCACAACAAGAATCGGAAGGCTCAATTTCCTAAGCATGCTGCTTCTCCTATCTTAGAACATTCACTTTCCAAAATATACTTCAGTCCGCCGGATGGCGGAATCGGTCGAAGCCGTCGGCTTCAGCCGTTATTTCCTTCAGTCGGCG
>JAFGCD010000022.1 GCA_016932835.1 Sedimentisphaerales bacterium
GATTGCCCCGGAATGGCATATTCGCATCCAGGCGGCTTTTCAGGCGAACATTGACAACGCCGTTTCCAAGACCGTCAATCTGCCGGCTGATGCTACTGTTGACGATGTGGATAGGATACTCAAGCTGGCGTACCAATCAGCCTGCAAGGGAGTCACAGTCTACAGGGACAACAGTCGAGACAACCAGGTCTTATCGTCTCTCCAGGCGACGCAGAAATCGGTTGGAGGAACATTAGGACCCCGGCCAAGACCAAAGACAACCACCGGCCAAACCAGCAAGTTCAGGATGGGATGCGGAACGCTGTTTGTGACGGTCAACAAAGATGAGGAGGGGATATGCGAAGTGTTCGCGAATCTGGGCAAGGCCGGTGGCTGTCCAAGCCAAACGGAGGCTACTTGCCGAGCAGTCTCGGCAGCGCTTAGGTCCGGTGTTGACCCACGAGTGATGATCGATCAATTGCAGGGGATACGGTGCATGTCAACGGCAGTGGCGAGGAAGTCCAACAAGGGTGTGGATGTGATGTCGTGTCCGGACGCGATAGCCCGGGCCCTGGAGGAGACTGTCGGATCCAGAGAAGCTGCCCACAGAACGCCGTTGCGGCGGACTTGCGAGGAATGCGGCCACCCTGTGCGGTGGGAGGCAAACTGCGAGGTTTGTGATTTCTGCGGTCACAGCAATTGTGGGTAGGCACGTCAGTTCAGACCTCACGGCACTGTAGCCCGATGTTCTGCTTTGGGCAGCCTGAAAGACAAGTGGACTCGAGAGGTGGGCCGTAATTTAGACCGGAGCCTACCCGTCTTCTGGCAATCGCAAGCGAGCTCGTCAACTCTGCATCTACGAAAATGGAGGGCACGCGACTTGTTGAGAGGAAGACGGCTCCTGAAGATTAGGGTGGTTATGGAGGTTGTGAAATATCGGGGCATTTGGTGCGATGGGCTGACCCAGAAAAACGTGTGTGGCGAAGCTTGACATAGGTTCAGGTCGGCAAATTAGCCTATTTCCTCACATTTTTCGAAGGGCCTTGGAAAAATCCATCAACATTTCTGGCCTCAGAACCGCCTTACTACATAGAAGTGGGCGAAGTGTGCCCGCACGGCTTGCTGTATGGAGTCGCATGTCCTTCCGGCCGGTATTATCGGACAGGACTCCGAAATATGTGGCCATAGAGCACAACATCCTCCGCTTGAGACAAGAAGATAAAAAGGATTGGGTTCTTTCTGAAATCTTGTTGACGGGACCCTTGGAGAGGGATTAGATGTCGACTTGGTTTGCGAGCGTTCAATTGGCGTATGTGCGGCACCGATTATTGCTGAGACGGCAAGAGAACGTCCGCGACAGGGTCTTTGAGAGTTCAGACTGCGTGAGTGTAGTCCATACCCGAACGAGAGGTTGCACGTGTTCTCAGCGGGATCAATGATGAAACTTTGGGCTCTGTCCAGACAGAGCGTGATACAACAACGGAATTACCGGATTACTCATGCCCACGACAAGATGAAAGAGTGCTTCGCCGTTATCTCTGGCGGCTTCATCCTTTGGCTTGTTTGGGAGGCTGCCAGGCAGCATATACATGGAGCTTCATTAGGTGAAAGGATTTGCCATGATTACTCGGAGAACAATTCTAACCGCTGTCGTCGTTATATCAGTCTTTGCCGTATCCCTTTGGAGCAATCCTTACTGGTGGCCGGACTTAGATAGTGACGGCTCAGTAAATGCTGTTGATTTTGCCGAGTTTGCCGGCAATTGGCTGCAATCCGGTAGCGGTCTTGAGGGCGATTTCGACAACAGTGAAACCGTAAATGCCAGTGACCTAACCTACATAGCTCGCTACTGGCTCGCTGATGCTGGTCAACTGGAATCCTATAAGGATTCGCTGCCATATCTAACCTCATTTGAAAGCTACCAGGGGTTTGCTCTTGGCGATCTTGACTACCAGAATGGCTGGCAGGTTCATCTTGGCTTGGCAGATGTGAACGAGGAAGGAAGCTACCAATACATCCGCATCGATCCAAACTCTGCTGTCAGCAAGCTATTTGATGATGCAGGAGATGCTGATACGTACATTAGATGTCAGATATATCCTGGGGACGATGCGAGAGTACGTATTCTTGATGATGCTAACGAGATTGCAGTGGTCGAATTCAATGCTGACGGAGATATCCATGTCTTGGATGGCAGCAGCTTCATTGACACAGACGTATCCTGGAGTCCGGCTTATTCTGAGTTGAAGTTTGTAATGGACTATTCCTCCAATGACTATGATGTGTTCTGGAATGGTAGCTCTGTCCTGACGAGCAACGCTGATTTCGGCGTCAACAGCAGCACTTTGACGGAGGTCGAGTTCCGAACCGGTGATTCCGATTCAGTACGACTGGACAGACTGTCGATCAGCGACGAGAACGGAGATGGTAGTGAAACGAATTGGTCTATTACCAGCCCGGGTGGAGGCGGAGACGATATACTGGAAGGCAGAGTGCCACTGAAAGGCCATATCTGGTGGGATGAGCTGGGAAGATACGAGATTAGGTTTTGTCCGGATGATCTTGATGACAGCGATCCAGCCAACTGGTTCACCACTTACGTTGGTT
Source organism: Sedimentisphaerales bacterium (assembly GCA_016932835.1). Classification (GTDB taxonomy): domain Bacteria; phylum Planctomycetota; class Phycisphaerae; order Sedimentisphaerales; family Anaerobacaceae; genus JAFGCD01. The sequence continues at coordinate 2,587 of JAFGCD010000022.1, forward strand.
GGAACCCTGTAGAAAGCGGCAAGACGGTCGGGTACTGGGACACGAGTGCAATCCCAAATGGATACTATCATTTGGGCATAATAGTGTACGATGACACCGGCAGCAGCTCTCTGGGGCTGCAGAAACTAATGAGCGGCGCGGAACTCAAGACATTCGTCATTGCCAGCAACCTCAAGTGTAATACGTTCCATCACGAAGAGCCAGCTGACATCTCAGTGCCCTGGCCGGGTGAGTTTCCATTCGAATTCAAACGCATATACGATAATAACCGTCGATTCTATAGCAAGCCCATCCGCAATGGCTGGACATGCAACGACCAGATCACTCTTACCGAAGACTCAGATCATTGGTATGAACAGGAACTTGGTTTTCCAACACGTGACGGTTCCATCCTGGCCTATGGGCAGATCTGGGTCACTTATCCCGACGGGTCCAGACAGTTGTTCTTGCATGATCCAGAAGGCACGACGAATGAGACCACAACCATCTACAAACCCTATCCGGAAAACAGCTCGTTTGATTACATTGAAAGGACGAGCGACTTCGACTGGATGTGGACTATCATAGATGGAGTCCAATACAAACTGATAAAGCGTGACGGCACTGTGCTATCATTCAAATACGTTTGGCTGGATTTGCAGCCGGATGACCCATGGCTGGTCTTTGGAACCCTGTTCGGAACAATCACGACGACTCTACAGAGCAAAACCGACAGGTTCGGCAACAGCCTTACATACAGTTGGTACGGTACGCAAGCCGTTACCCTGATCTCTGACGGGACAAGGAACATCGACCTTGATGTTTCTGGCGGCTACTACACACAAGCTCAACTTAAGATCAGCAGCCAAGTGTACCGAACGGTCGAGTACGATTGGATCAGCGGCAACAAGACTTTGGAAGTCACCAAGACAGGCTATGGCGTAGATTCCAACGGCGTATATGACGGTGGAACACCCAAGGAATATGTCACTCAGTATCAATATGATGACGGGATGAATCTTATTGCCGTTGCCTACGAAGGTGACGTTTCCGATCCGTCGATTGAAATTGAGTACGATGATTACGGCAGAGTGGCGACCAGAAACGACTATGTTGACTCCAACAACTATCTCGAGACATCGTATGAGTATGTTTTTTATCATCCGGATCCAGGCAATGAGAACGTTTCAAATCTTAGAACAATAGCCACTACGCCGTACCAGGAAATTGCGACGATTCAGGACACGAGGGGTAATGTGCTTGAGCAGAAGACTGTTACCAACGATGGCTCGGCGGTCACCGATGTGAATGCCCTCTACAGTGATTATCAGAATCCATTGAAGCCAACAGATGTCAATGAATATTTCGATGGAGTGATAAGAAAGACCTGGAACGATTACAATGGATACGGCGACTTGATCGAACAGCGGGTATATGTGGATGATAGCAACTACATTACCACGGAATTTGCATACCACCCCGATCACTCACTGCAGACAAGGCAGACAAGTTGGCAAGGTCTAAACGAAACGGGCCAAAAGGTTGAAAGAATCAACGTTTACGGCAATGCCAACGGTACGGAGAACACACACGGTGAATATGTTGTGAAGCATAAGATATTGCTTTCCGAAAGTCCGGACGTGTGGGCACAAAGCGACTATGAGTATCACGCCAATGGACTTGTACAGCAGAAGACTGACCCGAACGGATTCATACTCTCCTATGATTATGACGACAACGATTATGTGAAACTGATGAAGATGGGCACTTCCGGTTCCCTGGAGGCTGTTGCCAGATTCCACTACGATGCCATAGGGCAATTGCGGATCGAAGCCAATCATCTTGGCGGCGTAGTTCTCAATGACTATGATGATTTTGGGAGACTGTGGAAGGTCAGGAAGTATGAAGATGCCGATGCGATGAGCATATCTGATGCGGCTTTCGTGCCGAGCAGATACGAAGCGATGACGCCTGTATCCACGGAGGTTTTCGGCTACGATCAGAACGGAAATGCTACCTACGAGCAGACAGCAGCAAGCGGCGAAGTCTCGACCAGTTACACCATCGGTGGTCTGCCAAAGAAGATTACATATGACGACGGAACCTACGAAGAGTATCACTATGATGACCGTGGCCTGAAAACCGAGGAGTATAAGAATGAGTACAGCTCAGGCAAGGACTGGTCCATCGAGTGGTCGTATGATGACACGGGCAGGAGTACTTCGACCGTATGGTATGACTATGATGACACAACAATCCTGAAGGCCCTTGCCAAAGAATATTACGGCAGTGGTTCAGTCAAGAAAGCAACGGCATACGGACACAACATGTCGGTGGAAAGAATTACAGACTATTACTACGATCTATTGGGAAGACTGACTACCACCGTAGTCGCTCCTGGTGAACTCGACCTGACAACCGACTACTATTATGATGCCGCAGGAAACCGGATCAGTGTTATAGATCCCAATGGAAGCGTTATATATTTCGACTACGATAATGCCAATCGTAACATTGCCGAGTACTTTGCAGCGGAAATCGACGCTGATCCCAATGTAAAAACGCAAACACTCTACTATCAGAATGGCTTGGTCAGGGATGTGAATTCATATGACTATGATGGCACACTCTTGGCACGCACCCAGTATGAGTATGATGCCCGGCGCAGGATTACAAAGGTTATCCAGGACATAAACGACACTGAACAGGTCGAGACAGTCTATGGCTATGACGATAGCGGATTTGTCGTCGACGGCAATGAATATCAGATAAGAATTGAAGATGCCAACGACAGGTACACGTATATTGCCCTTGATCCGTTCACAAGGAGAGTCAAGACCCTATATCCTTCCGGTGACTACGAGGAGCTTCTGTACAATGGTGACGGAACACTATCGGCTAAGGCAGTCTGGGATGCAAACGACATAAAGCACTGGATTGAGTATTACTATGACGGTTATGGCAGGTTGATCGATGTTAATTACCCCGATGGCGGCAACGTCCATTACACTTTTGACGGCTTTGGGAGAAAGACGCTCGTGGAAGATAGCCGTAATTCCACAGACAATATAGGCGGGTCCGGCGAAATTGCCTATCAATACGATGTGCTCGATAGGGTGCAAGAAATCACCGAGCAGGATGGCTACCAGATTTCCTATATGTACCAGGGAGATGATCAGAAGAGCAGCATAATTGTGACCGAACCCAACGATCCCAACAGCATTTTGTATTACGTTGAATACAACTATGATGCCGCTAATAGGCTCAAGAGTGTGACTGAGCCGCTGTTGGCAGCTTTGAATGACTGGATTGCCGAGTTCACATATGATGAGAACGGCAACCGCAAACAGTTGGAATACTTCCTATCGGGTAGTGTGATGGGAACATCTGTATCCATTGATTACACATATGACCGTGAGAACCACCTCACGGGATTCACCACTTCCGGAGGGCCGACTTTCGTGCTCGAAAACGTTGACGTTGACGGGCTGGGGAGGCTCTGGTATGCAGATGAAACCGTAACCACCACGGACGGCAACACGGTCGATCACAGCTACACATACACCTATGACATGCTTTCTCGCCTGCGGTATGCCCATGGGGCAAACGTGCCCCCGACTTCGGCAAGGGAATACGCCTACGATTACGACACAACAGGCAATCTAACGCACTACATGTTCAATAATTACAGCCCCGACCAGGAACACCATTCCTATTTCTCATATACGGGGGATCTAAGGACTGGTGGAAGTGGAGGAGCTGTCGGTTGGTACGATCTTAACGGCAGGCAGACCAGCCTGCTTGACGATGATCCTCACTACTACCCCCTGGAATATGACTGGGACGGCAATTTACGGTACGGCATGTTTATGAATCCGAGCATGGGAATGGAGGCCAAATATGATCCTGAAGGCGTTAGGATATACAAACATAGAATTTGGAATGCGGGCAGCTACTGGCACAAGTACATCGTTGACACAACAGATAACCTGCCAGAGATCCTCCTTGTTCTCGATGCAAACGACAACAACACCATTCTGAAAACTTATGTCCATGCAAACGATCAGGTAATCGCACAGCATGATGGAGATGTGAATTCGCCGAGGTACTTCTATCTGCATGACAGGTTAGGAAGTGTCCGCCAGATCATCGATGCAAACGGTGCGGTGGCAAACTGCTATTACTACACGCCGTGGGGCGGTATCACGGGCAGTGAGAGCGATGAGACGGTAAGCAACTGGTATGGATGGGCAGGCTATGTGATTGACGAAGAGATAGATTCTTATTACTGCAATGCCCGTCAATACAACGCAGCCAGATTCATGACACGAGATCCCGTTAGGGGCAGCTTTAGAGAGCCAATGACCTTGCACTCTTACCTGTACTGTCTGAATGATCCGATTAACAAGGTTGATCCCAGTGGAGAATTCTTCTTATTCGACTTCCTATTTAGTCGTAGCTGGGTCGCGAAAATGCGGGCACAGACTGCTGCTGTTGGAGCAGGTGCGATGGATTTTGCACGAAGAGTCTGGTACATGGCATATACAAGAGTGATCGATTTGTATAATTGGGCAATCCTAAACATTTCTGGCTACGGCACCGGCTGCTTCACTGCCGACACGGAGATATATACTCCTGAAGGAGAAGTGCCAATTGCGGAAGTGAACGTCGGAGACTTGGTGTGGAGCTATAATCAGAAAACAGGCGAGACCACACAATGCTTGGTTGTTAACGTCTTTAAACATGACGTCAATTCTCTCCTGATCATCTGCGTAGGTGATGAGGTTATTGAAACGACTTCTGAGCACCCATTTTGGGTACAAGGAAAGGAGTGGGTCAAAGCTTCCGAACTGGTCGTTGGGGATAATCTTTTTACGTCCGACAGCCTTCACTTGTCAATTGAAGATATTGGGGTAATCGAAGGTTCGACGATTGTGTATAATCTTGAAGTCGAAGGCGACCACACATATTTTGTTTCTCAAGAGCAAATACTAGTTCACAACAAGGCCCAGTGGTTCCCAAGATGGGCAACGCGAAATATCGAACAAGTGTACAAGCACCTTGAGAAGTATCATGGGATAAGCAAATACCTCGCAAGCGAGCGACTTCATGCACTTAAGGCTGCTCTGGGACTACCTGCTGATTATGATCTCATCTTTGATCTAACTGGTAACGTCTATGACACGGTAGGTAACCTTCTTGGTAGCCTAACACAAGGCGGTGGAGGGTGACCAAATTAAGGGAAATATATCTGATCACATTCCACCAAATTGTGGTAGATAGGACTTAATCCGACAGCCGGCATCTTGTGTCTGTACGTTGTTGTCCGCCGTCTTTAATTTCTTTGCTTAGCAAAAGCAAAGCTTCTATACATTCTCCCCTTGAAGATCGCTCACGCCTTTGTGATATTCTGCCTTCATCCACTGTAAAATTAACCTGCAAATACTCTCTGATGAAGGAAAATAATTGTATGCAATCCACTTCTTGTCCCTATTGCTGAAAAAACCCACGGTAAAAGTGTCGTTTCTATGAGATATCACAAATTTGCCAAGCTTTCTGTTGTCTGGCCTGACACTTATTCTGCCATCACGCCATACAACAGACCATCCCTTAGGTTTGAGATCATTTAACTCAGTCAATAGGTTCTTTATATCACCCACGAGATTTAAATCTCCTTAGCTATCATCTAAATCACTATTCCCATCTAATATACCATACTTCCACATGTCGAAAAAGGCAAATCATATTTTCTGGTAATGCTTCTCTCATTCCTGCCGAGGCTCCCTAAACGCGACAATGGTACATCTGCATCCCTGTTCAAAAGGATTTGATTCGCAGAAATCCGAATTGAGAATCATCGTCATCTGCTGGATAGTGTAAGCAACACCATGCCTGCTTTGGCATTTCTTGCAGGCATGTTTGTCGTTCCCTCCAATCCACGTTGCTTTTGAGAAGCCCGCTTGTTTCAGATCAGCCAATTTCCCGAGAAGTTGCTTTCTCACTTTCGAAATGGGATTCCCCGTCCTTTTGAACACAGATTTGCATTTCGGGCACTTGACTTTCCCTTCGTAGTCTTCAGGAACGTATCCCACAGAGTCGCATACGGGACAAGTTGCTTTGATCTTCCCTTTCATAGAATGTCCTCGGGTATCAGAAAGAACGTGAATCCCTTTATCATACCGGTGAGCAAGGGTATTTTGCAATACCCTTCTTTTCCGGATATTTGTCCATCACGATGCAAACGTCAATTTCTGGCCCTCCCCCCTCGGACTTTCGACGCCTGCACTCACGCCGATAGCGAAGACATGTCAAGTTTCTCGTCCCGGTTTTACCTTACTTCGCAGCTTAGACGCATGGACCAACGAATTTCTACGTGGGTCACGACTCGAAATGATGTCCTGAAAGCGAGACCGGGACTCCTCACTCCAAGCTACGACATACGGATTCGAAGTCTGTTGCTCCGATTTGTTCGTTCAGATCTGGGTAGCGGTTACAGACCCCACTGTCTTTAGCTCTGTCGAGACGATGCGATAACTGTTTTCACGACAGACGTTCCACGCTCTTTTATGTGATACTTATTTCGCGGCTGAAGCCCTTGATGCCCGAGGAGCACACCCAAATGGCATCAATTTGATGAATCGGCCGGTATGCCTGGGTGTGCGCCCAAAATAGCGCTTGACACTTGGGGTGCATACGTATGTATATTATACACCATATTGTTTGCTATAGGCTATGTCAGGCTACTTTGATGGTCAGAGATTTGGAAGAACGTTATGTCCAGGTCGAAAACGAAGCAGTTAGCACTGAAGATTAGGCGGTTGCGGTCGAGGCTTGACTTAACACAGGAGCAGTTTGCCGCTAAGGTAGGTGTTACCTTCTCGACAGTCAATCGTTGGGAGAATGGTAAGGGTAGCCCCTCCCCACTGGCGATGCGGCGAATTGAGGAACTTCAAGAGGAACTGAAAACCCGTTAACGTTTACACGTAGTAAGGAGACACGTCATTATGAACAGGCAGGCATGGATAATCGCGGTGATCATAGCAGTGGTGGTTGTCATTGCGTTGATCGTCACGCAGCCTTGGGTTCCATCTTCGAGTATGGTCAACCTCGGAGCAACATTTCCTCTCACCGGTGAAGTCGCTTCCTACGGCCAGAAGGCAAAACGTGGTATCGAGATGGCCGTGGAGGATCAGAACGCCAAAGGCGGTGTGCTGGGAAAGGAAGTCGTGGTGGATTTCCAAGACGACCGTAACGACAAGAAAGAGGCTGTAAGCATCATGACCAAGTTTGCCACAATCGACAAGGTGCCCGTGGTGTTCGGGTCTGCTGGAAGTGGCGTGAGTTTGGCGATAGCCCCTCTTGCGAATCGGTACAAGGTCATCTTGATTTCACCAATCTCTTCGTCTTCCCAACTATCGACCGAAGGTGGAAATTTCTTCTTCAGAACTGTCCCCGCAGATGATCTCCAGGCGGAGGTGCTGTCGAAGTGGGTTTTCGACTCCGGTGTCAAAAGGGTGGCGACAGTCTATACGAACAACTCCTGGGGCAAGCCGCTGGCAGAGGGATTTCAGAGGAAATTTGAGGCCATGGGCGGGCAAGTGATCAACTCCGAAGGGGTCCAAGAGAACACAGCGGATTTTCGCACGATCATCGCCAAACTCAAAGGAATGGCGGACCTTGATGCTGTGGTTTCTCCCACGTACCCCAAGGAGGGGGGCATATTCGTGCGGCAGGCCAAGGAACTTGGTCTGAGTGTGCCCTTGTACGGAGGAGATAACTGGGGATCGCCTGAATTCCGGAATGTTGCTGGGGATGCAGCGGAGGGGGTCTTCTACACAGCGCCTTCCGAAAGCACCAGCCCGGCTTTCAGCTCATTTGCCGAGCAGTACAAAGCAAAATACGGCGAGGAACCAGATGTCTTCGGAGCCTATTCTTACGATGCGGCCATGGCAATATTTAGGGGAATGGAAGCTGCCGGTACTACCAACACCGAGAAGGTGCGTGAAGCGCTCTTGAAGGTTTCGTTTGAGGGCGTTTCCGGCGAAATCGCCTTCCGACCGAATGGCGATCTCCAGTCCGAGGCTTTTGCGAAGAAGACTATCAAGAATGGCCAAGTGCTCAATGTTCAGTGAGGAGGCAAGGAATGGCAAATGACTCAAAAGGTGCTTTCCCGGTAATGGAGAATCGGCGCGCGGAAGGCACAGATGATACCGGCAATGAAAACGTACTCAAGTTCAAGAAAAGAATGCTCGAATGGCCGAACCCGGTGGAATACGTAAACAACATGTATGGCTGCCACCCGGACGATGACGATAACGAGTATTTCAAGGTGATATTCACGAAATGAATCACGGTGAAGACATAACACCCCTCTTCGAGAATTGGAGCGGGCGCATTGATGCCCTCATGCGGGAGCATCCTCTTCAGATCATTAGCTGGGAGGCGACTCGACGGTGCAATCTCCGCTGCCTTCATTGCGGATCACCGACCGAGGAGGTTAACAATGCCGATGAACTGACGACCGATGAAGTCGTCCGTGCATTTGACGAGATCGCTCGAGATTTCGACATGAAGCGGTTCCGCCACATCAATATCACCGGCGGCGAGCCTTTTGTCCGCGCTGACCTTCTTAATATCCTTTGGTCTATCTCGCGGTGGCCTTTCTACCGAAACATCGACATTCAGACGAACGGCGTCTTCATCTCAGACAATCCTGGCGTCCTCAAGGAGTTGAGGGGTGTCGGAGTCACAGGACTGGGCGTCAGCATCGATGGCTTCGAGTCGACGCACGACTCGTTGAGGGGCATGACAGGCACTTGGTCAAAGGCTGTCAACACCGCCCGCCTCGCCGTTCAGGCTGGATATGTGGTCACCGTATCCTTCGTAGCTCACTCTAAGAATATCCACGAGCTTGCCGCATTCCATCGCTACGTCACCGATGAGATTCACCCGCGGGTATTCCGCGTGATGTTCATCGACAATCAAGGACGTGCTCAGGAAAACGATGACCTTCTTCTTGAACCGGCTAAGGTCCGGGAAGTGATCGATTTTCTCAAACGCGAGTACGAACTCTCCTGTTACAACTACTCTGACCTTTCAGCGACTATGGTTGAGCTCGGGTGTGGCGGCTGGCTCGGCACAGAACTGGAGGGGCGTGTTCGGCCGTTTATCTTTCATTGCATTGCTGGACTGAACAACCTCGGCATCCTATATGACGGCAAACTTGGCTCATGCAGCAATATCTCACGTGACTTCATCCAAGGCGATCTCCGTCACGAGAGGATTAAGGATGTTTGGGAAACTCGATATATTCCTTTCCGGGAAACTGAATGGCGAAAAACAGGGCCATGTCAGCATTGTAACGAATGGAACTTTTGTCAAGGAGGTCCAATGCATAAGCGTGCTTGTGTGGCACATCATTTCGATTGTCTCTTTTGGCACTGCTTGTCATCTCCTTGCTCTCAAGAAGGCTTGTTCGCAAGGATAGAGGGTACAGAACATGTATAATGGCGAGCATTCACAAACAACAGACTGGGACGACCACTCGCGCCGTGTTAGTCGATTTTATAAGTCGTTTATTCCATCTCTTATAGGAGGACATCCTTTTAGGCAAATTGGATTACTCCTTGAACTAATGTTTAATCCGGTCGCCGTTTTCTTTCAGTTGCTGCAGTGGGGTGTTTTTTCTTCTCTCCTTATTCGTATCCCTGCTGCTTTGCTCGTTCCTGCCATTTTCTTTCTTACTCCTTCGATACTAGGGGTAAATTGGCAAATGGCTGTCGCATTGGTCACACTATGGATTGCAGCATCGGTTCTAATTAACCTCGTCACCCTTTTTATCAATGCTTCGATCCTTCACCTACAACATGATGTGTCGTTGTCCATAAATCCATCCGAGGACATGTGGCGACATCTATCTTCTCCGTTGAAACTGCAAAGACTAATAGCTGGGATCTCCAGATCAAGTGATTCGCCAGCACGCAGAATACCGCTACTCCTATTATCAAAAAGGTTGGAACACGGAATAGTGGACATGCCAAAAGTGGACGCTGCGGATGAAAGTGAGAGAATATTGGTGTTCGCTGACTTCGATACTTACGACTATTCCGTGTTTTTATGTGATTGCATAGACCTATCTTGGGAAAGCTTGCACTGGGTTGTCGACCCAGGTGATTTTCGTGATGACATACTCCCTTCGTTTATTGCAGAGGCTGTAGTCATAGCTGGCTTGATTAATTTTGATAAAAAGCGTGCCGAATTGCTTCAATTGCGACATCTCGTTAATTGGGCATCAGGTCTGATGCTTAAAAGGGTGTTCAATAAGGTGACCAATGAGCCTGAATCGGATGCTTGTAATTATTGCCCGAAGAAATGTGACCAAACCCATTGTCATGAACTCGACTTCCACGGACACAGTCAGGTCAACGCTGTTCCCCATTCGTTTCACACGAATCTGAGCCTGCTCTGGAGCACATTCTACGCATATGCCTCCAAGAAAATTGATAAACACTTGAACTGTGCACCAAAGCGCTTTTTGAGGATTTGGAATCTCTATGATGGATTCTCCATCACAAGCGTGCTTCCACACGCTGAACGATTCCGCTCTTCTGCTACGCAGAGTAAGAAACGATTCATTTACGTCGATACGGATTCGCCGTCTGTCAAATCTGTATTGACTGCTCTGAGACTCGTTAGCGACAGCAATGATAATCAAGTGAACCATGTCTACGTGAGATCCATCAATCCAGCAGTGAACGTCAGTAATTACTGCATTGAGCGCTGGAGTCATAATGAGAGTCAACAACACGATTGGTCAGATCAAGCATGCAAGTGTTTGTTTGGGGCGGCTTTTGCACTCTTTGAGGCTTCCTGTGGCCCGAAGGGCCAAGTTTCATTCTTTGTTAGAGAGTCTGGCGGTTCCAAGTGTGTCGAGGAGTGGCGAAAGACTATCAAGTTTCTTGAACAGCAAACTGGAATTGTCCTATCTTCTTCCGGTGCTGAGGGTGAAAATAGCGGTGGCGTCGGAGCCGTGTCAAATGGCCTGACCGTTGACTTCGGGGTGTTCGATCAGTTGTTTTGCATAGGTTCTGTTAAGGGGATTCGAGCACAGTACGAGAGGAATGTAATTGGGTTATTCCCCTGCCCACCTACCATTACTGCGCCATTCGCGCTTCCGGACGAGGGACGGACTCTGCAATTCAAAGAGGTTTTGAAATGGCTCAGGTAAGACTACGCCATTCGACAGATGGCGAATCTGGTTCTCATTCAAGCATGCACGGGCACGGGATACCGGAGCCTATTGGACTTGAATATATCGGCAGTTCTCTGGTTTCGGCTGGTTACTCATGCCATTTCCGCGGCAACAATGAACTCACTATTTCCTCAGCGAGTGAATCAGCGCGCCTCTGCTTGTTCTCCGCGCTCAGTTGTGAATACCCTGGTGTAATCGACGCCGCACAAAGAGCGAAGGCGAGAGGTGAAACCACAGTTCTCGGAGGTTATCAGGCTTCTGGTTACCAAGACGATTTGGCCGACGGACCATTCGATTATGTCGTCATAGGTGAAGGCGAAGAGGTCGCCCCTGCGATTGCCAAAGCTGTTATCAGAGGAGACACCAGCGACCTGTATGGTTTTGAATCTCGAACCGTTGGTTCTGTGCACATCATTCGTGCCCTACGAATCACCGATCTGGATGCCCTGCCGGAACCACTTAGGGAGCAGGAGAGACTGGCACAGTATCGTATCTACGATCTGATGTGGCCCCCTGCTTCTCAACAACAGAATACCGCGTTGATTTTGGGTTCCAGGGGATGTGCGAATGATTGCGATTTCTGTGCATCCTCAACTGTATGGGGACGCGGGATACGACCTCGTTCGACGGACCGGGTCGTTAAGGAACTCCAGGCCCTCAAGAGCGACTTCGGAACAAACACCGTGGTGTTTATCGATCAGTCTCTTGGACAAGCCAAGCGATGGACACTCGGTCTTTGCGATGCGATAAAAAGTGCCGGCCTTGCAATCCATTGGTACCATCAGAGCAACCTGACCATTCATCGCGATGTGATAAGGGCGATGGCGGAAGCGGGGTGCAGCAAGATCGGCTTCGGCTTGGAAGGTATCTCGCCTCGGGCCATCTCAATCATCAAGCCTGCAAATCCGTGCGATATCGATTCGATTAACTCCCTTTTTGATTACTGCAATAGCCTGGGCCTCTTCGTAAAGGTCTATCTTATGATCGGCTTTCCGTGGGAAACTGAAGAGATAGTCAGGGAGTACTTCGAGTGGCTCCCTAGGATCCGGACTAACCAGATAAAGATATCATATCTTACGCCGTTTCCTGGTACCAGTACCTGGGCAAGGTTCAAGAATCAGCTCATCACATCGAACTGGGATGACTTCGATACTGTGAGAATGCCAGTTGTCCACAACCCGAACATATCCGCCAAAAGATACCACGAAATCCGTGCGGCCCTTTTCAGATCCTTCTACGGCTCAGATACCTATGCAGACCTTACCCAGCAGATGTTAGCAGTGTACCCAGATTATATTAAGTGCTATCGTGAATTTGCGGATTACCTGCGCCAGTTCAACATGGTTTCTGACGATGCACCTTGGCTGGAGTGGGTAAGGTATAGCCAGGTTTCAAAGGTATCCGCGGCGGTCCAGAGATAAGGGGACCATGGGGCAGCTAATCGCCAATATCCTGTTCTCAGCATCTACGATCTTCTTGGTCGGTATGAGCTTCTCCCTGGTCTTTTCGACGGCGAGGTTCTTTCATTTTGCCCACGCTGCGGTTATTACATCTGGGGCATATGCTTGCTTCGCATTCTCCAAATGGTTAACCTTTCCGATGGTCGCGTCTGTACCATTCGCGATCGCAGTCGGAACAGGGCTTGGGTGGTCTCTCGAATTGGCCGTTTATCGGACGATTCGGCGTAGAGGCGCATCTCCTCTAATCCTTTTGCTTGCGTCTCTCGGCCTGTATATTGTGCTCCAGAATAGCATCTCTATGTTGTTCGGCGACGATACCAAAGTCGTCTCTGGTTCCGCGGTAGCTTCCACTGTTGGCATTCTTGGGGCCAGAATCACGGGCATCCAACTGGCAGTGATGGGATTTGCCATTGCCGTGTTTCTTGCCAAAGTGTCTCTGGTAGACAAGACAAGGGCCGGTTTGGCCCTGAGAGCAGTCGCAGACAATCCCGAGCTCGCAAAGGTAAGCGGGATCGAATTTGATAAGACCATGGCAATTGCGTTTTGCTTTGGGTCGTTTCTTGCGAGTGGGGTTGGACTTTCACGTGCTTTCGATGTGGGTATGACGCCAACGATGGGATTGCCAATGTTGTTGCTCGGGGTTGTGGCGGTTGTCCTGGGCGGAAACGGGAAAGCACTCGGAGTAGCTGTCGCCTCGGTTCTGCTGGCCTCGTTTCAGCAGATATCAGGATGGCAATTCGGAACTCACTGGGAAGAAACGACCGCATTTCTGTTACTTCTGGCCTTTCTGCTGTGTCGCCCCCAAGGAATCCTCGGCAAAAAGTTGGTGAAAGCATCTGTATGATAGAAGAAGTGCGAGTTATAGTAATGGATGATAGATTTGAGGAGTACGAGAAAGCTGTCTCAGGAACCAAGGAATTCTATGACAGATTCGCTCCGTACTACGATGAATTTGTGCCGCCGAAAGAGATGCGCACTGATCGCATTGATAGTCTCGTTGCTTGCATAAAGGAGAAGGCGCGTTGTTCTAACGACAAACTCCATATTCTTGAACTCGGCTGCGGCACTGGTTCATATGCCATCCCATTGGCACAAAGTGGCCATTCTGTCATTGGCATTGATATTAGCAGCGAGATGCGATATCTAGCAGTTAAAAAGCTTGGAGGGCAATTGCCAGCCGATTTCAAATATCTTACGTCAGATTGGCTATCTGCGTTTGAGACATGGGAGAATGAGTTCGATTGTATTCTCTGTATCGGGAATTCGTTGATTCACAATCCACCTTCCATACTTCCTAATTTGTTCACCGCCGCGTTCCGTGCTCTCAGGGCGGGAGGAATACTGATACTAAACGGTCGTCGCATCGAACGAGAATTGGACATGGTCGAGGGCATGGACATCACCCAAAACGATATATGTCGCTCTAGTGGACCAGCACGTGCCTTTGGAATAGAACCACGGATCGCTCTAAGGTTTATGTTCATGACAAAAATTGGGCTTATACAGGAAAACAAGACAGTAATCGCATTCTATACGTATGATAATTACGAAGAGGATGGACGCCGCTTCGTATGCCATCGAATGCTCTTCGATAATTTGCAAACTGTTGAGACGAAACCTGTAGAGTACGATACTTGGGCAACAAAGACGTATTTCATTTTCAAGAATCAGTTAATCAAGGTTCTTAAGGAATGTGGTTTTTCTGGTGTGAGAGAAGAAAGTCCGGATAGGGAACACTTCAAACTCGAAAAGAACTGGTACGTTGTTGCCCAGAGGCCAATAAACTGAAGAGTTGTGATGCCACTCAACGGCACAGGACAAGATGGAATACTTACTACACATACTGATTCTGATAGCAATTTACACCATCCTATCAGTGTCCCTCAACCTCATTACTGGCTACACTGGATTAATCTCCATCGCACACGCTGCTTTCTATGGCGTGGGGGCATACATTGCAGCAATAATGGCCCTGAGATTACAAAGCCCCTTCCTGGCTAACATCATCTGTGTGGTTCTTCTTAGCAGCCTGCTTGGCGCTTTGGTAGGCATCCCTTCCCTGCGCATCCGCGACGATTATTTCGTGATTGCTACGTTCGCTCTCCAGGTCATCACCTTCAGCATCCTCAACAATTGGATGTCATTTACTGGAGGACCAATGGGCTTGCCGGGCA
>JAFGCD010000023.1 GCA_016932835.1 Sedimentisphaerales bacterium
ATGCCTGCCCCAGTCGCCCGTTGCGGCCATCAGTTCCTGCCAGTCGGCGGCGGTGGCGATTTTGAAGGGGTCGTTCGGCTCTCCCGTCCCGCCGGAGTAGTCGGCCGGGGAGGCTGCGGTCAGGGATAATACGAGAATTACTGCCGTTGTGACGGTGAAAGTATATCTACTCATTTACTTAGCCTCTCCATAGCAAACCAGACCTCCCGGCCAATTGACCGAGGATTTCCCAAATATCCGCCTTCGGCGTAGATAACATCCGCAATCCTGCGCCGCGTGGACAAATTACAGGTTATCACATTAGCTATGGGAAATCAAGGATTTTTTCGAGTCGAAATCTCCCAATCCGCCAACCGCAGCGACGGCCGCCCAAGTCACGGAGAATTCGCGTCCGGGGTCCGGAAGAACGGCAATTGAAGATTTGAGGGGGGCATGTATTTGTTTTCGGGTATAATTGCGGCGTTGAGAATCTGGTGCGTTAGAATCTGCCGAAAATGAAAGATTGTGCTGAACGGACGGTCGTTTTGAGAAAGCCGAGATTATCAGGCGTGGATTTGGAAGAAAAAAGTACGATTCTTATTACGTGCTCGCCGGGGCTGGTGGGGTATGTTCGGGGCGAGGTTGAGCAGTTGGGCTATCAGGTCGGGGCGAGTCATAGTACGGGGCTCGAGGTCGAAGGCAGCCAAGTAGATGCGATGCGGCTGAATCTGCATTTGCGGACTGCGAATAATGTGCTGTTTCTGCTGAAGCATTTCAAGTGCAAGTCGGTGGGGGAGCTTTACGACAATGTCAGTGCGGTGGCGTGGGAGGAGATGATTTCGTGCAAAGAGTACGTCAGCGTGGTAGGGAAGGTGGATACGGGTTTTGTGGATAACTCGATGTTCGCTAACTTGAAGGTTAAGGATGCGATTGTCGATCGGATTGCAGGCAAGAGAGGCCGTCGGCCCGACTCGGGGAAGGAGAGAGATAATGTCGTGGTGCAACTGTACTGGAAGGATGACAAGTGCTGGGTATATCTGAATACATCCGGGCAGAAGCTGTCAGACCGAGGATACCGGAAGATACCGGGCAAGGCGCCTCTTCGTGAGACGCTGGCAGCGGCGATCATAACGGCGACCGGTTATAACGGCGCCGGGCCTCTGGTCTGCCCGATGTGCGGCAGCGGGACCCTCGCGATTGAGGCGGCCTTTATTGCGAGCAGGCGGCCGCCGGGTTTGCTGCGCAGTAACTATGGATTCATGCATATGAAATACTTCGATGCGTCGAAGTGGCGTCGGATTCGCAGCGAGGCATCGAAGCAGAGCAAGGTTCGCGGGGGCAAGGCGGCTTTTGTTCCGGGGCCGATAGTCGCAACGGATATCGATGCAGGCGCGGTGGAAGTGGCTAAGAAGAACGCGACCACTGCGGGGGTGGCGCACCTGATAGATTTTGACGTGTGCGATTTTGCCGAGACAATAGTGCCGAAAGGGGCGGGGATCGTCGTCATGAATCCGGAGTATGGGCTGCGGTTAGGGGATATGAGGGAATTGGAGGCGACCTATAAGCGCATCGGTGATTTCTTCAAACAGAAGTGCTCGGGCTATACGGGGTATATCTTTACGGGGAATCCTGCTCTTGGGAAAAAGGTGGGGCTGCGGACGAGCAGGCGGTTTGAATTCTACAACGCGAGTATCGAGTGCCGGCTGTTGAAGTATGAGCTTTATTCAGGCAGCAGGAAAGGACGGGATTAGGACATTGCATAGTTCTTAGTCTTCCAGTGTGTTCGTCGAAAACCAGTCCGGTTTTTTGAGTATGTCAGGCGTGAAGGGCGTCGGAGCGGCTTAATCTGCAATGGTACTATTGCGTCGGATAGGCAGTGTTTGCGGGATGAATACGTGATAACTGCCGAGGTTTCGTGCACAGGCGATATATTACCGGGCTTTATTCTTGACAACGGCATTGAGATATGGTAGAGTACACATCCCGCATGGAGGTGGTTGTGGATAGAGTTTTCCACGTATAATCGGCCAGAGAAGGTCTGATTTTGTTATTCGATGTTATTGCATTTTTATGCCGATGAGGTTGTTTCTTAAGCAGCCGGAAAAATGGAGAAATTTCGAGGAGGTTGTGATTATGAGTGCTGAAGAGAAATGTGTGAAATGCGGCGGCACGAATATGGTCCCGAGCGAACTGCAATCGACGGGTAAGATGTATGCCCGCCCTAAGAAGGCAAAACTCTCGACGATTCTGACGACCGGGGTTTTGATTCGAGGCAGTATTTGCCTTGATTGCGGTCATGTGGATTTGTCGGTGGATGTCGAGAAGATAAAGGCGGTTTCGAAGGCGTCTTGAGCATTCGCGGCCGGCAGGTTCGAGAGTGTTCGATATTTAGCGTCTCTATTACGCCGGTTGTCGTGATTCCGAGACTATAGCTGTTTCTTGACGGCGTTTGCATGGATCAGTTCGAAGACGGCCTTGACATATGCCGGTTCAAGGCCGGCTTCGCGTGCCTGAGCGAGGTGGTCTTCAAGGAGATATTCCCACCGGTTCAACTGGAGTACGGGGACATTGCAGTCGCGTTTCAGGCGTCCGATCTTATCGACCCACTTCATTCTTTCAGCGAGGTCGGCAATAAGCTGTGAATCAATTCTGCTGATCTGAGTCCTCATGTACTCGATTTGGTCTCGGACGGCGGGATCAGTAGTCTCAACTTGTCTGACTTTCAGTCTGTCGAGCATTTCAATCAATTCACTTGGGGTGATCTGCTGGTCCGAATCGCTTAGTGCCAGATCCGGATTTGGGTGAGATTCGACCATTAGTCCTGTTATTCCGAAATCGAGCGCCATCTGAGAGACCCTTTCGACGAGGTCGCGTCTGCCTGCGATATGGCTGGGATCGCAGATCAGGGGGAGTGCGGGCAGGCATCTTTTCAATTCTATCGGTATCTGCCAGGTTGGGCGGTTTCTGTAGTCTGTCTGTACGAGTCCGGAGAAGCCTCTGTGTATTGCGGCGAGTTTGGTAATCCCGGCCTGGTACAGCCTTTCTATCGCGCCGAGCCACAGTCCCAGTTCGGGATTGATAGGGTTCTTTACCATTACGGGGACATCGACTCCCCTGAGGGCTTCGGCGATTTCCTGAACGCCGAATGGGTTTACGGTTGTTCTTGCTCCTATCCAGAGTATATCGACGGCTTTTTCGAGGCAGAGTTCAACGTGTCTTGCTGTTGCAACTTCGGTCGTGGTCAGCAGTCGGGTTTGCTGCTTGACGAGCTTGAGCCATTCGAGTCCTTCGGGCCCGACACCTTCGAAGGTGTCGGGTCTTGTACGCGGCTTCCATATTCCCGCGCGGAAGACCTTGACATTAGGGGATTTTTCCAGTGCCAGTGCCGTTTCGATGATTTGATCTGCCGATTCAGCGCTGCATGGGCCGGCGATGACCCATGGGGCGGTGTCGATATCGAGCCAGGTCGGGATATGCTTGAGATTATTGTTGAGATTTTCAAGTTTGTCGGCCATGGCTGGAAACGATACAGGCTAAAGATGATTCGCACAAGAAATTTCCAGGCGTTGGTGTTTTTCAGTTGCGTGCGATTGCTAACAGGGCAGGTGTTAGGTTTTCTTGTCTTGCGGTATGCCGCGTTGAAAAGCGGGGCGGTGTGTGTGGGTGTTATAGGCGCGGGTCATAGGGCCTGAGAAGGCAATTCGGGGTTTGAGTCGCATATCGTGGGGTTCTCGGTTTCGATTGGGGATGTTTTTCGTTTGATTTCCGATTATCTGTGCGCCTAATAAGGGCAGAAAAGACAATATGGCGTGTGTTTTCGTAAACGATCTATGTTAGGGCGATGCTTGGGGGCCGAGCGAGAGAGTCATTTCATGAAGGAGACGACGATGAAATGCATACCAAGACTATCATTCGTTCTTGTTATCCTTCTATTAGCGTGGGGGGAAGCGGCTCGGGGTACTATCGTGCTGACACATGTCGAAGGCACATGGCTTAATCCGGTCGCCGGCGCGCCCTCGCAGGTCGAATACGTGTACAATGCGGGGGTGGGGTACGGCAGCGGGCTTCAGGACCAGGTCCGCTGGGGCCGGGCGAGCAGTACGAACGTCAAGAGCGGGCTTGGTTTTACCGGCGTTGCTTCGCCGCCTATAGAAATCGAGGTGGGCATGCCGTTCGATATCTTCCAGCTTCAGCATCTGAACTATCCGGTCGGGATCGATACGGCATGCACGTGCGTGGATCTTCTTCTTGCGATGTCATTTGAGGGCGGTGGGGCCGCGGCCTTCCAGTTCAGGTTTCATGTTGATGAGACTCTGAACGATCCGGGACGGCCGTTAAGCGACGACCATATCTCTTTTTATAGCCCCTGTTCGGAGCAGACCATATATATCGACGGCAGGGCCTATACGCTGCAGTTGCTCGGGTTTGGAAACGGAGGCAGCGGGTACATCGGGGGTTTCGTCACACCTGAGACCGAGAAGAATGTTACTTTGCTGTGGGGCAGGGTCGTGCCTGAACCTGCGACGATTGCGATTCTTGGTTTGGGGGGAGTACTTCTGGTGCGCAAACGGAGGCTTCTCTGAAGGGCCGGATCGCTATTTTCCAGGTAGTGCTCTACCTCAATAACTGGTATAGGTTCGTATAGTCGTCCGTCCATATTCTGATGTTGCGGAGGGCTTCCTTTGGCATGTCCGGGGCTGCGGCCTCGGTGATATTCTTATTGCGGAGGAAGCCCTTATCTCTCGTCAAGAGCATCCAGTCGGCATCGTATGAGGTTTCGTTGTCGCCGGAAGAACTGATGCAGGTTGCTTCAAGCTGGAATTGCCGCGCGAGCTTATATACTACGGGCCTGAAATCGAGGTAGCGGTTGGAGATGTGGATCGCGATGACACCTGTTGGGTTCATGTGGCGCAAATAGATCGCGAATGCTTCTGCAGTGAGCAGGTGGACCGGAGGGGTGTCACCACAGAAGGCGTCGATCGCGAGGATGTCGAATTTCTGTGGTTCTTCCCGTTCCATGGAGATTCTGGCGTCTCCGAGGACGATTTCGATATTTGCCTTTGAGTCGTCGATGAAGGAGAAGTAACTGTATGGTTCTGTAGCCAGTTCGACGACGGCGGGGTTAATCTCATATATTTTGTAGTTGTCCCCGGGGCGGCCGTACGCAGCAAGGGTCCCGGCGCCAAGCCCGACGAGCCCGACGGTCATCCTGGATTCGGCTGTGGGTGGCATTAGGTACTTGGCGTGATTCTGAATTGCCAGACCTATGCCGCTGTGCTCGGAGTAGTATGTGGTTGGGACTTCTCGGGCGGTTTGATTTAGCTGGAATTGGAAGCCGTGTATTGTCTGGCCATGATGAAGTTCGGTGCGGCGTCGTGCAGGATTTGCGCCTTGCGTCTCTACGACTCGCACAATACCGTAGAAATTGCGTCTTATGGCTACGGTTTTGGTAGCTGGATAGTCGATACCCCAACTCCGGTCGATGCCAATGGTTCTCAGGAGAGCTGTCGCCGAGTCGTAGTAGTTTTGGGGGAGTCGGTCGGCCAGGAGGAAGAACGGTGCGATGCCGAGTGCCATGACCATTGCCGCAGCCGGTATTCTGAATATCCAGCGGGTTCGCGGAGCGTTGAGAACGGAATGCGGCTCGCGAAGTGCGGTAAGTAAAACAGCGCAGCCGCATGCGAAATAACCGATGTATAGCTCCCACGTTGCCTGGAAGAATAATGGCGCAATGATTGCGACGAAGAAGCCGCCCGATGCGCCGCCGATTGATATTGTAAGGTAGAAGCGTGTCAAGTATTGCAGGGGCGGTTTCAATTTTACAAGCTCACCATGACATAACATGCAGCAGACGAAGAGAGCGAAGTAATATACGGACATTTGCTCAATAATACCGGCGTCATAGACTTCGCCGATTGTTGTTTGTGAGGTTCTCCAAATTGTTCTTGTGACAAGTATCATCATCACAGCGACTGCGGCGACGAAGACTCCTCTGGAATAGAACCATTGACTTGAGAAGCAGAGGATGAATGTCAGCAGGTAGATGGTCAGTGGAAGGACCCATAGGAATGGGACAGTGGCGAATTCCTCGCTTATGTGATTGGTTGTCGCTAGGAGGACGGTTGATGCTACGGCGGGTAGTGCAAGCCAGAGCATTCTCTGGAGGCTGGTTGGGTTTTCGGTTTGTGGTGAGACGTCGGGGGCGCTGTCGCGAATGATGCTCGCTATGGTTTTTCTCCTGGTCATCGTTCGTATTGCTACGAGGGCGCACAAAGAGACAAATGCGAGATACAAGGCTGTCCAGATTCCGGCCTGGAGTCTCAAGCCGATGTTCGGCTCAACAAGGAAGGGGTAGCTGAGCAGGGCGATCAGTGAGCCGGCGTTTGAGAGGGCATAGAGCCTGTAGGGCGAGCGGCCTGGGAATTGACGAGTGAACCATACCTGGAGCAGTGAGCTGGTGGTCGAGAGGACGAAGAAGGGTAACCCTACGGACAATGCGAGCAGGGCGAGTATTCTCAGTATCGGCATGTCACTGGCAGTTGGCTTGAGTGCATTTTGGGGGAGCAGGGGGAGTGTCCATGCGAGGGCCTGTGAGAGCAGCACTATGATCGACCCGGCGAGGAGGGCGAGGTGCAGCCTGGATTGTGAGCGGGTGCTGAGGCGTTCTACGATTCGGTGGGAATATGCATAGCCGGCGGTGAGGACTACCTGGAAGAAAAGCAGGCATGTGGTCCATACGGTTGCTGTTCCGCCGAACCATGGGAGGATGTGTTTGGCGATTATCAATTGGACCTGAAATAGTAACAGGGCACTGAGGAATATTGTCGCAGCGTATATTGCCATGTTGTTCTGCTTGTCCCTGAACGGTGACTTTTCCTGTCGTCAGGAATCCGAAACGGGCTGTTTGCAGGCTATTTTACGGGTTGAGGCAATCGGGCACAAGACGTAAGTGGCGTGTGGAAATCGGCGTTGAGATTTTTGAATATCGCTATTTTAGCTGCTTCAGGGGCGCAAAGCCGACGATTTTTTTGTGTTTTGACCTTGCCCCCCCTGTACAGGTGGTGTAGCATTTCAACGACATTGAAGAAATTTGAGATCGCTCGCATTGTTGCTCGGCAGTGCAGGAGGAGCGGATCTCTACAGCAGGGACATTCATTTTTGGAGTGGGAAAAATGAACATTAGACGGATGGCTTCAATATTTGCGGTGTGTGTCGGGCTTTCATGTGTTGCTGCGGGTATCGCTTCTGCGGGCCCGAAGATTGAATTTAGTCTGGGTTATTCCTATTTCGATGCCGGGACAAGGTTGTTGACGTTCAACGATGGCTGGATTACCCGTGTTGACGGTGCGTATGATGACGCGTTGTATATGGCTTGCCCGGATGTTGTGATACCTGATCTTACGGTCGGCGGCAATTCGACTGACGGATGGACGGTATCGGGCGGCACGATCCAGATCGTTCAATGGGATGATCCTTCAACTGTTTATCTGAGCGGCATTCTTGGGGAAGGTGACTTGGTTCTGACGGGCGATCCGTACAATGAATATATTGCGTACACGGCCTTTCAGACTGACATAATTGTTACGGATATCTTCAATCCGATCGAGTCGGCGATACTAACGGAAATCGACGCCGACAGAAGGCTCGATTTCAGCCTGGGGTACGTCGATTATGTGGCAAAGAAGAAAATCGTAAAAAAGACAGAACCGTTGTCACCGATATCGTTCGAAGATATGTTGGGAGAGGACAGCGGTATGTACGAAGTTTATGGGCCTGAAGGCGGGACGCTCAGTTCAATACCGGCTCCGGGAGCGCTTGTGCTTTGCGGCGGCGGGTTATTGTTTGGAAGCGTGGGGGCCAATCTTCGCAAGTGGCGCAACAGGCGCAGGGGATCATAGCAAGGCGAGGTTGGGGGAGGGTGGAAGTACATTGGGCAGAGATTCGCTCAATGGGGTGAGCGTTCGGTTTTTATTCCAGGAGAGGGGGCTTTGCAGTCTTTCAGGCGGGGGTGTGGGGTTTTGAGGATTTTATCGTGACTGCGGGGGTAATCTGTGCCTATTATGAGAGTAGTGCGAACCAAGACTATTCAGAGTTGTTATGAAAGGAGACATAGCGATGCGATTCTCAAAAAGCCTGATTATTTTGATTGTTGGAGCCTTGCTGGCGGTGTGTTTTGCGGGTTATTCGGCTGGGCGTGTGGCTCCGGTGAAGGTTGTAAGTAAGCTTGAAGACCCGCACAAGGACTTGGTAGTTATGGTCGAGGCATCCATGGTGGAGATTCCGCTTTCGGAGCTTTATAGTGCGGGGATGCCTGTGATCAGCGAGGGCGGCAAGGCTGTTTCGGTGGAACACATTCTCGAGTGTCTCAAAAAACCCAAGAGCGGCGTGGTTAAGGCCGGCGCCAAACTTGCAGTCAGCCACGGCGCCGTGGCGGAAACGGTTTCGGTTATTCATCAGGCGTACTATGCCGGTCCGCCGACGGATCGGCAGTTGCAGTACCAGGATGTTGGCACATCAGCGAAGGTCAAGGTAAGAATCCTGTCCGAGGATAAGATATCTGTAGAAATAAGCTTTGAACACAGCGGCCTGGATAAGGGTGAATTAAATGGTGATACAGGGGATACGATTATAGAGAGGAACTGGACGGGGAGTTTGACTGTTGATGCCGGAGAGCCGACGATAGTAGGGGCTACGCAGGATGAGAATACAGGGGTCTTCCTGATAATTACGGTCAATATTTAGACATAGAGTGTCGTATAGGCATATAGGATCGAGTGGTGGAGCCTTACATTGCGGAGTGATTGCGCCTTGCAGCCGAGTGTGGCTGCATATATCAGGTTGTTCTGTTTCAGAATCGAATAGCGGAAGGAATTTTTTCCACCGCCACCGGGGGCAAACGCCGAATCTTTGTATTGTGCGGCTTGCTGTAGCTGGGGGCTCATTTTTGAGAGGGGGTAAAAAAAGCAAAAAAAGGCTTGTCCGCTCAGTATAGATTCGGTATTATTGGACGTTCGCTTGTCGGTGTGCGTAAGAATCGGTTGTGAAATGGATGTCGGAGCCTGTTCAAGGATTGGTGAGTTGGGAATGAGGACGGTGTCGATAGTGAATCAAAAAGGGGGGTGCGGCAAGACGACCACAGCGATAAATATCTCAGCGGCTTTCGCGTCGTTGGGGTATCGGGTGCTTCTGATAGACCTAGATCCGCAGTCGCATGCGACTATGGGGCTGGGGCTCGACGCGGATGCATTCAGCAGAACGATCTATGATGTGATTGCCGAGCCGTGGATTCCCGTTTCGAGAGTTATAACGAAGACGGGCATTGAGGGACTTGAGTTGGCGCCGAGCAACGTTTTTCTCGGTACTGCTGAACTGGAGTTGCCCGGTACGCTCGGCAACGAATTGCACTTGGCCGGTGGGCTTGCCGATGTGTCTGACGAATATGATCTGTGCATTATCGATTGTCCTCCTGCGCTGGGTCTGCTGACTATCAATGCACTTGTTGCAAGTACGGACGTTATCGCGCCTGTGCAGGCGCATTACTATCCGTTGGAAGGTCTCAAACGGCTTCTCGAATCTGTGCGTATTCTGCGGGAGCGTTTCCATCCGTGCAGTGTGGAGATTCTGGGCCTGCTGCTGACTTTTGTGGAGGACAGGACGGTTTTAAGCAGACAGGTTCAGGGGCGGATGCGGCGATTATTTGGCAATCTGGTTTTTGATACGGTGATTCACACGAATCTTCGTGTTGCTGAGGCGCCAAGCGCCGGCGAATCGGTTTTGAGTTATGCGCCGCAAAGTCGAGGGGCCGGCGATTACCGGTCTCTTACTGCTGAGATACTTGGGCGTTGGGGGATTGCCGAGGGCGTGAGAGACGCAGGGCTTGGGCAGGAGGGACTATCGATTTTGGACGCCGCTGCGATGGCCGGATGATAGAAGGGCGTTGGGGTAGTAACGTTGCGGAGGTATGAGACCTGGGCGGGGGACAGTTGGATTGTCTTTGCTTTTGTCGGACGGGGGCGGTAAACTCCGGACATTTCAGACGGATTGTCGGGAGGTCGAAAAGACCAAAAGGCGTCGTCAACATTAGTTTTTGGCAGTGAATGGAGGATGACTATGGGCATGCTTTGGGAAATTGTTCAGACCGGTCTGATGTACGGTCAGAAGCGGAAATCAGACTCAATCGACGATAGAGTGCAGTACCTTGAGGCGCAGCTTGCGGCAACGCAGAGTACGCTGCGAAATCTGGTTGTGAAACTCGAGGAGATACTCGAACGCGATATCAACGGCGACGGCAAAATCGGATAAGGGCCATTACGGCACTTACTGAGCATGCTGTTGAATTGACGAGGCTGGTTGTTCGTGTGGGTTGGATGCATTATGATGATGACGGTGTCGGGCAATGCTGCCCGGAGATTTGTCTTTTGCAGATAATCGGAGACGGTTTTATGTCAGAATTGATTTTGAACGACGAGTACAAGGCGGTGATGGATTTGCGGGAGACCGAGCGGGGGATCAAGTTCATAAAGGACTTCTTCCAGGATAATCTGGCTGAGGCGCTGAACCTGCAGCGTGTTTCGGCGCCGCTTTTTCTGCGGAAAGGCTCAGGAATTAACGACGATTTGAATGGCGTCGAGGCCAAGGCGGCGTTCAAGGTCAAGGACGATGGTTACAGCGATGCAGAGTGTCTTTTCTCATTGGCGAAGTGGAAGCGGATGGTGCTTGCCGATTACGGTTTTGGACAGGGCGAGGGGTTGTACACGGATATGAACGCGATTCGGCCTGATGAGGAGTGCCTGGATAATCTGCATTCGGTCTATGTGGATCAGTGGGATTGGGAGCGGGTGATGAGCCGGGAGGAGCGAAACGTTGCCTTTCTGAAGGATATTGTCGGTAAGATATACGGGGTTCTGAAGAAGACCGAGGCCGCCGTCGATGCGGAGTATCCTCAGATTCAGCCGATGCTGCCGGAGGAAATAACCTTCGTTCACTCGGAGGATCTGCTTGGGATGTATCCTGATGTGGGTCCGCGGGAGCGTGAGAACGCGATTACGAAGAAGTACGGGGCAGTTTTTGTAATCGGCATCGGAGCCGAACTGGCGAACGGCGAACTCCACGACGGTCGTGCGCCGGACTACGACGACTGGACGAGCCCTACCGGAGACGGGCATGTCGGACTGAACGGTGACATTCTGCTCTGGTATCCTCTGCTGGACAGGGCGTTGGAGATTAGTTCGATGGGCATCAGGGTCGATGCTGAAGCGATGCTGAGGCAGTTGGAGATTCGCGGAGCGAACGACAGGACGGAGTTGGCGTGGCATAAGCGGCTGCTGAACGGAGATTTGCCACTTAGCGTTGGAGGCGGAATCGGCCAGTCCAGGCTTTGCATGTACTTCCTTCGCAAGTTGCACGTAGGGGAAGTTCATGCGAGTGTCTGGCCGGAGGATATGGTGCAGAAATGCAAAGAAGTGGGGATCATGCTGCTTTAGAACAATCCGATTTTTGAACTGTGCTGTTCTTCGGAGAGAATCTCAACAGACCCCTGGAACCACACGGGTTGTTATGGTATCATTTGAAATATGGTGTATGTCGCCTTCGGTGGTGTGGCGTAGTGGAATCGAGCCTTTGGGCTGCTCAAGTGAAGAAGGAGAATGACATGTCTTCAGGTGTAAACCGTCGTAGTTTTATGAAAAGGTCGCTCGTTGCATCCGCTGCCGGTGCGATGGCACTCAATTCGGCAGAGGGCGCTGGAACGGATTCATCGGTGACCAAGGTTAAAATCAGCTCCAAGGCCACGCTGCCACAAGGCAAGATCGGCGATTTGAAGGTCAGCCGAATGCTGCTTGGAGGCAATCTCCTGACCCATTATACACACAGCAGAGACCTGCGGTATGTGTATAATCTGACCGCGCACTACAATACCGAGGAGAAGATTCACGAGACAATGGCGCTGGCGGAGGAACACGGAATAAACACGCTGTCGATTCACAATCCACCCGGCATAGTGCCTATGCTCAAGCGCTATCGGTATCGTTACGGCGGAAAAATGCAGTGGATTATCTGCCCGACTGCGCCGGTTGAGCCGGGTATGAAGACATATACCGAGCAGGTCAAGGACCTTGTCGATAACGGCACGGAAGCGATTTACGTTTGGGGGGTTCACTCGGACCGGCTTGTTGCAGAGGGCAAGGTCGATATGATTCGCCAGGCGGTCGAGATAGCCAAGGACCATGGGGTTCCGTCCGGCGTTGGCGCTCATGACCTTCGAGTTGTTGTCGAATGCGAAAAGGCCGGCATCGACAACGATTTTTACATCAAGACTTTTCATCACCACAACTACGCTACAGGACCGAAGCCTGAGCAGCTTAAGGGCCCCTACAGTGAGATTCCCGGCTATTGGTGCAAGGACCCGGCGGAGACTATCGAGGTGATGAAGAAAGTCACCAAGCCGTGGATAGCGTTCAAGGTCATGGCTGCAGGCGCTATCCCGCCGCAGGATGCTTTCCGCTACGTTTTCGAGAACGGCGCAGACCATACGCTTGCGGGGATGTTCGATTTCGAGATAGCCGAGGACGTCAAAATTCTCAACGAGATTCTTGGAAGTGTGAAGAATCGGTCCCGGCCTTGGCGAAGCTGAAACCTTCGTCGTCGGGCGATGGCCGGTTCTGGTTGTGGACAAGGCTGGTTACTTACCTTTTATGTTGTCTATCGCTTGCTCTGCAGGATCTCTTACGTATTGGGAAGATGCGGCTGTGAGCGGTTTCTTGTATTCTGTGAATTTCCCCGGGCACATCCATATAGGCTCAGGCCCGAGGATTGCCGGATAGGCGGTCTTTTTAGGGATGAGATACCTGTCGATGCGAAGATGGTCGTTATAGACATTCAGCAGAAAGGTATCACAGTCCCTGCTGCTTCGCGCTATTCCGGACTGCGTGATATAGGTGATTCCGTCGCGCACTTCGTAATTGTAGCGGTGGTCGTGGCCTGATAGTACGAGCTTGACGTTGTGTTTTCCTTCGATACCCTTGAAGTACTTGGCGAGTGTGCTGACTTTGTGGTAGTGGTGCAGGAGTATGGTGACGGAGCTGTCGTCTGGTGTGGTGATGACTTCTCGGATCCACTCTGCCTGGTTTTTACTGTAGTTCCAGTCACAGACTACGAATCTAATCCCGCCTCGTTTGAAGACATATCGGCTTCCCTCGACATCAGGCGCCTCCTTTTTGAGGCGTCTTGCGGTCATTTTCGGCTGCCAGGCGGGATGATCTACGATATCCGAGTTCCAGATTGGGATTACAGGATTCGGTACAAAGGCTGCGACTCTCGCAAGGGCGTATTCTTCGCCCTTGAATGTGATACCCTTGTCCGAGCGGTACAGCCCTTCTGTTGCGGCTCTTCGCAAGTGAGACTTGATCAGGCCTGAACGCATATCGTGATTGCCGGGGGCGAGGTGAAATTCCAAGCCGCCGGGCTTACTTCGCAGGAGACACGAAAGGGCTCGGATAGTGAAGGCGCTGGACCATTCGAAGTGCGTATCGCCCAAATGAATGACCATATCGGGTTCCTCGTCCTGGAGCTTGTTGAACAGTGCCAGCATATACTCTCGCTCTGAACTCTGCGTATCTGCGACGAATGCGGTGCTCCAGAGTGGTTTGGCGCCAATTTTTTCGACATTGGCGCTGACAGGTACACTCAGCCCTGCGAGCACAACTGCAAATACTATCGCTGAAACAATATGCCTGTGTTTCATTTCAAGACCTCTCTTTTCGGCTCTCCGCCACTCAATTGCTGATTTCTTTGATTCTGACGTACTATTTGATGCCTTTGTTAACGAGGCCGTAACGGTCTCTACAAAGACATCTAAAGTATAAAAAACGTTTTTGCTTGGGTCAATTCGGTTGCCATTCTGCAATAACAGGTCGTATTACCGGACTTTTCCGGTTTGAAACGGGTGATTTGTTGACGGTTTTGGCCGGCTGGATTCAGCGGGGCGGGCGTTTGAGGTGTACGAAATTTCGGGTCTTCGCTGTGTAATTTACCTGCGGCGCTTGTTGCGTCTCTGCGTCTTCCGCGATTTGGTTTTTGTGTCTTTCTGGGGTTTTCTCTTCTTGCCCGGCTTTATGATAGGCTCAGCGGGGGCGAGGTTCAGTTGTCTGGCGGGGACGTTCACCGAGACTATCTGGGCTGTCAGTGATTGGCCGAGCCGGATGGCGCAGCCGGATCTGAGACCTATGATACACTGGGTCTTCTTGTCGAATTTCCATTGGTCCGGCCCCAAATCCTCCATCTTAATCAGACCGTCGATTCCGAATTTCTTGCACTGAACGAAGATACCGAAGTTGGTCAGGCCGGTAGTAACGCACTGCATTTGTTCGCCGATTCTCTTGCTGAGCATCTGGAGTATCAGAACGGTTTTGAGTTCCTTCTCGGCGTCATCCGCCTTCTGTTCGGTGAAGGTTATGTGCTTTCCGATTTCGACGAGGTCGAGGCCTGCAGTGCTGTGGCTGAGGGAGTCCGCGCCTTTTCTGAGATAGGTGTCGAGGATTCTGTGGACAGTGAGATCGGCATACCTGCGTATAGGGCTTGTGAAATGGCAGTAATGCTTCGAAGCGAGCGCGTAATGGCCTATGTTGAGCGGCGCGTATTCGGCCTTCTCGAAGCTCCTGAGCACCGCGAGATTGACGGCGAAGGAGAAATCATGCCCTTTGACACCGGCGAGCAATTCCTGCAGTGCGGCTCTAGTGACATTCCGAGGCAGCGATAGCCCGAATGCCTTGAGCATCATTGCGAGGTTTTTGAAGCTGAGGATGTCCGGTTCGGGATGAATGCGTCGTATGAATTGAACATTGAGCCTGTCGAGCAGTGATGCAACTGCGTCATTGGCTTCGACCATAAACATCTCGATGATCGTATGCGGGTAACTGTCGTCGGCGGGGTGAGCATCCACTACCCTTCCTGCTTTATCCATTACGAGTTCGGTTTCCGGCAAATCGAGGTGCAGCATTCCGTTTTTGGTGCGTCGCTGTTCAATCAACTGTGCGAGGTGCTGCATGTCTTTGAGCAGGGCGACAATTTCCGGCTTGATGCCTTTGGTGCGTTCTTTCAAGGCTTTGTCGGCCTGAATGTAGGTGAGTCGCTGGGTCGATCGGATGATGCTGTTGGCAAACCTGCGGGCGAGAATGTTGCCGTTGCTGTCATAAGTGATATATGCGCTCTTTGTGAAGCGTTTCTGGTCCGGCTGGAGGCTGCATATCCCGTTACTGAGGATTTCGGGCAGCATCGGTATCGTTCTTCCCGGCAGATAAACGCTGTTGCCCCGCTCTTTTGCTTCGATATCGAGTGGAGAATCGGCAGTGACAAACGTGCTGACGTCGGCGATATGCACACCGAGAATCCAGTTGCCTTTGGAGTCGGCTTCGATACTGATGGCATCGTCGAAGTCCTTTGCGTCGGGCGGGTCTATTGTTGCGATGACCTTATTGGTTATGTCCTCCCTGTTTTCGGCTTTGTCGGGGTTGAACCCGGAAGCGGCTTGTCGGGCCTGATTGACGCATTCCGTCGCGAATTCGCCGGGGAGGTGATATTGATGGACGACAGACCTTATTTCGGTCTCGTAGCGTCCGGCCTTGCCCAGGACTTCGAGAATAACGCCTCGAGCGAGGTATCCGCCTTTTGCGTAGTTGAGTATCTCGACGACCACCTTGTCGTTGGTTTTGGCGTTTTTGGCGGTGATGTCATCGACTGAGATGGGGTCAATCGAGCCTTTGCCGTCCGGCATTACGAGCCACCCATCGGCGTGTTTTACGAGTGTTCCGACAAGCTTGTTCTGTGCGCGTTCGAGAATCCGGACGATTTCACCGGTATATCTCATTTGACCGAGCCGTTTGCCTTGTCTCTTGACGTTTGCGAGGACGATGTCGCCGTTCATGGCGTCGGCTGTGGCGTTTGGCGGGATGAACAAATCTCCCTGGGCGTTTGGCTCGCGAGGTATTATGAAGCCGAATCCCTTTGGATTCGCGCGAAATGTTCCCACGAGCCGGCCTGTCAGCGCGGGCAGTGTAACGAGGTTTTTCGCCCCTATTACTACATGCCCGGCGGTTCGAAGCGAGTCGAAGGCTTCCTTGAATTCGGTATAATGTTCCGAATCAACCCCCAGCGATTTAGCAAGCTGTTTGAGCTTCACCGGCTGGTAATCGTCATGCTGTAATAATCCAATAATACGTTTCTTGAAAATCTCTGCCATATATATACTTTCCTCTGAATAGCAAATCGCCAGCGTGTCTGATTCTACCACGCGAGGCATTTTCTGTCTGTAAATAAATCGAGCGTTCCGCATTATTGCGGATAATTCAGGATATTCTCCGCGTCTCTCCGGGTTGCTGCCGCTTCGGCGCCGGACCTCACATATGAAAGCAAGAGCACCCGATCGATTCTGATATCAATCGGGTGCCGTACTCAACAGTCGTCAAGTCGCAATCGCTCCGAGACAATCATTCACGTGGAACGAAAGGTTTCCGATATGGGAACTACGCATTCTTAATCGCGTTCAGCTTTTTAGCCAGGCGTGATTTCTTTCTGGCTGCCGTTTTCTTGTGCATAGTGCTTGTAGCGGCGGTTTTGTCGAGCTTTTTGGTGAGGAGCCGCAATTGTTCGGTTGCGCCTTCTACATCTCGCTTCTCCAAAGCTTCTTCAAAATGCTTGGTCTGAGTCTTGATCTGGCTCTTGCGTGCCCGGTTGCTGGCCCGCTGCTTGGCGTTCTGTCTTACTCTTTTCTTGGCTGATAACGAATGTGCCACTGTAATCTCCTGATACTTCTAATATACTGACAATAAATTCACTGAAAGGTTGGCTGTTCTAATTATTCTGCGACCCTCTTAATCTATCGACTCTGGCGCTGACGTCCTTATAGGAGAAGTCGGTCTGTGCGATTTTGCGATAGATTTCGAGTGCTTTTTGGGTATCGCCCTTTTCTTCGTGTGCGCGGGCCAGATTGTATCGCAATTCTTTACCCGTGGCGTCGTCCTTAATCTTGTATGTTTCAATGGCCTTGTCGAGGACGTCGATTGCGTCGGCGAACCACCCTTTCTTGAAGAAACAGCATCCGATTTGATTCATGGATCCAATTTTTCTTCTGGGATCCTTCTGGGCCTCCTGGAAGAGCGGTATTGCCTCGTCGTATTTCTGATTCTGTACGAGTCTGACGGCGTATTCGTATTTTGCCCTGAGATCTGTGGGGTAGTTCTTCATGCACAGGTGATAGTGCTCCAGCTCTATCTTGGCGAGGTATGCCGTCAGTTGTCCGTGGACTGTTTTTGCTTTTTCACTGTCCGGATCAGCATCCAGGATTTTCCTGGTTTGTCTTATTTTTCTTCGCAGTTGTTTGATTCTGAGAAGGCCCGCTCGTTCCTTGTAGCTGAAATCGTTTTTTGCATGGGAGGTTCTTTCGAGCAGGTCGATCGCTTCGTTCTCGGCTTCGTTGGTCTGCATGTCCGACAAGGCTTCGGCCAGGTCAAAGACATTCTTGGGAATATCCGGTTCTGCTGCGAGCTTCTTTCTGGCATCCTCCACGGCCTTGACACGGTAGTCAACGGTCTTGATCACGCCTGCCTGAGCGTGCAGTTTTTCCTGTTCCTCGCGGTTCTTTATCGATTTTCTGAAATCACCTTCTTTGTCGTAGTTTCCCCTGGCCATCGTAAGCTCTGCCGAGAGGTTCTTAAACTCGTCGGCGAGGTCGCTGTCCTCCGGCCTGAGGGCTGCGGCTTTCTGACAGGCGACAAGAGCCTTGTCGAATTGACCGAGTTTGGCGTAGGAATCTTTAAGTAGGACGTAGGTCATGGCTGAGGGCCTGTCGGCGGCGTTATTTGTCTGGAAGACCAGGTTTGCGAGCCACCCGGCAGTTCTGTTGAAACCGCCGTCAACGGCGCCCCGCAGCATATCTTCTGCGTAAGCGAGGTGGTTGGGGTCCTTTGAGAACAGGTATTCGGCGTTGAGCATGCGTTCGAGAGGCGTTTTGCCTCCCCGCCGCTTCATTTTGTCCATCATTGAGGGCTTTTTGCCCCCTTTGCCCTGCCTCTGATTGGCAATCTGAAAGAGCGGGATGTGGCCTTCTTCGAGCGCATCCGGGGCGTGCTTGAGCCCGTCAAGATACATATCAATCGCGTAATCGTAGTTGTTTCGTTCGGCAAACTGAGCCGCCCTTGCGAAAAAGGACTTTGCCTTGCTCAGTTCAGGGCCGTCGGCTGCATCAGCCATACTTCTCCAACCGAATCTGTCTGAATATTTATACTATAGTGCAACCGAGCAATCATAATGTTTCACGAAAATTTGTCAACAACAATATAACCGGCGTAAATCCTCGCATTGATTAGCCGGACAGGCTTAGGAGCCCCACATTTAGGCGGTTTGTCTCCCAGTATGCTGCTCGTTGCCAAAACCGGTTGATTTCCGGCCAATATTCTGTTATTCATCAACAGGTTTACGTTAGTAGAATCAGCATTTTTCGTGGTTTTGATTGTTGCTGAAAGGGTGGCTATGAGAGACATCTCGCTGTTTTTCGTCTGTATTTCCGGGTTTGTTCTGGTTTCAGGGTGCGGCAGTGGAGAGGTCAGGCGCGGCGGGAACGGGGAGATGTTGATAATCGCTCATCGAGGTGCGTCTGAGGCGGCTCCCGAGAATACGGTCTCTGCGGCTGTGCTGGCTTGGAAGAATGGGGCCGATGCCGTTGAAGTGGATATTCACCTGAGCAGGGACAAACATTTGATGGTAATCCACGACGACTCGACAAAGAATACAGCAGGGGTCGATCTGAAGATAAAAGAGACGGATTCGGCTGCCCTGCGCCGGCTTGATGTGGGCAGTCACAAGAGCAAAAGGTGGAGTGGGGAAAAGATTCCATATCTGGACGAGATTATAGATACCGTCCCGCCAGGCGGGAAACTGTTCGTCGAGGTCAAGAGTGATGCCGAAACGCTCCCTTATCTCAAGCGTATCATCGAGCGCAGCGGCAAGAGAAAACAGATAGTCGTGATAGGCTTCGAGCTTGAAGATATGGCCGAGATGAAGAGAATGATGCCCGATATTCCGGTTTACTGGCTTAAGGGGGCAGATAAGGACAAGGAAAGCAAGAAATACATCCCATTCACGTCGGAATTGATCGGTCGAGCCAGGGAGAAGGGGCTCGACGGACTGAATGTTTTTCATGAGGGCATGACGGCGGAGTTTGCTGCCGACGTGCTGAAGTCGGGACTTGGGCTTTATGTTTGGACTGTGGATGATGCCGACCGCGCGATCGAGATGAGCGAGATGAGCGTTCAGGGTGTGACTACGAACGTTCCATGCGTGATGAAAAGCGCCCTGCGGCAGTAATACGACAGGGGATGCATTAGAACGGCTGTCGCCCGGTCGGCATCTTGGCCTGAGGGACCTGACGATCAACTGCCTCTCGCTTGGTTTATATGGATTCTTCGGTTATCTGTCTGCGATGGTCTTCGGTGCGGAACTTCATCATTTCCTCTCTGTTAGGGCGCTGCTGGATGAGTCCGATGACTGAGGCGGCGAGAAAGGCATAAACAATCACAGGACCTGCACCGAGTACGAAAAGAATAAGCCCGTATATTGCGACAGCTACAGGCGTCAGCATTGGATAAAATATTCCGGAACGGTACTTGGTTATATATGGGGCCACTTTACGCAGGGCTGCTACCTGGGCGGCGATATCGTTGTGCTGTTTGAATCTGCCTGTGAGGTAGGCCTTGCGGAGCCGGTATGCGAACACCAGTGAGAATACGCTGATGATGCCCAGGATGATCTGCATTGCGGGCAGAATCGGATTGGCTTTGGTTTCGGCAACTTTGAAGCCAATCATGTAGAGAACAAGGCTCAGACAGACGACTATCGCCATTTCCACCGCCCAGATAAGCCATAAAGACCGCATTTCATTATCGATGTTGGTCGCTTCTTGGTCCTCGGCAACGGGATCATCGGCGAATTGGATCATTGCGATCACCTCGCATTAGTATCGGCCGCTAACCCTCAAGGAGCGGCAGGCAGAGTTGGGACCATG
Source organism: Sedimentisphaerales bacterium (assembly GCA_016932835.1). Classification (GTDB taxonomy): domain Bacteria; phylum Planctomycetota; class Phycisphaerae; order Sedimentisphaerales; family Anaerobacaceae; genus JAFGCD01. Next base: position 20,033 of record JAFGCD010000023.1, read on the forward strand.
TTTCGAGCGAATCTTTAACGTCATTGAGTTCGGCAGGGGTCATGAACGTCATTTGGGTAATCATTTGTTCTTTCCGGGTCACTTCGTCGGTGTCGAGGGACCAGTGATGTACTACTCCGAGGTGTACGCTGCCGACCTCGTTGGAATCATCGTTGAGTAGGGCGACTATTTTGTCGGTATGACCGGCTTCGATGCAGACTTCCTCGGCGACTTCCCTCGCGACAGCGTTGAGATACATCGGCTCGTAGGAATCCGCCGTGAACAGGGGCATATCATCAACGGGATTGATATGTCCGCCGATGCCGATAGATCTTTTGGCGACCAGGCGAGTTTCGCCGGCACGTTTTCCGCGGACATAGTTGAGGTACTTGCCCCGGTGACTCATAATCACATAAGGAATCAACTGCTTGAACGAAGGATCCGTCTCGGCCTCGGACCTGGGCATAAATCGAAGTATGCCAGGGGCGAAAAGCCGCTCGAGATAACGATCAACGTCAAAAGCCAGACCGTGAAATATCCCAACCTCTTCAACGACTTGTCGTTCAACAACCAGGACCTGTTCTTCCTGCGGCATAGTATCATGTCCCGTATTCTATGTGTCGTTTCTTGCGATGCGATTTTAGTCGCGGATCATCCGTCGTTCTTTATGAAGTGCTCCGGGACGGGGAACTGCGAGCATAGCAGCAGTGTCTCTTTGCCGACCTGCTCAATTACGGCTTCGTTGTCGATGTTCTCGGCTACGGTGTTTATGAATGTGGCGATTTGTTCGGCCTCCGGCTCTTTCATTCCCCTGGTAGTTATTGCCGGCGTTCCGATTCTCAATCCGCTGGGGTTCGAGGGGGGAGCCGGGTCTCCGGGCACCGTGTTGTAGTTGGATACTATCCTGGCGCGGTCGAGGGCCTTTGCCAGTTTTTTGCCTGGGATGTTCTTATTCCTCAGGTCGATGAGGATTAGGTGATTATCGGTTCCCCCTGATACGAGGTCAAAGCCGTATTCGAGTAATTTGGCGGCAAGGGCTTTGGCGTTCTTCACAATCTGCTGTGCATAGGCGACGAATTCCGGCGTATCGGCTTCGGCCATGGCGACTGCGATTGCGGTCAGGGTGTGCATGTGGGGACCGCCCTGGAGACCTGGAAATACAGCCTTATCGACATTGCCGGCATGTTCGGCCTTGCAGAGGAGCATGCCGCCTCGCGGTCCGCGGAGGGTTTTATGGGTTGTGGTTGACACTACGTCGGCGTAGGGGACGGGAGATTTGTGAATACCGGCGACGACGAGGCCCGCAATATGGGCAATATCGCTTACGTGATACGCTCCGACCTCTTTCGCTATGTCGCCGAATATTTCGAAGTCTATTTCCCTGGGATAGGCCGTTGCGCCCGATACTATCACCTTGGGACTGTTCTTCTTGGCAAGTTCGCGAATGTGGTCGAAGTCGAGTCGGCCGGTTTCCGAACTAACGGGATACTGGACAGATTTGTAGAATCGGCTGGTAACAGAGACCTTCCATCCGTGTGTAAGGTGGCCGCCGTGGACGAGAGACAGGCCCATAATGGTATCTCCCGGCTGTATCAGGGCTGCATAGGCTGCCATATTCGCGACGGATCCGGAATAGGGCTGAACGTTGGCGTGGTCGGCCTTGAATATCCTTCTTGCCCGTTCGGTTGCGATGGTTTCGATCAAGTCGGTAACATGTTGGCCTTCGTAGTATCTTCGTCCGGGATATCCCTCGGCGTACTTGTTGGTAAGGCAGCTTCCGCTGGCCTGCATAACAGCTTTCGATACGTAGTTCTCGGATGGTATCAGGCGGATCGAACCGCTCTGGCGGGTGGCTTCCTGCTTAATCAACTCGTAAATTTGAGGGTCATACTGCTCAAGCGCTGTTTTCATAGCACTAACTCCATAAATCATTGTATTCTAAGTATTTCGGGACTATGACCGCCCTGGTCGGATGTCAGCCTGCCTTCACCTCGACGCGCCGTACAGCCGTTGGCGACACTATATAAGATGGGTGTTGTTTGTACAAGGAATAATTCTCTCGTGAGATGGTATCGCCGAAGATTGCGTCGTTAATTCATTATCGGTCGGCTCGGCAGTGCGGATTGGGCATTGCCGGGATTACAACTGCGTATTTATGACTTTCCGTAAGCCGCGGGGGCTGTGGCATGAAGTTATTTGATCGCGGCAGGATATTTGTAGTTTGCCTTTTTTCCGAGAGGCATCTAAAATCGGCGGCAGGTATGAGTGAAGGCATTATAGAAACGGTGGTTCTGGGGCTCAACGCCGATGGTCAGGCCCTGCTTGAAGCTGCTTATCTGAGTGATCGATTCAACGTTTTGGCCGTTGCCGACAAAGATATCGCTCTTGCGGAGCGGTTGGCCGGTGAATATGGATGCACGGGCTACGATGATTATCGGCAGCTAATAACGGCTACGGACGCCCACCTGGAAGATGGCCAGGAACGATGCCTTATCGTCGCCGCAGGCATGTATAGTTGCGAGGAATATGTTCGGCTTGCGATGAAGAAGCGATTTAATGTTCTGAAGGCTTCTCCTGCGGGTCGAGATTTCGAGGAGGCTGCTGAACTTGTGCGGCTGGCGGCGGAGGACGGCGTGCATTTGGCGGTAGTGAACCCGATGCGATATGCGGGTAGTTTTTCAGCTCTGCACGATTACATTAAGGATGGGCGTATCGAGGAGGTCTTTCTGATATCGGCTTTTTGCAGTTATGCAGGTGTGAGCCGGCCCGGATGGCAGAGCGACCCGAAGCTGGCCGGCGGAGGGGTGCTCGTTCATTATTGCTTCGGGATGATCGACCAGATATTGTGGAGTTTTCCGGTCCCGCAGCAAGTGTATTCTCTGAACACGAACCAGGCGACGGATAAGCAGCAGCGTCTGAGCCTGACGGAAGATACCGCTGTTGTTACGATGAAGTTTTCAGACCGTCTTTTGGGCAACCTTATCGTATCGAGCAGGAGTAGTGTCTGGCCTAGGGAGCAATCTTTAACGGTTTGCGGGAAGGACAGGATTTTGGTTGTTAATGATCGCGGCATGACGGTGCGTGACGGTCAGGGGCGGATAGAGGAGGAATTTAGTTACGAGTATGACCGGGTGGGCTGCATGCGTGGTGTGGTGGATGATTTTGCGTCCGGGATTCTGGCCTCCGAAGAGAAGGATATCGGCAGCAGCGGTCGTGAGAACCTTAAAAACATGGCCGTAATCGAATCTGCATATCTCTCCGGCCGAACGGGGATGCCGGAGGAACCGGGAAGAATTATGCAGCGGAAGAAGTTCGAGCCCGACGATGTTGACGGGGATGTTTGAAGGTGACGGTAGTATTGAAGGAAGAATGTTTGACAGGCGGCGTGGCGAGATGGTACTCTGTCGTGATAGACTGAGTCGAATGCGTTTGTTTTTTGTGTTGGAGATACTGCTATGGAAGACAATGTCAAGAAACCGTTAATGATCGGTATCATCGTGGTGTGTCTTGGAGTAGCCGCATACCTTACTTTCAGCGGAGGTGGTAGGAAGGAGGGTGAGAGGAAATATGTGGCTGATGAGAACAAGATGATTCTGATGAAGTGCGCAGTTCCTTCGTGCGGCAATGTAACTGAGATCAGCGAAGTGGAATATTCAGAGTTCTCGAAAGAACACGCTCTCGAAGATTCGTTGCCTGGTATGGTTTGCGAGAAGTGCGGCAAGCCGGGTGTGTTCAAGGCGATGAAGTGCCCTTATTGTGGAGCAGTATTTTTGCCTGGCGAAGCCGGCTCGGATGAGTTTGAGGATATGTGTCCGAAGTGTGGAAAGAGCAAGATCGAAGAGACTCGCAAGGAGAGTGCGGGTTAATAGGGCCGGAACTCGGCGGCCTGGGGCGTTTGAAAATTCGGATGGCATTGGCGACAGCCAGGCCTTGACGAGACCGACACTATGTCGCGAGAGGTGGAGGTTTGGGGCTAAGGCTGCGAGAGGAGGTTTTGTCGGGCGGAATGAACGTTCACGGGATGATAGTGCATATTCTATGCGATAGACGGTGAAGAGGATATCGACGGGGACTCGACGCCGAGGCAATAAGAAGGGGTTCTTGGGGTATTCCATATTCGAGCGGAGCAGGGTGTCGGGGAATGATCAATCTTGTATTTCAGGCGATTTTGGGACGGCTTGTTTGTCGGACTGCGGGTGGGGTGTTTTGCCTGTTAAGTTTACAAGTTTGCAGAATTGTGCTTGACGTTTTGTTTATTGCTGGGTTATATAGTGCTTTTAACCGGTGTGGTAGTAAAGACTATGACCGAGCAGGACAAGTGTCAGGGTTGTATGCAGAGGCACGATTGCCGTGAAATATACGGCAAATTGGGGGTCTCGGACGGTTCTTCAGTTGCGTTAAGCGTGGTAGCTGCTTTCCTTGTACCGCTATTGTTGTTTATCGCGTTTCTCGTTGTTTTTGAGAAGGCGGCCGGTTACGTAACGGAGCATCCGGGAGTGCAGACGGTGGTTGGTTTATTTGCGGCTGTCGGAGGGACCTGTATTTGGGTAGCCGCATGGCGGGTATTCAACAGGCATAGCCAATAAAGATAGTCGATAAGGATGTTCATTTGACATGGTAACAGAAGTACAAGGTAACCTCTCTTTTCGGGGCGGCGTACATCCTCCGGAGAAAAAGGAGCTTGCCTGTGATTGCGCAATCGAGCCGGGTCCGGCGGTAAAACAAGTTGCGGTAATGCTGAGCCAGCACATAGGAGCGCCTTGTCGTGCGATTGTTGAGAAGGGTGCGGATGTGGAGGCCGGCCAGAAGGTCGGTGACAGCGATGCCTTTGTGTCGGCTCCCGTCCATTCTCCTTTTGCCGGGAAGGTCAAAGAGATCGGACTGTGTTCTCATGCGGTTTTGGGGCGGTCGCCGGCTGTTGTTATCGAGGCCCGGGCCGAGACACCCCCGGTTCAGCCGTTATGGGAGCCGGACGCCGATTTCGATGAAAGCAAGTGGTCGCCGGAAGCGATATGCCAAGCGATCCGGGATGCGGGAATTGTCGGTATGGGCGGGGCTGGTTTCCCGACGAGGGTGAAAATCGAGCCTAACCGGCAGATGCCGAAAGAGACCCTGATTATCAATGGGTGCGAGTGCGAGCCATATATAACCTGTGACTATCGGATGATGTTAGAGAGAGCGAATCAGATTATTGCCGGTGTCAAGCTTGTAAAGCGGGCTTCAGGCTGTTCGCGAGCGTTCTTTGCTATTGAGGATAACAAACCGGCGGCGATAGAGGCCATAAGCGCAGCGCTGGGTGACAATGAGCTGATAAAGGTCGCTGTAGTCAAGACTAAGTATCCGCAGGGCGGAGAAAGGCAGCTTATAAATGCGGTTCTTAAGAAACACGTCCCGACCGGCGGCATTCCTCCTATGATCGGTGTTCTGGTCGTGAACGTTGCAACGGCGGCGGCTATTGCGGACGCTGTCGTCAGCGGCCGGGCCTTGACGCATCGTGCGGTGACTGTAAGCGGCGAAGCCGTTGCCCGGCCCGGCAATTATTACGTTGCGATCGGAACGTCAGTTGGGGATTTGCTCGAATTTTGCGGCGTGATGAAGACGCAAATGCCGCGGATCGTTATGGGGGGGCCGATGATGGGCCTTGCGATTGCGGATATGGATACTCCTATTACGAAAGTGAGCGGCGCGATAACGGTGCTGACCAATAAGCAGATCGGCAAGGCCAAATCCGCAGGGCGTCAGACCGCCTGCATTCGTTGCGGGAGGTGCCTGGAGGTTTGCCCGGAAAACCTGAACCCCACGAAGATAGCGCATGCGGTCAAGGGCAATCTGCTGGACCTGGCCCAAAGCTATTATCTTAGTGCGTGTATAGAGTGCGGGTGCTGCAGCTATGTATGCCCGGCGAATATCGAGATTACAGGGTATATCAAAACAGGCAAGATTTTTGTCGCACGGCAGAATAAGCGGATGCCTCAGTGATAAAGTACATGAGTTGGATGAGTAGATGTGTGTAATGAATGGTGCAAGATGCGATATTGGGGCTAAGACTTGCGAGACGATATATGCATGACAACATAACTGTTTCGTTTGCACCTCATATCAGCAAGCCGCTTTCTACGCGGACTGTGATGATTGATGTCATCATGGGTCTTGCTCCGGCGATGATCGCTGCGGGGTACTATTTTCGGCTTCGCGCGTTTATCCTTATTGCAGCGTGTGTGATTGCATCGGCTGTAACGGAATGGGTCTGTAATGTCGTTCGTAAGAAACCCTTCTCGTTAGGCGATTTCAGCGTGGTTGTAACGGGGATTATTCTTGCCTTGTCTCTCCCGCCAATGCTGCCTGTCTGGACTGCTGTTATCGGCAGCGTTGTTGCCGTTGCGATAGGTAAGATGGCGTTCGGGGGGTTGGGTTCGAATACCTTCAATCCCGCGATGGTGGGGCGGACTTTCCTGGCAGTCTCATTCGGGACGTTGATGACGACGTGGACGGTGCCGGCGACAATCGATCCCAACATGTCGAAGATTTCCGCGGAGAATATCCTCATCAGTGATGTGAGCGAATTCAGAACCCAGGCGACTCCACTGGCGTGGAGCAAAATGGCCATCAAGAATAACCTTGGCGCGGAAACCTATGCCGAGGCGGAGTTCTTGGGTACTGTTACCGGTGCAGTGGGGGGGTGCTTGGGTGAGACGAGCGTTATCGCGCTGATATTCGGAGGCGCTTATCTTCTTATCAGGAGGACGATCAGCTTTCATATTCCGGCGGCGGTTCTTATTTCAGCGGTTGTCTTTGCGGCTGTGGGTTATTGGCAGGATCCCATGACATACGTTCAGCCCTTGTACCATTTGACCAGCGGCGGAATGCTCTTGTGCGCGTTCTTTATTGCAACGGATCCGGTTACGGCGCCGTTGACTCGGCGAGGAATGTGGATTTTCGGTATTGGCGTCGGCGGATTGACGATGCTGATACGACTTTTGGGCGGATATCCGGAGGGGGTAATGTTCTCTGTTTTGTTGATGAATGCAGTGACACCTTTGATAGACAGGCTGTGCAAGAGGGTTCCGGCCAGCGGTAAACCGAAATCTTAGCGGCGAGGAAGGTTTTCGAGATGGGTAAGTTAAGATATTTTATCGAGCAGAGCTGGCTTCTGATTGTTGCTTCGTTCGTATTCGGATTGCTGCTTGCGGCGACGAATTACGCCCTCGAACCGGTCATCAGGCAGAACCGGACAGATAAGCTGAATCGCCTGGCGAAAGGGCTGCTTCCCGCGGCCGAGCATTTCGTCGATATTGGTTCCGAGGTCGAGATAGAATCCGGCAGGGGGCAGTCGGAGCAGATTACGGTTTACAGGGCCGTCGCGAACAATGACAAGTGCGTCGGGTGGAGTTTCAATATCGGCGGATCGGGTTTTGCAGACAGGATTGATCTGGTTGTTGCAGTCGATGCAGCCTTCGAGAAGTTTGCCGGCTATGATGTCCTGGCCAGCAATGAGACCCCTGGTTTCGGCGACAAGATTAAGAACGATTATTATCGAGGCCAGTTCAAAGGGGCCCCGGTTGGCCGGCTTAAGGTCTTGACCACCGGCAACGCCGAGAAGATCGATTCGGAGATTATCGCCATAAGCGGTGCGACGATCAGCAGCGAGGCTGTTGTTGCGATAATGAACGGCGTTGTGGGGCAGATCCGAGAGAGATTGCTGGCGGAAGGGCTGATTGATGTGGCTAACGCAGAGCAGAGGTCGCAAGACAGTAACTCGGATACGGGAGGCGATGTTGGCAATGAGTGACGGCAGTGCTTTGAAAACGGGTGTTTATCGCGATACGCTGCTTGCCGGGCTTTGGCGTGAGAACCCGGTATTTCGGCTGCTTCTCGGGATGTGCCCGACTCTGGCGGTTACCGCCGCTGTTAAGCCGGCGCTTACTATGGGGTGTTGCGTGATATTCGTTCTTCTCTGCAGCAATATTATCGTCAGCCTCATGCGAAATCTCCTGAAGCCTCACCTGAGGATATTGATGTTTACGCTGACGATAGCGACTTTCGTCACGATTGCGGATTTGATCTTACGCGCCTTTGTTCCGGATATGAGCGAGACGCTTGGGCCTTACGTCCCTTTGATAATTGTGAACTGTATCATTATCTGCCGGGCGGAGGCCTGTGCGAGCAAGAACGGGATTATTGTCAGTGTTATCGATGCTGTCGGCATGGGGATCGGCTTTACGGGGACGTTGTGCGTTTTGGCCGGTGTTCGCGAACTGCTGGCGACGGGCAAGATATTCGAAGTTGCGGTTATGCCGGGCCGATTTGTGCCGTGGGCGGCGATGGGAATGCCGGTAGGCGCCTTTATTACGCTCGGGTTGATGTTGGGGCTGGTGAACCTGACGAGCAAGAGCAGGTCTTAGGGAGTGAAGTGTAATGGATACGCTTAGTGCTTTGCTGCTGGCTTTCTTATCTATAGTCATCATCAACAACCTGGTTTTTACGAAGTTTCTGGGCATCTGTCCGTATCTTGGAGTTTCGGGCAGGATCGATATGGCCTTCGGTATGGGTATGGCGGTGACGTTTGTCGTGACGCTTAGCGGGACAATGACTTACATGATCAACAACTGGATACTTATACCTCTGCATCTCGAGGTTGCGAAATATGTTGCGTTCATATTGGTCATAGCTGGCGCCGTGCAATTGGTCGAAATGTACGTGCGAAAGTGCTTTCGGGATTTGTACGACAGTTTCGGGATATTTCTGCCCTTGATAACGACGAACTGTGCGATATTGGGGTTATGTCTCTTCCTCGATTTGTGGGGCGTAGGGAGCCTTGTCGAGGCGGCTGTGCAGAGCTTTGGCGCCGGAATCGGATTTACTATGGCAATATGCATCATGGCGGGTATTCGAGAGAACCTGCAATTGGCCGATGTCCCCAATTGTCTCAAGGGGGCGCCGATTACATTGATTACGGCCGGTCTGCTCGCAATGGCGTTCATGGGGTTTGCGGGAATGATCAGGTAAGGAAATGCACGAGTGCCTTATGTATGAAATGCAGAAGCAAGGGCAAGTATTTGAACATTTTGGAGTTCCGGATCGCCGATTATGATGTTGAGTGACACAATGATATTGGCGGGTATTCTTGATTTGTTGAGCGGCGCCTGGCCTGCGGGCGTTATTATGTTAGGGCTGGGAACGGGGTTTGCGATTGTTCTCTTGATTGCGAGCGAGAAGCTGAAGGTCGAGGTGGACCCGAAGATTGAGCAGATTCATGAAGCGTTGCCCGGTCTCGACTGCGGCGCCTGCGGTTATGCAGGTTGCGGGCAGTACGCCAAGGCTGTGATGGAAGATCCGGAGCTTCTTGGGTCTTGTGCTCCCGGCGGCAGCGATGCACAGGAGAAGATCGCGCTGATATTGAATTTGCAGGTCAGCGAATCTGGCCCTGCGAAACGGCCGATAGTTCACTGCCGAAGCCGTAAAGACCAGAGGGCATTTTACGCCGAGTATCGCGGTATTCCGAGTTGCACCGCGGCCAATGCGCTGGCCAATGCGCAGGCGTGCAAATTTGGCTGCCTGGGGTACGGTGATTGTGTCAGGGCGTGCAAATTCGATGCCCTGCATATTGTGGATGGGCTGGCTACCGTCGATTACAACAAGTGCACGGGTTGCACGGCGTGCTCGAAGGCGTGCCCGAGAGGGCTGATCAGGATGGTTCCTTTCAGGGATGAGAATGAGAATATGATGACTGTTGCGTGCAACAGTATCGAGGCCGGCAGGGCGGTCCGGGCGATGTGCAAGGTCGGGTGTATCGGGTGCGGAATCTGCGCCAAACAGTACGATATGTTCAGCGTCGAGGACAACCTGGCTCATTTGGATTACGCCGGCTATGAGCCGGGCGAAGCGGCCGAGACGGCGATGACAAAGTGCCCGACTGGCGTTATTGTCTATCGGGGGCCGTCGGCGCCGGAACCAAGGCAGCCGAAGGAAAAGCCCGCGGCGAAAGCCTGACGGAAGCCTGGATTACTTGATGTACTTATCGGCGCCCGTCGTTGTCATCATTTCATATTTCGGTGCGGAGGAAATCAGGATCGCTTCTGTGTTTGGGATTTTTTCTATTAGTTCGAGGCCTTTTTCCGGGCCGAGGACCGTTACTGCTGTCGCCAGGGCGTCGGCGTCTGTTGCATCTGGGGCGATTATGGTCACGCTGGAAAGGCCTGTGGCGCTCTTTCCGGTTTTACGGTCGAGGATGTGCGATTGTCTCTGGCCGTCAATAATTGCGAACTGCTGATAGTCGCCGCTTGTGGTTACTGCACCCTCGGCCACCTCCAATTTCAGCAGCAGGCCGGCTATTGTGGCCTCTGCGGCGTTTGGATCCTGGAGCCCTATAAGCCATTTTTCCCTGCCTTTCGGCGGGATACCGAAGCATCGGACGTCTCCTCCAATATCGACGAGCGCCCCAAGTGCGCCGCCTTGCTTCAACGCCTGGATGGCCGTCTCTGCGGCATAGCCCTTTGCGATGCCTCCGAGGTCGAGGCTCATCCCTTCGACTGTGAACCGGATAGTCCCGGCGTCTTCATCTATGATGAGCTTTTCGTATCCGACCTTGCTTTTTGCTTCGGCTATTTGCTCGTCGGTGGGGGCCTTGCTTGTCTTGCGGGATTCGCGGAAGAGCTTTACCAATGGGCCGACGGTGATATCGAACGCGCCGTTTGACAGCTTGCTGAATTCTATGGACCTTTGTATCACTTCAAATGTCTCGGGGCCGACCTTGACCGGTCGTGCGAAAGCGCCTTTGTTGACGCGCGTGAGTTCGGAGTCCTCCTTATAGTCGCTCATGAGGGCATCGACGTTGTCGATCCGGTCGAGAGCGGCTTCTACACACTTCGAGCCGGTTGATGTATCCGGAGCGATAGCGACGATTCTTGCAAACGTGCCCATCGTGAGGTGTATTCCGCTGTCAGCCCTTGTTCGGCCCGACGGGCTGCCAGGCCGTATCGGCCCGCCGGCACGCAGGAGCAGATACAGCACAACCGCAATGATTACTGCGGCGGCGGAAATCAGCGAACTCAGTAGTCTTCTATTCATATTTTGCCTTTCGTTTGGTGTCGCTAATTGATAATTGATAATTGGTCGGTAATCAATAGTAAATACTGCGGCATGGGTATATAATGCTGCGGATGCCTGCGAAAGATGTGACAATACTGAGCGATAGAGTGGAAAGGGAGCTTCTGGATTACGTTCGCCGTCCCGGGCGCTACATCGGCGGTGAGGTTAACCAGTGCAGGAAGGATCTGAGAAGCTGCGAGGTTCGCTTTGCGCTTTGCTTTCCCGACGTTTATGAAATCGGGATGTCGCATACGGGGCTGGCAATTGTCTATGAGTGCCTCAACAGACTCGAAGGCGTCGCGGCCGAGCGCGTGTTTGCGCCCTGGATCGATGCCGAGAAGGTCATGCGGGAGAAGAAATTGCCTCTGTTCAGCCTGGAGTCAAAGGCGTCGCTGGCAAGCTTTGATGTGGTGGGTTTCAGCCTTACGAATGAGTTATGCTATACCAATGTGCTGAATATGATGGATTTGGGGGCCATTGCGGTTCGCAGCGCCGAGAGGAAAGAGAGCGACCCTGTAATCGTCGGTGGAGGGGGAATGTCGAATTGTTGCGAGCCGATGGCGGATTTTTTCGATGTCTTTGTCCTGGGAGAGGGTGAAGAGGCTGTTGTCGCACTGGCTGAATTGATTCGGCAGTGCAAAAAGTCGGGAATTAGCAAGGCACAGATGCTTGCTGAGGTAGCCAGGCGGTTCGAATGGGCCTATGTGCCTTCATTGTATCGGTTCGAATATGACCGCGAGCGGATCAAGTCTTTCAAGTCCGGGGATAAAGGGCTGCGATGTGAATTCAACAATGCGGTGGTCAAGGATTTTGAGAACGCAGTAGTTCCGCAGCGGCCTATAGTGCCTTTTGTCGAGGCGGTGCATGAGCGGGTCAGCGTCGAGATTATGCGAGGTTGCCCGGGGCGGTGTCGGTTTTGCCAGGCCAGTTTCTGCCGGCGGCCTATCAGATATCGCAGCGTCGAGAAGATAATCGAGATCGCCAAGGCCAATTACCATGCTACAGGGTTCGATACGGTGAGTTTGCTCAGCCTTTCGACGGCGGATTATCCGAAGTTGGAGGAATTGGTGGTGGGGCTGGGCGAGTATTTTGCCGAGAGGCATGTCGGCCTTTCGGTGCCGAGCCTGCGGGTCGATGAGCAGTTGAAGCTGCTGCCCAAGATGGTAAAGGGCGTTCGCAAGGGAGGGCTTACGATTGCGGTCGAGGCTGCGAGCGAACGGCTTCGGCGGATTGTCAATAAGCCATTGAAGGATGAGGATTTGTTCGCTGCGGTCAAGGCGGCGTATGGGGCCGGGTGGCAGCGGCTGAAGCTGTATTTCATGGTGGGGCTGCCGGGCGAGACGGAAGAGGATATAGGCAGGATCGCGCAGCTTGCTTACGATTTGGCGATAGCGAGGAAGGAAATCGCCGGCAAGGTCGCGCAGATCAATGTGGCCGTTAGCTGGTTTGTGCCGAAGGCGCATACTCCGTTGGCCTGGGTCGGGCAGAGGCCTAAGGAGTACTTCGAGCATGCGAAGGACCTGATACTGGAGGAGAAACGTCGGATGCAGGCCAGGTTTCTGCAGTTCAAGTTTCACAATATTGAGCGGAGCGTTCTGGAGTCGGCGATAGGGCGGGGCGATCGGCGTCTCGGCAGGGTCGTCGAGGCGGTGTGGCGGAGCGGCGCGAGGTTCGACTTGTGGGATGAATGTTTCGATTACGCGACCTGGGCCGAGGCGTTCGGCAAATTTGAGATGGATGTCGAGGCCGCCGCGGCCAGGCGGTTCGAGCCGGATGAGATTCTGCCGTGGCAGCACTTAGGCGGACCGGCGAAGAAATATCTGCTGAGGCACCTGGAAGAGGCGCTGGCGGAGGTCGCCGATTCGCAATAGGGTAATGGGGAAAATATATGTGTAGGAAGCACGATCATGGAAACCACCTTTCGGCGACAATTCAAATGAATAGCAATCTTGGGATGCGACCTGAGTTGGAAGTCGTATCGAGTGGAGTATAGAGACATGTTCAATCGTGAGCAGTGGATTAACTCGGAAAGTTGGATAGCGTGTTTTGACATCCTAGGCTTCAAGCAACTGGTCTCGTTTGAAACAGACGGGATGGAAGCGCTGCAACGGATGTATCACTACGATGAAGTTCTTGAGCATTTGGGTAAGTCTTGCACGGCGTACACCAGCGATGGATTGGACTACTTATGGCTGTCGGATACATTCGTGATGTTTACTCCTGATGCCTCGGAATCGGGCTATTGTGTTATTCAAGATGCTGCGAAGTACTTTATGTATGAATGTATTTACCGATCTTGTATCCCTTTACGTGGCGCAATCTCGGTGGGGCATCTGACCCGGCGAAATGATGGCCATGCTTTAATGGGCAAGGGATTCATAGATGCATTTGAATATGCAGAAGATCAAGATTGGATCGGGTTGATTCTAACCCCATGTGCGATAAAGAAACTCAAATCTTCAGGCAAATCTCTCATATATGATTTTGTCCGGGATAAGGATATTCCGATGCGAAAGTACAAAGATGAGGAGGTTTTGGCCTACAGGTTCCAAAATGGCGATAGTAGCTTCAATTCTCCTCTATTGCCCAAATTGCAAGGCATGCAAAATAAGGCAGGCCAGGAACACCAGGCCAAGTATGAGCGAACAGTGAATTTTATTAACAGGCACTATAGTCTCCTCCAACAGTGACATTCGACAGAACATATTTTTGCAGAGTACGGTGAATCTGTGGGGGTTCCTGGTTTCTATGGGAACTTCACACACTGATGTGTGGTTCTGGTTGTGGGTAGTGATATCTGCGCTGCAGTTTTACGTAACTCTGGGGATGTTGTTTTTCTTCTTCATACCCGGGGGCATGTTTAGCCCGCTTGGCTGCGGGCCGTCCTTGAAGTCCACAAGTATCTTCACGGCCTGGCTGGGGTCGTCGATGATTTTATATACGTCGAGATCTTCGGGCGAGATGTACTTGTCACCGAGCATCTGCTTCTCTATCCAGTCGGTCAGGCCCTTCCAATAGTCGCTTCCCATGAGTATTACCGGGAATGACGCCTGTTTGAGGGTCTGGATCAGCACGAGGGATTCGAAAAACTCGTCCATTGTCCCGAAACCGCCGGGGAAAACGACGAATCCGTGTGCGTATTTGAGGAACATCACCTTTCTGCAGAAGAAGTAGCGAAAATGCAGGGAGAAGTTCTGGAATTCGTTTGGGACCTGCTCCATGGGAAGTTCGATGTTCAGGCCTATACTCTTTCCTCCCGCGTCGTCGGCCCCTTTGTTAGCCGCTTCCATGATTCCGCCTCCGCCGCCGGTGATTATCGCGAAGCCTGCTTGTGCGAGTTCGGATGCGGTTTGTGTTGCGAGCTTGTAGTACTTGTGGTCGGGTTTTGTTCTTGCCGAGCCGAAGATTGACACAGCCGGTCCTACGGAGGCGAGTTCCTCGAATCCCTCGGTAAATTCGGCCATTATTCTGAATATTCGCCACAGGTCTTGTACGGGGTTGCTGAGCATCTCCATCATAGAACTGTATCTCCTTGTACTACCAAAGTTGCGGGTTGTCTGCCGACGGGCAGTGCATTGCTATCGGGCAATCGGGACAATTAGGTTTTCTTGCAATGCAGACATTCCTGCCGTGCGTAATCAGCAAATGACTGAACTTCGTCCAGTTCTTCTCAGGTATTATTTCGGCTAAATCGAATTCCAACTTTACCGGGTCGCTGTTTTCGGACAGTGCTAGTCTGCGGGACAGGCGTATCACGTGCGTATCACAGGTTATTCCCGGTATTCCGAAGGCGTCTCCGAGTACGCAATTGGCGGTCTTTCTGCCTACGCCGGGCAGGGTCAGCAACTCTTCCATTGTCGATGGGACTTTACCGCTGAAATCCTCCGCTATTTTTGTGCAGGCGGCTTTGATGTTTTTCGCTTTGTTTCGGTAGAAGCCTGTGCTGCGAATATCGTTCTCTATCTCGTTGATGTCGGTCTTTATCCAGTCCCGGGGCGATCTGTACTTCCTGAATAGGTCCTTGGTAACGATGTTTACCCGCTTATCGGTGCACTGGGCGGACAGTATTGTTGCGATCAGCAGTTCGAGCGGGTTGACGAATTCCAAGGCGATTGTCGCATTGGGATATGCCTTTTTGAGTATCGGCCAGATGTCTCTGACCCGCTGAGCCGCCTGGGCCTTATCGACTCTTGGCCGTTTCTTCCGGGTCGATTTTTGGCTGGTAGTTTTTGGCATCAGGTTTCCTTATTCGGGTCGTTGCTTTTGGTTGCGGTTTCTGGTTCGGCGAGGAAGGCTTTGACGTCTTTCTCGAAGGTGGCTATTCCACGGGATCCGACGTACTTCCTGCGGATTTGGCCTGTTTTGTCGATCACGAATACGGTCGGGAGAATCCCTTTTGTATCGAAGCTGTTGGAGACACGGGTGTTGCCGATGAGGATGTTGTAGTTGACTGGTTTGGTTTTCAGGAAGGGCTTGACGTCTTCTGCTCCACCTTCATCGAGAGAGATGCCGATTATGTCGAATTCGCTGTCTTTGTATTTGTTTTTCAATTCTATGAAATGCGGTATCTCCTTGACACAACCCGGACACCATGTCGTCCAGAAGGCTACGATGATGACCTTGCCTTTGAAGTCGGAGAGGCTTACCGGATTGCCTTCCGTGTCCGGCAGCGTGAAGTCGGGGGCCTTTCCATAGTTGGGCTGCTTTCTGGAACAACCCTGCGTCAGGACAAGCAGGGTGGTTATCACCAGCAGCACGATTCCGGTTATTCTACGCATTTTCGAATGTCTCCTTCTGTTGTGTCAAAGCTGCGTTTCTCAGGCCGTACGAGATGGCGTTAACCGGACAGGCCGGCTTGCATTCGAGGCAGCGGATGCAATCGGCATCGTCCGGGTTCTCGTATATTTTGATATCGGTTGGACAGGCTTGCCTGCACTTGTCGCATTCGATGCATGCGTCCTGATCGACCGAGATTCTGAAAAGACTTACGCGGTTGAAGAATGAGAAAAGGGCGCCGAGCGGGCAGGCTGTCCTGCAGAAAGCGCGTTTAACAAGAATGGCCGATACTATGAAGAGGATGACCGTGAGCATTTTCACCGTGAACATCGTGCCGATCAAGTCCCTCAGGGTCGGGTCCAGCGCGAGCATCGGGAGCCCACCTTCAATTCCTCCTGCGGGACAGAGCTTGCAGAACCACGTCTGCTTGTAGATCAGCGGAATTATAAAGACCAGCAGGACAAGGGCGAGGTATTTGCCGTATGAGAACGCCCGAGGGAGGGTCAGCTTGCGAGAGGGCACCTTGAAGAGCAGGTCCTGCAGAAGTCCGAACGGGCAGACCCACCCGCAGGCCATTCTTCCGACGGCTGCGCCTACCAATGTTATTATTCCGACTGCGTAGAGGGTTATATGGTATGCTCCGTGTGCGACAAAGTGCTGTATAGATCCGATCGGGCAGGCGGAAACGGCAAGGGGACATGCGTAGCAGTTGAGGGCCGGGACGCAGAAGCCTTTGAGGGGACCCTGGTATATTGTCCCTGTAAACAGAGAACCAATATAGGAATTAGTCAGAGTTGCTGATATAACCTGTACTATCTTTCTCGATGTGGTGATGAGCATGGCGTTATCCGATTCCTATGCAATCGAGACAGAGAGTCGTTGCGTTCTTGATTATTCGAGGCAGTTCCCCGAGCCATATTCCGGCAAGAATGAGCAGGATAGATATTGCCAGCAGGATGTAAGGTATCTTTCGTCTCATTGTTTATCGCCTTTTTTGTTCCGGTTGTCCCGGGTGCTGATTCGGGTTAAGGCTTCTTTGAGCTGCTTTGCGAAGAATGGGCCGTGCATTCTGACCGGCTGCTCAAGACCTGGTATGAAGAGGATGCTGACGGGAACGGCCTGCTCATCATAGGTTTTTTCGAGGTCGATAGTGGCGGGGGCGTTCTTTTCGGTGGTGTCGGCTTTTATTGGAAGTACGTTCTTTTGTTGGATGAGGTCGGCGATGTCACTCCTGGCAAATACAAATCTCTCGGCTGTTTGACAACTCAGGCACCAGTCGGCGGTGAACTTTATCAGAACAGGCTTACCCTTTGCTCTTGCCTCGGCTATCACGGCGCGGTCATAAAGCTGCCAGTCCGTCAAATCAGCGGGCGCAGGTGCGAGAAATATCCAGGCGGCGCCGATTGCCAGCAGAACAGCGACGGCTTTGACGAGGCGTCTCTTAAGTGGTTTTGTCGAAATGTCCGTCCATGCTCCCCACATCCAGGTGCAGAAAGCCAGAGCCACGGCGAAGTATAGTACGTCGGCCTTACGCGTTTCGGGCAGGGCGGAGATCAGTTTGACTGCGATGAACAGCATTACAAAGCCGATACTCTGTTTGAAAAGTTCCATCCATTTTCCCGGTCTCGGCAGCCTTTGTAGAAGGGCGGGGATTGAGGCTAAAATCAGGTACGGCGCAGCCATGCCGAGTCCTATCATCATTATCGCCACTGTTGACAGGGGCCAGTGCTGGGACTGCGCCCATCCGAAGGCGGCTGCGAGGACTCCAAAACCGCAGGGCGTACTGAGTATGGCTGCAAGGAAGCCTGTTGCAATCGCTCCGGAATAACCGGCGCCGGAGCCTGATTTGCCCGTGAGAGACGAGGGTACGGTTAGTGTCAGCACCCCGAACATCGACAGAGCCAGAACCACGAGAAGCAGTGACATCCCTCCGACAAAAAGGGGACTGCGAAACTGGTCTCCCCATTGCAAGGCGGTATTGTAAACTGCCTGAAGGATGATATTTGTCCCGGCCAGACAGGCGAAGAACAGCAGTATGCCGAGGCAGAAGACTACCCCCATCTTGCTTGATCTTGCGCGGGTTTCTTTTGCCTGCTTTACGATTCTCATCACGATAAGCGGCAGGACGGGCCAGACGCACGGCATTAGGTTCAGAATCAGGCCTGCGAGAAATGCCAGCGGCAGGGCGAGCCAGATGGAGTGAATTCTGTTCGGGTCCGTTATGATTTCAACTGGTTCGAGAGAGACCGCCTTAAACGCTTTTTTGTCGCCCCAGTCGATTGCGGCGTCAATCTCATGCTGAAACGGCGGCAGGCAGGCAAGAGAGGTGCATGCGATGCCGGATATGGTGACCTGGACATTGCCTTTTTCGATGGTGGTTGTTCTTGAGGGGGCCCTGACGGCGACTATCGGAATGAACACGGTGAAATCGCCGCTGAATACATCTATTGTATCGCCGCCGGCGTCGGTGAATTTGTGTGCTGGGGGGTAGAGGGGCGGACCAAAAGTGAAATCTTCGGATTCGGCTTTTACAGTCAGCTTCAAGCTGGGGTCGGGTGCCGTTTCGGGCTTTGCGTAATAGTGAAGGTCTTCGGTTCCTTCGAAAACAAGAGCGATTCCGAGGTTAGGGTCCATTCGAGCAGGTTGGATGCGCACAGAGGAGTGTTCTTGCTGGAATCTTGCCAGTTCAAGTGGGGCTGGCAGGTTCAAATCCTGCGCTCGGGTGCAGGATACGGCTGCGAGGATCAGGGCTACGCAACGAATTGCAGCAACTCTATGAGTCATGAGTTACCTCGCTGAGTGAATGATAGAAAAGAGGGCTTCAGTCGGATGCTTCTTTATCTTCGGGCTCGCTGTCCTGTGTGTCTTTCCCTTTTTCTTGAGATTGAGCTTCCGACTCGCCGTCTTTTGCCTGTTCTGCTGCGAGGAGGTCTGCGACCGTAGGCTTATCGAGTTCGCCTCCGTCGAGAAGCAGTTTGACATCGTCGGCGTCCAGCGTTTCATATTTCAGAAGAGCTTTTGCGATCTTGTCGAGGCTGTCTTTGTTTGTTTGTATGAGTTCTCTGGCGTTGTTGAAGGCTTCGTCGATTAGTTTCCTGACCTCTTTGTCGATGATCTCGGCGGTTTTTTCGGAGTATTCCTTTTCTCCGGGCATCGGATATGCGTACTCGTTCTGCCCGGCTTCGGAACCGTATCTTATGGGGCCCAGGTCTGAACTCATTCCCCAGGTCAATGCCATCTGTTTCGCCAGGCTTGTTGCCTGCATTATGTCGTACGAGGCTCCGCTCGAAACATCTTTGAACACCATCTCTTCGGCGATTCGGCCCCCGAAGCATACCTGCAATTGGGCCATGCAGTATTTTTTCGTGAACAACGTGCGGTCCTTCTCCGGCAGCGCAAAAGTCGCTCCCCCCATCGGGCCCCTTGGTATTATACTGACTTTATGGAGCGGGTCGGCTTCGTCGAGGAGAGACTGCACGAGAGTGTGGCCGGCTTCGTGGTAGGCGGTGATTTCCTTTTCTTTCTTGTCAAGAACTCTGCTTTTCTTTGCTCGTCCCCACCTGACCTTGTCGCGTGCCTCTTCGAGGTCGGCGGTTTCGATGCAGTCTTTATTGGCCATGGTGGCGGCGAGGGCGGCTTCGTTGATAATGGCCGCCAGATCGGCGCCGCTGAACATCGGTGTTCCGCGTGCCAGTCTCTCGATGTTGGCATCCGGGGATAGCTTGACTTTCTTGGCGTGAACCTTAAGTATGTCGGCCCTGCCCTTTATATCGGGCAGGGGAACAAAGACCTGCCTGTCGAATCTTCCGGGCCTTGTCAGTGCATGATCGAGAATGTCGGCACGGTTTGTCGCTGCGATTACGATTACCTGGTCGTTTGTCTCGAAGCCGTCCATCTCTACAAGTATTGCGTTAAGTGTCTGCTCTCGTTCGTCGTGTCCGCCTCCGACGAATCCGGGGCCTCTCTTCCTGCCGATAGCATCGACTTCGTCGAGGAATATGATGCAGGGCGAATTGTCCTTGGCCTGCTTGAAGAGGTCTCTTACTCTCGAAGCTCCGACTCCGACGAACATCTCGACGAAATCACTTCCGGAAATGCTGAAGAACGGGACGTCGGCTTCTCCTGCGATTGCCTTGGCGAGCAGTGTTTTTCCGCAGCCTGGGGGGCCCACGAGCAGGACTCCTCTCGGGATACGTCCGCCAAGTCTCTGGAATTTCTTGGGCTTTTTGAGGAACTCAATAATCTCAGCGAGTTCATCTTTGGCTTCCTCGACCCCTGCGACGTCCTGAAAGGTTACCTTTGCGCGGTCCTTGCTGTGGATTCTGTGCTTGCTTCGTCCGAATGACATAAGCATGCCGCCCGCTCCTCCCCGCATGTTTCTTGCGAAGAGAAAATAGAAAACGGCGATGAGTATTATCAGGGGCAGCAGCCAATTCATCAGCATATAGGGCCATAATCGGGTCGGAGCGGCCTCTATCTCGACACCGTCTGCTATCATCTGCTTGCGGAGTTCGGTCAGCCAGTCCTTGTCTATCTCGGACTTGTAGTCAACGGAAAAGGCAGGCTTTGCCGAGCCTTCCTGCTCATCGAGATATGCCTGGTTGAATTCGCCGGATATTGCGGCGTCCTTTATTGTTACGGTTTTAATATGCTTGTTCTCGACATGGCTGACAAATTCATCCCATCTGATTTTTTGTATGCCCCTTGTTTCCTGGACAATCAGGTATCCTGTGAAAACGAGCAGGACGATTATCAGCCATGTGAATGGCCCTCTCCTATATGTTGGAAGGGGCGGTTTCCTGCCGGGTCTGTTCTGCGAGTTTCCGGGCGGTGGGGTTTTCCTGCTTTTATCATCTGTCATAATGTATCTCTTGGTATATCGTATTAGGCTCTACGAGGGAATCATCAGCCTGCGTATTTACCATTCGGTTTCCATTAGTTCTATGATCTTCTCGGCCAGTTTGTTCGCAGCGAGCGCCGAGGCGTACTTGAAGTCCTGATTCTGATAGCTGGTGTAGCTTGCTGCGGCCTTTACAGTCTTATTTTCTACAAGGTATTGCCCGGTCTTGAGGTTCTTCCAGTTTACGACGGCTTGAACTTCTACTTCCCTTTCGAGAATTCCTCCGAGTTCTCTCTCGACGCTCAATCCTGACTCGCTGATATTCGTGATTCTGCCGCTGATGACGGTATCGGCCCTGTGGTCACTGGTTACTATCTTGTATGGCGTATCCGCTTCGATTCTCTTAGCCAGTGCATCGGAGAGCTCGTATTCGGTGCCTCTCCTGAAGGTTTGATTCTCGAACATTTCCAGACGTACGGTGGCGACATCCCTGGGGAACAGAGAATCGTCGGAATAGCCGAACATTCCGCATCCGGACAAGGCCAGACAGAAAGTGACGGCTGCGATAAGTACGACAATGCGTATGAAACGTAGCGGATACTCGTTAGTATTCTCGGCTGTTTTCATTTCTTGTTCTTTCAGAGATCAATATTGCCAATTCTCGACTGGTTGGCCTCTTGAGCGGCCTGCGTTCCGGGGTAGTCCTTGGTGACCATGTCATAATAGAGATTTGCGGATTGGGTTTTTCCCGTCCTGTCGTAATACTTTGCGATTGTGAGTTGCTTTTCGGCGAGTTGCTCGGTGATAAGATTGATTGTCTCGGCGATGCCGAGTTCGTCGGCGTCTTCTGGATATAAAGCCGTAAACTTCTGGTAATATGTTCGTGCGGTTTTCAGGTTGGCGGCGTCGTAGAAAGGCCTTCTCTCCGGAGGTTGTTTATTGTATATCGCGTGTTTTGATTTTGCCATTCCGAGCAGTGCGTCTTTTGCCACTCGGCCGGTCTTGTATTGAAGCGAAATCTCCCACCATTTGAGGTATTCATCGGCGAACATTTGCCGCTTGTTGTAGTTTTGCGCCACGGCTATCGCGGCCCTGAGGCCTAAAATGGAATCTATACCTGCGCGGTCGGTGATCTTTTCCATAATCTTGACGCCTTCTGCGTCGCCTTTGAGCTTCACGATACGCAGGACGACTTTCTGTTGTCCTCCGAGGTATGCTGTTCCTATTGCGAACTGCCGGTCCAGCACTGCGGGGCGAAGCCTGGTTTGCGGCTGGTCCCTCATAATCTTCTCGTATGCTCTGTATGCCTTTGTGAACGATCCCTGTGAAAAAAGGATTTCGGCATCGATGAACGCGTCGAGGTCTTTATCTGCGAGAGCGGGAAAGTCTTTCTTGAGTTGCTCGTACGCCCTTCGGGCGTCTTCTGTCTTGCCGGTATTAACGAGTTTCTTGACATCCGAGACCGCAACGAGGAATTTGTCCTGCGGTGAGATTGCCCTCCAGTCTTCATCCTGGTCGAGTCTCCAGACGTCGGCGTTGACTGTTGAAAAGGCGGTTAGAAGTGCTCCGGCCGCCAGTGCTGTCAGTATTGTCGTTTGTCTTGGCATAAGTCTTTTCCTGCTGTAATTTGCCGGTCCAGGTCGTTACGGTTCAACCGGTGAACATTATACTTGTTGCCGGGCGTAATGCAAATAAACGGTTCAAAATATAGTATCATCTAAGATTCAGGCATGAAACCGGGGATTCAGCAGAGCTTCCGGCCGGCAGGGTGGATTGCCCGGACCGCGGAGATAGACTGCATTGAAGCGTCAAAGACGCTTTGGGGTGTCGTGAGCATGCACAGTCTGAAGCGGCCGGGCGGCAGCCCAGTGCGGTATTTGCCGTTTGGTTGAAAATGATATGAACGGTGGGGTGGTGTGGTCGTATTAACTATAGAAGCCAAGCCGAGGAAAAACAGGCTAATGCCGGGTGTTGAAGCCGGCTGTGAAACTGGGGTGAGTGGAAAGGGGCAGAGAAAGAAGTAAGCTGAACGACAAAATGATTCCGCTTTAACGCGGGTCTGCAAAACGGCGGTAAGCCCTGTGCTACCGCCGTTTTCTTTTCTGCAGAGACAGACCTGCACATTCGGTCCTGCTTGATTGACAAATTGGGCCGATTATGATAGGCTTGTTCTCAGCCGGTGAGGATATGTAAGACCTTGCCGGATGTGTGCGAACCGAATGTAAGGGGCTTCAATGTCAAAGGGAATCAATCGTCGGGAGTTTTTCAAGAAGACAGTCGTTGCCTCAGCGGTCGTCGGGTCGGGTTTGAGTTTCGAAGAGAAGGCCTTGATGGCGGCTCATGGTAAGGCAAAAAATGGGGGAGGGGATTCGGTTAAGGGAGTTCCGACAGGCAAGATCGGAAATCTTACCGTAAGCAGGATAATCTGCGGCGGCAATCTGATCGGCGGATGGGCGCACAGCCGAGACCTGATTTATGTTTCTCCTCTACTGAAGCATTACTTCACCGACGAGAAGATAATCGAGACGCTCGAAATATGCGAAGAAAACGGGATCAATACGATTACGACGGGTTCCGGCTCAGCGGCTTTGCTCAAGAAGTACTGGGACGAGCGAGGCGGGAAGATTCAATGGTTCTGCCAGTGTGTGCCCCAGCAGGACGACCCCACCGCGGACGCCAAGCGGGCCATCGACAGCGGGGCTTGCGGGGCTTATGTAATCGGCAACGTGGGGGACCAGTGGTCTCGTGCGGGGCGAGTTGATCTGGTGGGCAAGGTAGTTGATTTTATCAAGAGCCAGGGCGTCGTTGCCGGGGTTGCGGGGCATAACCTCGGCACTGTGGTTGAGTGCGAAAAGGCCGGCCTGGACACTGATTTCTACCTGAAGACTTTTCATCGGCCTGATTATTGGTCGGGCCGAACGCCTGATCAGACCAAAGACGTCATCGACAACTACGGGGTTGACAACTACTGGGATAAGTATCCGGAGAAGACGGCAGAATACATGAAAACGGTGACCAAGCCTTGGATTGCGTACAAGGTCCTGGCGGCCGGCGCGATTCATCCGCGGGATGGATTCAAGTACATATTCGAAAACGGCGCCGACTTCGCCTGCGTGGGCATGTTCGATTTCCAGGTCCGCGAGGACGCGATCATCGCAAAGAATCTGCTAAAGGATACGCTGAACAGGCAGAGGCCCTGGCGGGCATAGCATTCGGCAAGGAAAGGAGCGGCAGGTATGGCTGAGAGACTTGTGCCGACGGGCAAGATCGGCGGCGTGGAGATCGGCAGGCTGATAATAGGCGAAAATCAGTTCAGCGGCTGGTCTCACAGCAGAGACCTGCAGTACCTGCGCGGGCTGTTCAAGGCGTACAGCACGCAGGAAAAGATAATGGAGACGCTCGAGATATGCGAGGAAAACGGCGTCAACACTATAATCGGCTCGTCGTCCGGGTATCTCAGCAAATACTGGAAGGAGAGGGGCGGGCAAATCAAATGGATCGCGCAGGTTCACCCGAAGGTCAACGACCTGACGAGCGACATCAAGCGGGCCGTTGACGGCGGCGCGGCAGGCGCCTACGTGCAGGGAGGCGTGGGCGACAGCTTCGTAAAGGGCGGGCGAGTCGATCTGCTTGGCAAGGCCGTGGAATTTACCAAGCGGCAGGGCCTCATCGCCGGAATCGGCGGGCATTCTGTGGAGGTGCCGATTGCCGTCGAGAAAGCAGGGATAGAGGCCGACTTCTATATGAAGACGCTGCACCACGGCAACTACTGGTCCGCAACGCCAAAAGAGCAGAGGGTCGAATTCAATGTCGATAGCGGCAGCGCCTACGACCACGACAACATCTGGGCAGTCAACCCGGAAAAGACGATCGAGTTCATGAAGACGGTGACCAGGCCCTGGATCGCATTCAAGACCCTGGCGGCCGGGGCCATACACCCACGAGAAGGCTTCAAGTACGCCTTCGAGAACGGCGCCGATTTCATCTGCGCCGGCATGTTCGATTTCCAGGTCCGCGAGGACGCCATTATTGCCAGGGACGTCGTCAAGGCTAATACAAACCGTCAGAGACCCTGGAGAGCATAGAGAACGCACAGCACGGCGGCCTGGAGCGGGTGATGAGCCTTCTTGAAGTGCGGAAAAAACGCCCTTGTATTCTGTTTTGCCGGTGGTTATATTTGGGTTTATCAGTCGGGTCCGGATTGTATTCGGGCCGAGAAAGAAACCGGCATTATTTGCCGCCGAAGAAATGCATTTTTAACTCTTATTGCGTTCAGTAAGGAGGAAAAACTTCTATGAGCAACATTATCAACACAAACACATCGCGTCGTGAGTTTCTCAAGGGCAGCGGCCGTATCGCTGCTGCGTCGGCGTTTATCGCCGCGGCGGGCCCGCGGATGTACGCCGGGCAGAATAACACAATCAAGGTCGCCCTGATAGGCTGCGGCGGGCGCGGCTCGGGAGCAGCCTCCGATGCGCTTTCGGTCAAGTACGGGCCGATGAAGCTGGTGGCCATGGGCGACGTCTTCGAGCATCGGCTCAAGAGCAGCTACGACAACCTCAAGAAAATGCACGGCGACAAGGTCGATGTCCCCGGCGACCGCAAGTTCATCGGGTTCGACGCCTACAAAAAGGCCATGGACTGCCTCGGGCCGGGGGATGTGGCAATCTTCGCAACGCCGCCGGCGTTTCGATGGGTCCATTTCACCTACGCGGTCAAGAAGGGGCTGAACGTATTTATGGAAAAGCCCGTCACGGTCGATGGCCCGACGAGCCGACGGATGTTCAAGCTGGCGGAAGAGGCGACCGCGAAGAATATGAAGGTCGGCGTGGGCCTGATGTCGCGCCACAGCAGGGCCCTGGAGGAACTGTACAAGCGCATCAAGGACGGCCAGATCGGCGATACCATCCTGCAGCGCGGCTACCGCATGCACGGGCCGGTAGGCTTCTTCGCATCGCTGCCCAAGCCCGACGGCATCAGCGAGATGCTCTACCAGGTCCAGCGGTTCCACAGCTTCATCTGGGCCAGCGGCGGCAACTACAGCGACTTCTACATCCACATCGTCGATCACCTCTGCTGGATGAAGGACGCCTGGCCCGTCAAGGCCCAGGCCCTCGGAGGCAGGCATTTCAAGACCAATTCCGACGGCGTCGGCTACGTTGACCAGAACTTCGATACGTATTCGGTCGAATACACCTATCCCGACGGCAGCAAGTTCTTCCTGGACGGACGCTGCATGGACGGCTGCAAGCAGATTTACTCCAGCGCCGTCCACGGTAGCAAGGGCATGGCCATCGCCTCCAAGAGCGGCGACTGCGGCCTGCCATCGAGCATTCACAGCGGCCAGACGCCGGAGAAGTCCAATCGCGTATGGGAATCCGATGTCCCGCCGGACGAGCGCAACCCGTACCAGAACGAGTGGAACGACCTTGTCTATGCCATCCGCAACGACAAGCCCTACAACGAGGCCGAGCGCGGCACACGCACCAGCCTTGTTACGAGCATGGGCCGCATGGCCGCCCACACCGGCCAGGAGATTACATACGACCAGATCCTCAACAGCGACCATGAAATGGCGCCCGGCCTGGATAAGGCCGATGAGAACGGCCCCGCTCCGCTCGTCGCGGATGCAAAGGGCAGATACCCCGTCCCACAGCCGGGAATCGTTAAGGATCGAGAGTATTAAGAACAAAGGGCTTGATGCCCAGATACGAAATCCGAATATCTAGATACGAAACAAATTCAAAATACTAATATCCAAACCAGGAAGCCCTATTCTGACATAGTCAGAACAGTTTTCGCCGTTTGAATTTTGGTTATTTAGAACTTGTTCAGGATTTCGTGCTTAGTGCTTAGGGTTTGGGCAAAACGCACCTAAGACGTAAGATATAAGATTTCCAATGGGACATAAGACCTCTGCCGACGAATACAAAGGGCCGTGAGTTTGATCCTTACGGCCCTTTTTCGTTGGTTAATCCGTCACAGATCACGCTTCATCTGCCTCAGATCACGCTTTACCCGTCACAGATCACGCTTTACCTGCCACGAATCACGCTTACTTTGCCATAGAGCAAGCTTCACCTGCCTCAGGTGAACCTTGCTTTGCCACAGATCACGCTTGCTTTGGCTCGGAGGAAGCCTTCCCAGCCACGGAGGAACCTTACTCCGCCACGGAGTAAACGACCAAAACGCCGTTTCCGGGCCAAAAAGGCGGTTTTGAGGATTTCGAGGGGGAAAAAGCCGATCAGGCCAGCTTCATGGCGATCTGCTCATCCAGTATCTCTTTGACCGTCAGGGCGATTATCGTCTTACCGGTCCGCTTGAAGAATGCCCCGATCTCACGGGTCGCATCGGCTGAATAGCCGAACGAGACGAAAAAGCCCTTCCTGCGGTCCTCGCGCATCATTACGGCCTCGAAGGCGTCGATATCGGGCCTGCCGACCTTGTCCTTCTGCTTGACCTGAATGGGATACCAGTCGTCCATGAAGTCGAGGTGGCCCTCTTTCTTCTTCGGGGTGGCCGAGACCAGGAAGATCCGCCCGTCGATTCCCATATCGCCTACCTTAGTCTTGTTGGGTATGCCTCCCAGCGAGTAAACAGCCCAGTTCTCGAATTCGAAGGGCGGTATCTCGCGAAGCTTCTCCTTGGTCCACGGCAGGTCGCGGACGATGAACCCGCGACCGGCTCGCCAGAGGGCCTCATCCTGCCGCATCTTGCAGACATCGCGCAGACGCTTTGCCATCACCTTGCAGGCCGTCGGAGATACATCGATCCCTATCCACTGCCTGCCGAGATTCTCTGCCGCAACCAGCGCCGTCCCGCACCCGCAGAAGGCGTCGAGAACAATATCATTCTCATTGCTGCTCGCCTTGATAATCCTATCAAGCAACGCAAGTGGTTTTTGTGTTGGATAGCCAAGCTTTTCTTCTCCGCTTACGATCGGTATGTCTGTCCAGATATTAGAAAGTTGCTTTCCCTTGGCCTCCCGCTCGCTCAAATAATATTTCTCGCGTATTGTCTTTTGACCGAATACAAGGCGGTTTTCAGATTCAGCTTGCCTCATTCTCTCTTCACTGAATCTCCATCCTGTTTTTGGAGAAGGCCATTTTCTTCCCTTTAGATCCGTATATGTATATTTCAGGTTCGGTCGGTCACCAGGATTGATAATAGGCTGAGTGTTGTATGGCCCCCTGCCGTCTCCGTCATCAGAAGCAAATGTGGCTTTATCATCCTCCGTTAGAGGTTGCATTATCGGCGTGAAAATATACTGATTCGATTTAGTAAACCACAAAATTGAATCCGCATTCTTCGGTAAATTTCTATAGATCGGTTTTCCAGCGGTAGTGCGCTGCCAAATTATTTCGTTCTGAAACTGGTTCTCGCCAAAGATCTGGTCGAGCATGACCTTGACGTAGTGTGAGGCGTGCCAGTCGCAGTGGTAGTAAAATGAGCCGGTCTTTTTGAGGACGCGGTGGAGTTCGACGCATCGGGGGCGCATGAAGTCGATATATGCCTGAGTGGAGGCGTGGCGGTCCTCGAATGAGCGTTTTTCCCTCGTCTCGCCCCAGAAGACCTCGTAGTTGCGGTTGGAGTTGAAAGGCGGGTCGATATAGATCAGGTCCACGCAGTTGTCGGGGAGTTTCTTGAGCTGGTCGAGATTGTCCCCGCAATAAATGACACGGGTATCCACTAACGAAGACGGTTTCGAGGCCTTTGGCTTCTTCTTCGAGCTTGGTTTAGCTTTCTTTCCCATGAGGCTTAAGTATAGGGGTAATTTGACAATTTGCAAGTAGTCTGGGAAAATCTTTCGCGGGCCGTGACGCCCTTGCGGATTTGAATCGCTGCGGGGGAGGTTTGAATAGACCCCTCGACTCCTAAGGGGCAGGCGTCGCTCGGGGTGACGGTGTAGCTGCGCTCGGGGTGACGGAAGGTACTGGACTGCCTCAGGGGCCTATTCGTCATTTCGACCTGTCCCTGAGGGAGCGCAGCCGAGAAATCTGTTAAAACAGCCATTATCCGTTCCTTCACAGACGAAGTAGAACAGTTACAATGGTTTTATGAAGAATTACCACGTGTATATTATGGTGAGCATCTCAGGCACATTATATATAGGCGTGACGAACAACATAAGAAAAAGAATCGATCAGCACAAAAAGCATCTGGTCCCGGGATTTACGGACAAGTACAGCATAGATCGACTGCTTTACGTTGAGGTCTTCGGCGATGCACTTTCAGCGATTCGGCGGGAGAAGCAGATTAAGGCGTGGAGGCGTGAAAAGAAAGTGAAGCTTATAGATTCATTGAATCCCGGCTGGAACGACCTTAGTGAGGAATGGTATGATTGATTTGTATTGAGCCGCTTCGCGGGGAGATTCGAATAGACCCCTCGGCTGCGCTCGGGGTGACGGTGTAGTTTCGCTTGGGGTGACGGTGTAACATTGAGCCGCTTCGCGGGGAGATTCGAATAGACCCCTCGGCTGCGCTCGGGGTGACGGTGTAGTTTCGCTTGGGGTGACGGAAGATACTGGACTGAGCCTATTCGGCGTTTCGACCTGCCTCTGAGGAAGCGCCGTGAATCTGTTATTTCGACCTGTCCCTGGGGAAGCGCAGTTCACGTGTCATTTCGAGCGCAGCCGAGAAATCTGTTAAAACAGTCATTACCCGTTCCTTCATAAATGGAATGGCCCTTGCGGTTTTGGCTGAGATTCGTTATAATCCGGGGCAGGTTTAATGGTTTGGATTAACCGCGCAATATTTGAAAGGTGGCTGTTATGGCGGGTAAAGAAGTTGATCGGCGGGGATTTCTGAAAAAGACAGTTGCGGCTTCTGCGGGAATCGGCCTGGGTATGGCCAGCTTCGAGGAGCGGAACCTCTTAGCAAAATTGGCCCAGGGCTCTGCCAAAAGGCCTTCCCAGAACGGGGGCGGCTCGAGCGAGGGCGGGCTGCCTTTGGGCAAGATCAAGAACCTCAAAGTCAGCAGGCTTTTCTGCGGGGGCAACCTCATAGGCGGCTGGGCGCACAGCAGGGACCTGATGTACGTCTCGACACTGGTGAAGGCATACCATACGGACGAGAAAGTGTTCGAGACCCTGGAGTTGGCCGAGGAGCGAGGGATCAATACGATTCTGACCAACCCGGTATCCGACCGCGTAATGAACAAGTACTGGAACGAACGCGGCGGCAAGATTCAGTGGTTCTCGGACTGCGCTTCCGGGCCGGACATCGAAACCGGCATCAAACGCTCGGTCGATAGCGGGGCGCATGCGGTTTACGTCCAGGGCGGGCTGGCCGATTCGGCAGTCGATAAGGGCCAGGCCGAGCTGCTCGGCGAGGCCGTCGAATTCGCAAAGAAGCAGGGCGTGCCCGCAGGGATGGGGGCGCACAAGTTAGAGACGGTCAAGGCGTGCGTCAAGGCCGGAGTCAAGCCCGATTTTTGGGTCAAGACGCTTCACCGCCACGATTACTGGTCGGCTGGCGTCGAGCCGGAGCACGATAATATCTGGTCGCGAACGCCTCAGGATACAATCGAGTATATGAAGGGGCTTGAAGAGCCGTGGATCGCGTTCAAGGTGATGGCCGCAGGCGCCATTCACCCCAGGGATGCCTTCAAGTTTGTTTACGAGGGCGGCGCCGATTTCATCTGCGCAGGTATGTTCGACTTCCAGGTAGTCGAGGACGTGATCATTGCCAAGGACATTTTCAAGGGCGAAATCAAACGGCAGCGGCCCTGGCGTGCGTAGTCGGCGGATCACGCAGGTTGCGGCGCAGCTGCCGGGATTACGCCTGGGAAGATGAAGGAAACAAGCGGATGCTCTATGCCGAATCAATGGACTGGCACAGGAACAAGATTTTCTTTCGAGGCGGGGGATTTACGCTCGTTGAGCTGCTTGTTGTGATTTCGATTATCTCCCTGCTGTTAGGGATTCTTATGCCTGTTATGGGTAAGGTTCGCAGGAACGCCCGGCGGACGGCGTGTCTGGCTCAGTTGCACAATATCGGGATGGGAATGCGGATATACGTCAGCGAGAACAACGACACGATGCCCGTCGCGGCGCAACTGCCTTCGGCGGAACCGAATTTGCCCTGTATCACCGATGTACTGCTGCCTTACTTGAAGAACAAGAAGATTATGCGCTGTCCCGGCGACAGGGAAGACAACTACTTCGAAGAGGAGGGCACCAGCTACGAATACCCTTACTATCTCAGGGGCAAGCGTGTTGACAGCACCTTTCTGGGCAAACACTGGGGCGAGGCTAACACCCCCGTTCTTTTCGATTTCGGGCCTTTTCACAATAAAGCCGGGCTTCCCGGTGCAATCAATTTTCTGTTCGGCGACGGTCATACCGGGGATTTGAGTGGGTAGCGGTTATGAAGAACGGAATTAAAATTGCCGTTTTGGGCGTGGTAGTTGCGGCCGGCATAGCCTGTATTGTACTCTTGTCGGGCGGTTCGGGTTCCCGGCCGCCTGATGCGCAGGATGCGACGGCTGAGCAGACCGCCGAGTTCCTTGCCTCCGAGAAGTTCGTAGAGATGGACAAGGGCGACAAAGAGCAGTATTTGGGACAGATCAACGACAGCAACAACCCCGCACCGATGCTTACCCTGCTTATGAATTCCGGTCTTTCCGAAGAGCAGCGCCAAAAGGTAATGTCGAACATTCTTCCGGTTATCAGCGTTGGGATGAACCGGCGTATAGACGAGTTCGAGGCCCTGCCGCCGGAGAAGCAGACGGCCCAACTCGATGCCATTATCGACCAGTTGGAGCAGTCCCGCCGGGGCAATTCCGGCGTTATGTTTTCTCCGGAGCGCATGAACCTGATGCTCCAATACGTCGATCCGCATACCAGAGCAAGACTGCGAAAGCATCTTCCGGAAATGAGAAAACGTATGGAACAACGGGGGATTCCGACCGGCGACAGGCCCTTTTAGGGTTTGCACGGGCCCCAAAGCGGTATCAGCCCTGGTGCTGACCGCGTCTTTGTCGTTGGAAGATTCCTGCCGGGGCGGCGATTAGCCTTTTCTATCCTTTCCATCTCGGATCTTCGTCTCGGTGCCTTGGATCAGCCTTGCTATATTCGGGCGATGGCGAATGGTGACCATCAGCGGTATTCCTGCAGCCACTATCAGCAACGGCCAAAGGTTCGTGAAGTGCCAGTCTGCTTTTATGATTATCGCCGTGGTAAGCGCCAGGGGGAATATCGCCGAGGCAACGATCGATGCGAGCGAAACATACCGCCAGATAAGAACAAGGATGATCCAAATCGTTATTGCGAACAGTGCACAGAACGTGTAATAGGGCCAGATTCCCAGCCCGATACCGAAGCTCGTTGACACTCCCCTGCCGCCCTTGAATCTCAAATATATCGGGAAGATGTGCCCGACGACGGCGGCCCAGCCTGCCGCCAGCCAGAGCCACAGCACGGCAATGTGTTCGGTGTAAGACAAATCCTTTTGCGCCCGCACATAAAACATCGTTGCGAATGTGGGTATGAATCCTTTGAGCACATCCAGGAAGAAGCAGGTATATGCCCATTTCCTGCCGAGCGCTCGTGAGACGTTGGTCGCGCCGATGTTGCCTGAGCCTATCGAGCGGAGGTCTTTGCCGTGTGCCTTGGCAATGAGCAAGCCGAATGGTATGGAGCCAAGCAAATAAGCGCCGACTATGGCAAGTGCGAGAACCATGTACATCATGTCTCGTTCCTCCTTTTCAAGATGGATTCGTAAAGCTCGATCAATTGATCGGCAACCCGACTGATAGAAATCCGTTCTGCGACAGCGTCATCCACAATTGCCCTGGCGGCATTTTCGATGTTGCCGGTATCAGTGAAATGCTCCAGTGCCTGCGCGAGTGCATGGATATCATCGGGGGAGTCTATGACCTTGCCGTGGCGGTTGTGCTCAAACATATCCGCGGCGCCGTTGAATGCGGTGGTTATCACCGGTTTTCCCGCGGCGAGGGCTTCGAGTATGAACCTGCTCGACGGGTCGTAGAACGTCGGCAGGACTGCAACGTCAACGACCGAAAGGGCGTTGTGGATGTGCCTGAGCGGTCCGAGGAAGAGGATTCGGTCGGCGACGCCGAACTTCTCGGCAAGGCTCTGATAGGTTCGCTGTTTTCCGCTGCCGGCGACTACCAGATAGCTTTTTCGCCGGCCAGGAAGAGTCTCCTGGCCGGCTATTGCCTTTATGAGGGGGGCGAGTCCTTTCAATCTGAAGTTGTTTGCGGCGAACAGGAACAAGACCGGGTCGTCGGCTTCTCTAAGGTCGAACTCGGTCAGTATCCTGGTGCGCAGCGCATCGGCTTGTTGATGGTCGATCTTCGTATTTATCTTTACCCCGTTGGGGATGAGTGCAATTCGTTGTGGGTCGGTGCGGTAGTGGTGTTCGAGTTGTTCGGCAACGTACTGCGACAAGGCTGCGATGACGGGACCGTTAGCCCCGGCGCAGAGCATTCGCTCGGCATGCAGGAGAGCCGTTCGCCGCAGGTTTGTGAAAGATGCGAATTGCTTGAACCATTCGAGGGGTTTGTTCTGATAACTGGCGGCGTTGCGGAGTATTGCTTCGGCGTATGTTCCGCCCCTGGGCTGATAGACGTCGGCAAAGTCGAAGGGCAGGACACTGTGGATTATGTCGTATCGGTTCTCAGCAATATGCTGTTTTAGAGCCCGGCGAAATACATGAAGCGGAGTGCGTTTTTGCGTTGAATCGTGAAAGAGAATATGAGTATTCCTGACCTTTGTCTGACCTTTTGCAGCGAGTACACTCACATCGAGGCCGCGAACCGCCAGTGCGGCGGAAAGTTCAAATACCGAGCGTTCCGCTCCGCCGAGGTTGATGTCGGTACGTTCTATTACAATTGCGACTTTTCGACTCATCGCTTGTATTATAACTCCAGTTTCCTCAACCGGCAAACGGTACGCCCCTGCCGTGCTTTCTATCGTGTGCGGCCATTCGATTTGCCTTGGCGAGGGCCTTTCGAATAAAGGCTTTGTCTTTTGTTGTAAGCCTTTTCCTGCCGGTATAGCCGATGTAGAAGCGGAGTCGGTCCGAGGCGGAGAAGAATTCAGCGGGAGCGGAATAGTGGATCTGGGCGATATCCTTGATCTGAAAACGTCGGCGCAGTACCACAGGTTTGAAAACGCGTGCGAGGTCTATAAGGTGTAGCGTGCCGTCATCGCTGCAAAATATGTGGGACAGATAGAGGTCTCGATGCCGGCAGCCTGTCTGATGGAATCTCCTAACAAAGCCCGCCAACTGCTCGATGAATTTCCTTCGCATCTTCAGATTCTGCGGCGACCGCGGCGCCTCGAAGCAGTGGGGCAGTCTTCTCTCCAGAGCCTCTGCATCGGATATCTTCTCGGTTACTATAAAGCTTCTTTTCTCGAAAATGCCGTTCCATTGCTCACCGTAAGCAACGGCTTTAGGAGTAGCTATGCCTGCGAGAGGCAGGCGGTGCATCGGCTCAAACTCGCACGAAGCGCAGCTTTTCCGCCGGCGATGCGATATCCAGTTTTTCAATTGTGTGAGTATCGGAGGTTTGTCGTAGCGTTTTAAGAACACGGTGGTATTAGCTTGAGATTGGGGCAGCCGGATTTCAAATTGAAGCCTGCTGCGAAATGCGGCGAGGTTATTCTTAGTCAGGCTCTCAGCTTTTTCGAAGCAGAAAACATCATCAATTGAGGTCAAGCCGAGTTCTGCGAGTGCTGATTCGTAGTCAGGATCAACGGAGAAGGAATCCGAAATCTCTTTAAGCCAAGGCAGAGCGAAGATCTTCGCTCTGCTGCGACTGTCTGCCAGAAGTTCCTGGGCTGCATCACAGACCATCTCAACCGTGACCGACTTCATGCAGAAATGCTCGGATTCGCCGCAGCGTGGTTTAGCGCAGGGAGCACAGGGGACATTGCCGACTATTTGAATTTCGTTTTCGTAACCGGTCTCGGTCCAGGCCGGGTCGTTGGGGCCGAAGAGGGTAATGAGTTTTCGCTTGAGCGCGATGGCTATGTGTCGCGGGCCGGTGTCATTCGTAATGACGAGGTCGGCGAGGGCATACAGGGCTTTCAATTCACCGAGGTTGAGAGGATGCTCGGCAAGGCTGACGAGTTTGCGTTTGCTCAATGCGCATATCTCTTTTGCGATTTGTTTCTCGGTGGGGTCCGGAGCTACCGATAGAAGCACGGTTGCCTCATATTTATCAATAAGCCGGTCGGCTGTTCTTGCGAAGTTCTCGGCGGGCCAGCACTTGCTCGGCCCGAATGCTCCTCCGGGCACCATGACAATGATTCGCCCGGCGGAATTGCCCAGTTCGGGCAATTTGACGTCGAGGCTTCGGCTGCTTCCCTGGTCGATCTGCAAGTCCAGACATCTGTCGTCGGTCTCGGCGCCGAGATGTACGGCTATATCGAGGTAGTAATCCACCATTGAGCGGGGTTTGTATTTGCCGTTCGGCAGTTTCGGGGGGTAAAGCTTCTCGGTCAACATTAGGCCTCGCCCTTGACGGGCGTAGCCGACTCTATTCGGGATGCGTGCCAGCCGGACCGCCAGTGCCGAGGCAAAGGAGTTTTTCAAGAGGATAGCATGTGTGAAATTCCCGGCCTTGAGCTGCGAGGCCATCGCGATTGGATTGCCTCGGGACTCGAGCCAGGCATCGTTGAACAGGCAAGGCGAGAGCACCTGACGGACGACGGGTTGTGCGAGAAAAGTGATCTTGGATGATTTGAAGTGCCTGCGAATAGCCCGCAGTGCCGGCGTGCAGAGAACTGCGTCACCCATGGGGCCGGGCAGCCAAACCAGAATGTTGTTCTTAGAATCCTGCATCAGGTGTACTGTCTCGCTTTGGAGGCTGAACTTGGCGCACAAGCCCTACTTACGGTCCTGCATCGCATAAAACGTAAGTGACATGAGCTGGAGGACTGTGGCGAATCCGAGGGCGATGAGTACGGATGTATCCTGCCTGCCGGGTTTCATCAGAAGGTATATAGTAATGAGCAGGCAGAGCATAACCAGCCCCTGCACGACACCGGCTGCGAACCTCATTATTGAAAATTCGTCGAACATTTCCCTTCGGTGCGTAGATTTCATCTGGTCGAGAATTTTGGCCAGCAACTCTTGTGTAGTCTCGGTGTGATCTTCCCGTGGGGCAGTTGGTCTTT
This sequence comes from Sedimentisphaerales bacterium, assembly GCA_016932835.1. Classification (GTDB taxonomy): domain Bacteria; phylum Planctomycetota; class Phycisphaerae; order Sedimentisphaerales; family Anaerobacaceae; genus JAFGCD01. The sequence continues at coordinate 55,865 of JAFGCD010000023.1, forward strand.
TGGGCTTGATTTGCGTTGATGTCTTCCGGTTGGTTTCTGTGGTCGGCTCAGGCTCCTCTATAGCTGGTTCGCTGTTACCCTTGGCGCGTTGGGGCTCTTGTTCTGCCGGTTCTACTTCTTGCCGGACCGCTTCCGCTTCGGACTGTTGTACGATAGGCTCGGGATCTTGTGTGATTGGCTCCGACGCCGGTTCGGCTTCTTCGGCGGGTTCGGTCTGGGCGATTGGCGTGGCGTTATCGCCCCGGCGCAAGTATTTCTTTATGACATTTACCGCTTCGACGACATTAACAGCCTTGTAATGGGGAACAGGGTCGTTCGGACCGGATTGTTTTTGACGTGAAGGCAGATCAATCAATATCGTTTTGCAGCCCGCCCGCAGACCTGCTTCAACGTCGTGGGCGGCATTGCCGATCATCCAGGACTCGCTCAGATCGATATCCAATTCGTCTGCGGCCATTAGGAGCATCCCCGGATTCGGCTTTCGGCAGTTGCTTTCCTTGCGGAATTTCGGCACGCTGCCTTCCGGGTGATAGGGACAATAATAGATTGCATCGAGGCCGGCGTTTTCCTCGGCGAGCAAGTGCTCGAGCCGGTCGTGTATTTTGGCAAGCACTTTCTCGGTGATGATCCCGCGAGCGACGGCGGACTGATTGGTGACGAGGACGAGCTTATAACCCATGCTTTTCAATGCAGTCAGCGCCTTTGGCACGCCGCCCAGGAGTTTGACCTGTGCCGGATCGCTAAGATAGCCGGGGTCTTCTATCAATGTGTCGTCACGATCCAGGAATATCGCTTTGTTGGACATTTTTCTCCAATCCCTGCGGTGCCTAATCGTCAGCGAAGTTCATCTCAACGAGGTCGCAAATAATATGATAGGCCAGTTGATGAATCTCCTGGCTGCGGGCTGTCGATTCGCTCCCGGCGCACAGGCAAATGTCGGCGAGGTGTTCGAGTCTGGTGTCGAGCTTGCCGGTGAAGGCGAGGATACGAGCACCTTTATCTGCGGCTAACTCGGCGGCGGCGATGATGTTCGCCGATGTCCCGCTGGTCGAGAACGCCCACAGAACATCGCCTTCCTTCACAAACGCCTCAACTTGGCGCTCAAAGACCTTGTCAAAATCGTAATCGTTGGCCAGACAGGTGAGTATTGAAGTATCTGTGGAAAGAGCTACTGCCGGCAAGGCTTTTCGTTCGCGCATGAACCTGCCGACAAATTCGCCGGCTATGTGTTGTGCATCGGCGGCAGAGCCTCCGTTGCCGCAGATATAAACCATTCCGCCTTTTTCCAGAGATTCTATGATCATCTCCGCGGCACCGGCGATTTTCTCGGCGCTGTCTCGCAGTTGCGGCAATAAATGTTCATGAGCGTCTATGGTCTCATAAACGGTTTTTGCGGTAGTTTCATCCATCAGGTTTTAGCCTGTAAAGATTTGATTTTCTCGATTGTTGCAGTGGAGCTTTTTCCTTTGAGCAGCGGCGCAAGAACGACTTTACCTCCGTTGGCCTCGACAAACTCTCTGCCGACTACCCCTTTGTCGGCCCAGTCCTCGCCTTTTACGAGAACATCAGGCCGGACCTTTTCGATGAGATTTATCGGGGTCGGTTCGTCGAAGATCGTTATGTAGTCAACGCTTTCAAGAGCCGCTACCACTTCTGCGCGGTCATGCTCGTTATTGATAGGTCGATCCGGCCCTTTGATTTTTCGTACGGAACTGTCGGAGTTCAGACCGACCACCACAATATCGCCTTGCTGTTTTGTGAACTTGAGATATTCGATGTGTCCCCTGTGGACAACGTCGAAGCAGCCGTTTGTGAAGACTACAGTCTGGTTCTTCCTTCTATGGCGGCTTAGTTCGTCCAGCAGGGTGTCGAGCGTCCGCAATTTGCCTGCGTTGCTGCGGTCTTCACTGCGTATCTCGCTTACTATCTCACCGACAGTCACCGTTGCGGCGCCGAATTTTTCGACTTCGATTCCGCCGGCAATGTTTGAGAGCTGCACGGCGGTTTCGTAATCACAGCCGCCTGCAACGGCCGTCGCGAGAGTCGCAAGCACCATGTCGCCGGCACCGGTGACGTCATAGACGCTGCGAGGCCGGGTCGGCACGAGTTGACTTATTTGCGATGTTTTCAGATATGCGCCTTCTTTATCCAATGTTATGACGACGGCATCGAGCTTCAGTCTTTCGAGCAGCGTCTCGGCAGCTTTCTTTGCGGATTCGATAGTTTCTATATCAAAACCGACGGCTGCCGAGGCTTCCTTACGATTGGGAGTGATAACGGTGGCGCCGGTATACTTCGAGTAATCGGCATTCATGGCCGGGTCAACCAGAACCTTCTTCTTCGCTCTGGCAGCCAGTTCTATCATCTCGGCGCAGAGTGAATCGGTGAGCAGCCCCTTGTTGTAATCCTGCAGACAGACTATATCGACATCGTCGAGCCTCTCGCGGTAGGCAGTCAGGACTTGCCGGCAGAGTTCGCTGCCGAGCGGTTCGGTTGATTCGCGGTCGATTCTCATGAGCTGCTGGCGATGCCGATGCTGTGCAAGGCCGATGAGTCTTTCCTTGCTTGTAGTAGGTCGATCCGGCGTCTTGATCAGACTGTCGGTATCGGCGTCTATATTCGCCAGATCGTTAATCAGAACCTCGCTGTTGGCGTCGCATCCGATGACGCCAAGACAGACGGGCAAGGCGCCCAGTGCGGCCAGGTCGGTCGCCACGGAACCGGCGCCGCCGCATCGCTGTTCGGTATCAGTAACACGCAGTACGGGAACCGGCGCCTCGGGGCTTATCCGCAGGGCATCTCCATAAACATAGGTATCGACCATAAAGTCGCCGACGAGCAATACCTTTGGCGAGCCGAGGCCCATAACGGTTTTCAGGAGGTTCTCATGCATTAAAAGTTCTCTGCTGTCTCTTGCCTTTGCTTTTTGCACTCTTACGTCGCCGGGATTCTATCACCTAAAGCCTGTTCAATCAAGCTTCTTAATTGTGCCTGACCGTTCAGGAACCGCATTTCAATCGCCAGGAATGCGAATTCAGGGTCTTTCCTGCCTGATAGCAGCGGAGCGATTTTAGTCCAGTCCTTCTGCGTTGTCAGCACAAGATCGGCCCTACAGTGTTCGGCCTGAGTAGAGATTTCCGCCAAACAATCGTCGGTATAGTAATGGTGATCATCGAAGGCCTTCGAGCCGACAACATTGGCCCCGATGCTCTTGATTGTCTTGAAAAAGGCCCCTGGATTGCCGATTCCGCAGAATGCGAATACGCCTTTGCCTTTGATTGCTTCGAGATTGATTCGGCTGCCGTTTGCAGATATCACGTGCACAGGTGCGTGTATCGACCTTGCAATAAGCATATCGGGTTTGACTGCTCGGATTTTCTGCTCAATCCGAGCTAATTCGGCTTCGGTTGCCTGGTCGGTCCGTGTGATCACTACCGCTGAGGCTCGTCCAATTGCGTTCAGCGGCTCTCGGAGCAGCCCGGCAGGCAGCATCTTGCCGTAGCCGAAAGGTATTGTGGCGTCAATCGCAACGATATCCAGATCCCTGGCTAATCGACGGTGCTGGAAGCCGTCGTCCATTACAAGCACTTCTGCGCCGAAGGCGATGGCCTCTGCGGCTCCGACCACCCGGTTTGGATTGACTACTACCTTTGCATTCGGGCAGTTCTGAGCCAGCAAGGCCGGCTCGTCGAGTAAGGGACAGCCGGCGGTCTTGTAGCCGCGGGTAAGAATAGCGCATCGGCAATCGCTGGTCTTCGCACTCGAATTGCGAGTAATCTCGTTACAAAGCCAGACCACTAGCGGCGTCTTGCCTGTGCCCCCGGCTGTAATGTTCCCGACACTGATGACAGGCGCGCCGGGGCGGTGGGCCTTGAAAAGGGCTGTATCGTAACAGAGATTCCGCAACCTGACGGCGAGCGAATATGCCGAACCTGCAATCCCCAGAAGAAAACGCAGGACCGCCGCTGCCGGACCTTTTTTATGCCCCGAAACGAGTTTTCGGTAATCTTCCTGATTCAAAGGTCATTCCCTGAAAAACCGAGTATTTTTACCAGTTTCTCAGCGACTTGTCATCATCTATTTGCCGCCGGGGCATGATGTGGGAGCGATTCTCGCTGGAAATCGCTTGTGGGCTGCTGCGGCCTAATCGAGGGGAGAGAGGAATCTGGCCAGCCGGGGCTGGTACTTGTCGGTTATGTCGAGCGAGACGAGAACTCGCTTTGCCTTGCCGACGATTTCGTTTCTACCCACGAAGCCGAAATACCGCGAATCCCTGCTGTTATCGCGGTTGTCGCCCATTACAAAGTAGCTTTCCTCCGGGATTGTAACGGGCCCGAAATCCCGCATTGCGGGGATTGAAGGGACGCTCATCACGGCGTGTTCATGGCCTTGCAGCTTCTCTGTGGCCAGAATAGTACGGCTGGTGAGCCTTGAAGGGAGGTCTTCTTTGTATTCGGAGTCGATTTCTGAGTAAGAAACGGGCTGGCCGTCTATGAAAAGTACGTTTTTTCGCATCTCGACCGTTTCGCCCGGCAGGGCAACGACTCGTTTGACCAGGCGTGTGCCGTCATCGGGAGAAAAGCAGATTACAATATCGCCGCGTTGCGGGTCCGCCCATTTGGCCAGGCGATGCATCGTAAGGGGGATTCTGAGGTCATAGGCAGCCTTATCGACATAGACGAGATCGCCTTCGAGAATCGTGGGGTTCATCGAGCCGGTGGGCACCCAATTCCAATCCGCCAGGCTGGATTTGACCGGTATTACAACGAAAATGATGAAAAACGCCGTTTTCCACCATTCTTTCCATGTTTTACGAATAAACTTTACAGCTTTGTTTCTGGTCATCTGTTCGTCCATAACTCTCTTATCGGCTTGCAGTTAGCCCTTCATACGCAAAAAACGCCGGGCATGTTCATCAAAATCTGTGTTTCAGCGGCTCGCGTGGGACTCTGGATATGACGTCTGGGGGGCAGATTATCCGGTGATTTTCCGGATAATTGCGTCTGCCATCTGGCTTGTTCCAACGGCAGTGGGGTCGTCGCGGTCGGGCTTCATGTCGTAAGTTACGTCTTTGCCCTCCGCGATTACTGCAGCGACGGCGTTTTCGAGCTTTTCGGCCTGCTCAGTCTTGCCCAGGTGGTGGAGCATCATAACGCCGCTGAGTATCAGGGCGGTTGGGTTTACCTTATTCTGGCCCTTGTATTTCGGGGCGCTGCCGTGTGTGGCCTCGAATACAGCAGCCTTATCGCCTATATTGCCGCCCGGGGCGACGCCAAGGCCGCCGACCAAGCCGGCACAAAGGTCGCTGAGAATATCGCCGTAGAGATTGGGCAGGACAAGGACGTCGTAGAGTTCCGGCTTCTGAATGAGCTGCATGCACATATTATCTACGATCCGGTCCTCGAACTCGATATCGGAGTATTCCTTTGCGACCTGCCGGCTGACGTCGAGCCAGAGGCCGTCTGAAAATTTCATGATATTGGCCTTGTGGACGCTGGTGACCTTTTTTCGGCCGAGCTTGCGGGCGTAGTCGAACGCAAAACGAACGATTCGCTGCGTGGCGGTGACCGAGATGGGCTTGATGCTCACGCCGGAATCCTTGGTGATTTTGCGGGTGGTGTGCCTGTTGATCCAGTCGATAATTTCGTTGGTGTCGTCCTTGCCCTTTTCGTATTCGATGCCGGCGTATAGGTCTTCGGTGTTCTCGCGGACTACGACCAGGTCGATGTCGGAGTACCTGCTGCGGACGCCTTTATAGCTCTTACACGGGCGCAAACATGCATACAGGTCGAGGGTCTGGCGAAGGTGAACGTTTATACTGCGGAATCCGGTGCCGACCGGCGTGGTTATGGGGGCCTTGATGGCGATGCCGTTCTTCTTGATCGATGCGAGGGTTTCGTCGGGCAGGGGCGTACCAAGCCGTTCCATTACGTCGGTGCCGGCTTCGACTATGTCCCAGTTTATATCTGCGCCGGTGGCGTCGATGCACCTGCGGGTAGCTTCTGCGATTTCCGGTCCGATTCCATCGCCGGTAACAAATGTAACGTTAGCCATTTCAAATTCTCCAAAAATACAAAACAAATAATGTATCGTCCGTCGCCGATGCTGTCAAGCTTGGGGTGCTGATTTTGGTTTAAGTGCCCGTTTCAACAGCATTCTCGATATGATTGTCACGAGCAAATTAGCTGGTATAATGCGTGGGGTATTCTGTGAGGCTGAATATGCGAATATACATTGTACGCCACGGCAGGGCCGCTTCCAGTGCTGTCGATTCTCAGCGAGGGCTGACCGAAGAAGGCCGAGCAGAGGTCGAAAAGGTCGCGCAGCATCTAAGAGGACTCGATTTGGCCGTGGACTGCGTGTGGCACAGCGGCAAGGCCCGCGCCGAGCAGACGGCCGAGATTCTGGCCAAGGCAATCATCGTCAGGGAAACCGCAGATGTTCACGCGGGCCTGTCGCCTAACGGCGACGCCGTCGCCATCCGAGACGAGATCGAATCGGCAGGCCAGGACATTATGATTGTAAGCCATATTCCCTTCGTGGCCGGCCTGGCGTCTCTGCTCCTTGAAGGTTCAGAATCAACCTGGCCGATAGACTTCAAGGAAGCCACCGTCGCCTGCCTCGAAAGAACCGACGAGACACACTGGCAAATAGAATGGATCATAACTCCGGAAATCTCAAATAGTAGCTCGGTTAAGTAGGGAAGCGACGAGAATGGGGAAGGCACAGAGACAGAAACAAAAAGAGAGGAATTATTTGGAAATTGTCGAAGGACTGTTCCGTAACAAGCTCAACGAGGAGTTTCCGTCGGGAAGCATTCATGTTCGGGAAAGCCCCGATTTTGTTATTGAACTCCCCACACGCCGATTGGGGATCGAAATCATTGAAATGGTTCGCAGCAAAACCGTCGCTTCGCAAGCTGGTTTCCGTGACAAGTTGGTCGCTGATGCAAAACGCCTATGTGAAGAGTGGAGTGTCAAGCCTCTGTGGGTAACTGTCTGGATCATTGGCTCGTTCGGCCAGGTCGAGGGGCGCGTCGCGCAAAAACAATTCGCAGAGAGACTCGCAGAAGTCGTTCGCGATGGGTACGAGAAACTCAAGACAAGTCATGATTCTTGCCACCAACTCGATGACCCTTTGCCAGGAGTCCGGCGAATCCAAATTCACCTTCTTCCTAAGGGGGAGCATCGTTGGGAGTGGAACCCTGGCGCAGTATGGGTGTCGAGCCTGTCAGTTGAGGATATTCAGACACGTGTCACGAAGAAGAATGCCAGGTATGAACAATATCGCCGAGACTGTGACGAATGTTGGCTGGTAATGGTGGGTGATTCATGTGACTATCAGAAAGGTTCTGACATATCGCTCAACCCATTGGCCATCACTCATCCGTATGACTCGCGATTCGAGCGAATCTTTTACCTTCAGTTGTATGATGAACTGATCGAATTGAGAACGCTATGAAGGCCATCCCCAAGCTGCGCTTGAGGCTGTCACCCTCCGGCGGCATGTCCTCTTTCATCCCCCGGCAGCCAACTGCCATACGTTGTCCACGTCAACATATATCCGATGATCCTTGGCATACCTGGGATGATATAGAATAGGTAGTGACCCGGCAAATGTTATCTGGTTAGCCCTGCCACCTGTGGGCAGGGCAGAGTACATGGCCCCGGTCACAGGTGTCGGGGCTAATCTGCTGGTTAGGTTTATGGTCGGATCGGATAAGTCTTTTTCTTTCCTTCGGGGCCGGTTTGGATTGTGAAGGTCTTTTTGTCCGGATTGACGGAGGCCTTTATGTATTCGCCGCGGCTGGGGTCTTCTCTGTTGGCGATGAATTCTGCGGGCGGGTTGCCCTGGTCGCCGTATTGTGTGTTGTAGTGGATTGTGTAAAGGGCTTTGAGTGAGGGCAGAGCGTTGAGGTCCTTGAACGTGCGGGGCTGGATGCCTTTTCTCGGGCCGTTCATCGCAACCGCAACGGTCGGCGCAAGTGCCTTTAAGAGAATGGTATTGTTGCTCAAGTCAAGCCCGTGGTGGGTTACCTGGTAGAGATCGACCTTGCCTATGCGGTTGACCGGGTGGGCGAGGTGGTGCTCGACGTTCCAGGTTATGTCACCGCCTGCGAAGAATTTGAAATCGCCGTAGGTGAGCACCAAGGTGATACTGTAGGCGTTGTTGGATGTGTCGGGTTTGCGTATTTCGAAACCCTCGACCGGAGCGTCGATATCGCCGCTGAAGCCTTCGATTTTCTTCTGCGATGCGACACAGTGGAGCCTGATCTTTGGACCCTTGCCGCTATTCTTGAGTGGAATATCTTCGCTTGCCTCCAGCAGACTGGTCTTGCCCTTTGTTGCCTGTTCGTAGAGCGGGCTGAGCGTTTCTCCCGCCTGCCGCTTATCGTAACGGGCAGGCGGCGTGTCGCTGTCGATGAATCGCTTAATAGGGATACGCCTTGACAGTTCGTATATGCCGCCATAGTGATCGATATCGAAATGGGTTGTGACAAGGCAGTCGATTTGCTCCAGGCCGGCGTGTTTGCAGGCGCGTTCGATCCTGTCGGCGTCGCGGTGTTTAGGTTCGAGCGAGCCGGTGTCGATGAGGACCGATTCGCCCAGCGGCGTTACGATAAGCGTCGAAGCTCCGCCGGCCATATCCATGAAGTAAATATCGAGAGTCTTGCCCGAAGCGGCGGATCTGTCGTTAGAAGCGGCGCAACCTGCCAGGGAAAGGAAGATGGTTAGAAGTAAGAGGATGCGTTTCACGGGTAAAGCTCCTTTGCAGCGAGTATTTCTTTTGTGCTATAACGTTGAGATCGTACAGGGTGGCGAATGCAGGGGCAATGGAAAAATCGGCTTGCCATTTAAGCTGCGGTGCGTGAGAATATGTTCGGTTGATCGGCAACTTGAATATGGAGGCTAATGCTATGACTTGTAGCAAGTTACTGGTGGTGTTTTCGATGGTCTTTGCCGCCGCCGCCGTATCGAATTCGGAACCGGCAAGTGAATTGAAAACAGGCGACTTCAAGTGGGTCGCAAGCGAACCGGTGCTCGAATCGACGAAATTGGGCCAGGTGCAGTGGATCGCTGTCAAGGACCCGACAGTGGTGCGGTACAAGGGGCAGTGGCATTTGTTCGTGACGGTGCGCGGGATCGAGCGGAGCCATGCGGTCGTTTATGTGACGTTTAAGGATTGGAGCAAGGCGAAAGAGACCAAGCAGCAGGTTCTGCAATGCCATTCCGGCTTCTTCTGTGCGCCGCAGGTGTTCTACTTTGCGCCGCACAAAACGTGGTATATGCTGTGCCAGGCATCCGATGAGTCGTGGGAGCCGAAGTATGGGCCTGCATACTCGACGACTCAGGATATCAGTAAACCGGATTCGTGGAGCAAGCTGACGCCGATATTCGACGCCAAGCCCGCCGGCATAGAGGCGTGGCTTGATTTCTGGATCATCTGCGACGATTCGAAAGCGTACCTTTTCTTCACTTTCCAAAATATACTTCAGTCCGCCGGATGGCGGAATCGGTCGAAGCCGTCGGCTTCAGCCGTTATTTCCTTCAGTCGGCGG
>JAFGCD010000024.1 GCA_016932835.1 Sedimentisphaerales bacterium
GCCGACTGAAGGAAATAACGGCTGAAGCCGACGGCTTCGACCGATTCCGCCATCCGGCGGACTGAAGTATATTTTGGAAAGTGAAAAGAAGTTGGCCACAGAGGGCACAGAGAACACAGAGTATAGAATAAATACGAAGCACTCCCGTAGGGGACACCTTACGGCGGAAATTCGAAATCCGAAACAAATTCAAAATGTGAATGACGGAAACTACGGATAGATAAAGGCGAATATGGAAAATAGTGTGGATATTTCGGTTGAGTTTGCGGGGCTGCGGCTGTCGAATCCGGTTTTTACGGCGTCTGGGACGTGCGGGTATGCGAAGGAACTCGGCGTCTTTATCGACATGAACCGGCTGGGCGGTTTTATTACCAAGAGCATCACAGCAGAGCCGAGAATGGGGAATGCGACGCCTCGAATTGTGGAGACCGATTCAGGAATGCTCAACGCTATCGGGTTAGCGAATATCGGGGTCGAGAGATTCGTGCTGGAGAGGTTAGGTGAACTGGCGGAGATGAAGGCTGCGGTTTTCGTTAACATTGCGGGGCAGACGGTCGAGGAATATGTGAAGTTGGCCGAGCGGCTTGCCGGTGAGGGGGCGATTGCGGGGTTCGAGCTTAATATAAGCTGTCCGAACGTCAAGCAAGGCGGGATTACTTTCGGGACGGATCCGGGGCAGGTGCGGGAGATAACTTCGGCGGTGAAGGCGGCATCGGGCGATAAGGCGCTGATGGTGAAGCTGACTCCGAGCGTTACGGATATTTCGGCGATAGCGCGAGCGGCTGTCGATGGCGGCGCCGACGCGTTGAGTCTGGTGAATACTTTTACGGCGATGGTGATCGATATCAAGACGCGGCGTCCGATTCTGGCGAATCGTACGGGGGGGCTTTCAGGGCCTGCAATCAAGCCGATAGCGGTTTATATGGTGAACAAGGTTTACAGCGAGGTTGCGAAGGAACGGAAGATACCTATTCTGGGCATGGGCGGGATACGCAACGCATCGGATGCGATTGAGTTCATTATTGCCGGGGCGAGCGCGGTCGCCGTGGGGACGGGGAGTTTCGTTCAGCCCGGTTGTACCGAGAGGATTGTCGATGGGATCGGCAGGTACTGCTCCGAGAACGGGATCGCACATGTCGGAGAATTGGTGGGTTCGCTCGCAGTATGACGGTGGGCAGTGCCCAGCCTAGGGCTCGAAATTCGAAACAAGTCCAAATCGCTAATGAATGAATGACCAAAAGATTCGGGGTTGGAATCATGGGCAAGCGAGAACAAAATTGTCTTGGCAGTCTGGTGTGTGTTCTATTTGCAGTTGTTGCGGTTTGCGTTGGGGTTTTTGGAGGAGCGAGCCGCGGACAGTTGAGGCTTGACGAGCGCGAGCCGGTCGCGGAAGAATGGGGTTACCGCCCTGCCGACGATTCAGAGTCGAGGGTTAATCCTCCGAGTTTCAGTTGGCGGCCTGCGAAGGGATTGACTTGGGAGGTCGAGGTTTCAGCGGATGGAGAATTCGAGAAGGTCGAGTATCGGCGGAGCGGGATCGAATTCAACGTGCACTGTCCGGATGCGGTTTTGAAGGGCGGCGAGTATTTCTGGCGTTATCGGGGCAAGGACGGCAAGGGAGAATATACGAATTGGAGCAAGGTGCGGCGGTTCAGGATCGGGGATGATGCGAAGGCGATGGCTATGCCGAGGCGTGCGGAGCTGCTCGGGCGAATACCGAAGAGCCATCCGCGTCTTTTTATGCGTCCTGAGAACGTTGGTCGGCTGCGGGAGCTTGCGAGGGGCAAGATGAAGGAGGAATACGAGCGTTTAGTGCGGCAGTGCGAGAGGCTGATGTCGAACCGCCCCGCCACTGCCGAGCCGGCGAAGTATCCTGCGGGTATGGCGAGCGGCAGCGATCCGTGGCGTGAGATATGGTGGGGGAACCGGGAGTACACGATCAAGGCGCTTAACGGCGCGGCGACGCTTGCTTTTACGCGTCTTCTCGGCGGGCCTGAGAAGTACGGGGTGGAGGCGAAACGGATACTGATGGAGTGCGCGAAATGGGACCCGAAGGGCAGCACGGGGTATCGATACAACGACGAGGCTGGGATGCCTTACGCTTACTATTTTTCTCGAACTTATACTTTTGTGAACGATCTTTTGAGCGACGAGGAGAAGGCGATTTGCAGGCGGGTGATGAAGGTTCGCGGGGATGAGATGTACGGACATCTTCATCCTCGTCACCTGTGGCGGCCTTATTCGAGTCACTCGAACCGGGCGTGGCATTTCCTGGGCGAGGTCGGGATTGCGTTTATGGGCGAGGTCGAGGGTGCGGAGGATTGGGTGTGGTTTGCGATGAACGTTTTTTATAACGTTTATCCGGTGTGGAGCGACGATGACGGGGGCTGGCATGAAGGGACATCCTATTGGGCGAGCTACCTGGATCGTTTTTCGTGGTGGGCTGATGTGATGCGCGAGGCGATGGGCGTGAATGCGTATGAGAAGCCGTTTTTCTCGAAGGTTGGGTATTATGCGATGTACCTTATGCCGCCCGGGAAGGTCGGGGGCGGGTTCGGGGACTTGACCGCGAAGCGGACTTCGGAACGGAATGTTTCGCTTATGAGCACTTTTGCGTCGCAGGCAAGGAACGGTCACTGGCAGTGGTACGCTGAGTCGCTTGGCGGGCCTGCGCAGGCGGACGGGTACATAGGTTTTATTCGGGGGGCCCTGCCGGAAGTGGAAGCGGTTGCGCCGAGCGATTTGCCGAGTTCGCGGCTTTTCGCGGGGACGGGGCAGGCGTACCTGAATACGAACATAACCGATGCGAAGCAGAGCGTTCAGGTTGTTTTCAAGTCGAGCCCGTTCGGGACACAGTCTCACGGTTACGAGGCGAACAATTCGTTTTTGCTGTGGGCCTATGGCGAGCGGCTGCTGATTCGGTCGGGGTATCGTGACAGCTACGGCAGCGAACACCATAAGAAGTGGATGTGGAGTACGCGGTCGGTGAACAATATTACGGTTAACGGCGGCGGGCAGGGTCGGCGAACGGCGGGGGCGAGGGGGGAAATCACCGCGTTCAAGACGACACCGACGGCGGATATCGTAGTGGGCGAGGCGGGCTCGGCTTATGAAGCGCCGCTGGAGCGATTTACGCGGGCAATTATCTTCGTCAAGCCTGATTTGGTCGTGGTGTTCGACCGGCTGGCAGCGAAGGAGGCTTCGACTTTCGAGTATTGGCTGCACGCAGTCAATAAGATTTCGGTGGAGAGTCAACATGATATTCGCGTCCGGAGCGGGGATGTCGCGTGCGATGTGGATTTTCTTGCGCCGGAGGGTTTGCATTTCGAGCAGACGGATCAATACGATCCGAATCCGCGGCCTCGAATCAAGCTGCGTGAATGGCATCTTACGGGGACGACGGGCGACAAGCAAAGAAGTGCGGAGTTCGTGACGCTGTACCGTCCGTGTCGCGTTAACGATGCGGCTGCGGCGAAGGCGACATTGGAGAAGGTCGAGGGCGGGTATATCCTGAAGGCGGGGTTGGCGGACGGCGAGGCGACGGTGATTCTGCCGTGCAACGATGATGCGCGTATCACAGCCGGGGAGTTGGTGAGCAAGGGGGCGATTGTCTGCGGGGTGCGGCGCGGGGGAGGACAGGAGATAGTGGGGCTCGAAGATTAATCCCAGATCGGCGCGAGTGCAGACTTGCGCGGGCGATGAAAATGGGGCGGAGGGCTTCTTGACTGGGGGAGGCGATTCGGTTATGTTTGGAGGGGTGTTTGTCGTGAATTCCAGTTTTAAGCAGAAGGATACGCATACAGGAACTCGATAATATGGCGAAGGACATGGAGCAGTTGTATCAGGAACGAATGAAGCGGTATGTTACGGCGATGCGGAACGGGAAGCCTGACATGATTCCGATTCGTCCGTTCGTGGCGGAGTTCACGGCGAAGTACGCCGGCTACACGTGCCAGGAAGTTACGCACGATTACGAGAAGGCTTTTTTGGCGGCTCGGAAGTGCGCGGCGGATTTCGACTGGGATGCCGTTGTGGGGAATATGGTTTACGTGTGGACGGGCCTGACGGAGGCAATCGGGATGAAATACTATGCGGTTCCGGGGATTCACGTTCCGGCAGAGACTGGTTTTCAGTATCGCGAGCCTTCGGAGGAGAACGCGTTCATGAAGCCGGAGGAATACGATGCGTTGATCGAAGACCCGACTGGTTTTCTATTCAATATCTGGCTCCCTCGGGTATCGCGTGACGTCGCTGAGATCGGCGGGGCTTCGACGATGCGCAACAATCTTTCGTTTCTCAAGGGCGGGATGGCGATGCTGAGCTACTTCAACGCGTTCGGGACGCAGGCGGCCCGGCTGCGAAAGGAGTCTGGGACGGTCTCGGCGATATCGGGGATACTAAAGGCCCCGCTCGATATAATCGCCGACAAGATGCGCGGTTATCTGGGTTTGGTTACGGATCTGCTGGAACGGCCGAAGAAGGTTAAGGCTGCGTGCGAGGCGCTGATGCCTCACCTGACACACGTTGCGCTGTCGGGGGCCGATCCGGAGAAGAATGTCCCCATCGGTTTCTGGATGCATCGCGGGGGCGTTCCGTTCGTGACGATGGAGCATTTTCGGAATTTTTACTGGGCGACGCTGAAGCCGATCATCGAAGAGATATGGTCTCACGGCCACCAGGTTCTCTTTTATGCAGAGGGCAACTGGGGTCCTCACCTGGAGTCTTTTGGGGAGCTTCCCGCAGGTTCGATAGTCTATCACGTTGACAAGGGTGACATTTTCGAGACTCACAGTAAGATAGGCGGGAAGTTCTGCCTGAGCGGGGGCATTCCCAATACGCTGCTGAGCTTCGGGACGGCTGATGAGGTTCGGCGGTGCTGTAAGAAGATTGTCGAGGAGGTGGCGTGCGACGGGGGCTATATCGCCGATGCCGAGGCGATTATGCAGAACGATACGAAGGAAGAAAACCTGCGGGCGATGACGGATTATATTCGCGAACACGGGGTTTATTGATTTTCGGGCTTTTGAGCCCGGTTGGAGACAAAAAGTATGGCTGAAAAGAAGAAGACGATAAGGGAGCCTGGAGTTTGTATTCCCTGGGAGGAGAAGGTTAAGGATCTGCCGGAGATTTCCGGAGACAAAGACCTGCTAAAACAGAAGTGGGAAGACATCGACGGGCTGGGTTACGTCTATATCTGGCAGTGCCTTCTTTCTTTCTGAGAGGCATTGCGGGTGAAGTTCGAAGTTTTAGTTTTGCCGGAGAAAAGTGCTATGATCGGTAAACAGCGTATTACAAGGCGAGGATTTCTGCGAAAGGCTGCATTTGGTCTCGGGGGTGCTGTTGCGTTTCCTTATGTTGCGGATTCGGCGGCGTTGGGCAAATCGGGGGGAGTGTCGGCGAGCAACCGCATCGTCATGGGCTGTATCGGGGTCGGGAACCAGGGGACCAACGATATGCGCGGGTTCCTCGGGGACGAGCGTGTTCAGGTGGTGGCGGTGTGCGACGTCAACCGGGAGGGGCCGGGCTACTGGAACGGCGGCATAGCCGGTCGCGAGCCGGGCAGGCGAATAGTGGAATCGCATTACGCCAAGCAGAAGGCTTCGGGGACGTACAAGGGATGTGCGGCTTACGAAGATTTTCGGGATTTGATAGCGCGTGACGATGTGGATGCCCTGTTGATCGCGCTGCCGGACCACTGGCATTCGATACCGGTTATCATGGCGGCTCGCGCGGGGAAGGATATTTACGGAGAGAAGCCGCTGTCGCTGACGATCTCAGAGGGGCGTTCGATGAGCGATGCGGTGAATCGGTACGGGCGAATATTCCAGACGGGGAGCCAGCAGCGTTCGGACCAGAATTTTCGTCGTGCCTGCGAGCTGGTTCGGAACGGCCGAATAGGCAAGCTGCATACGGTTCGGTGCGGATTGCCCGGCGGGACGCCTGATATATCGAAGTTCGGCGGCAGGCAGAAGCCGGAGGCTGTTCCCGAGGGGTTCAATTACGATATGTGGCTTGGGCCTGCGCCTTATGCGCCGTACTGCCCCGCCCGATGTCACGTCAATTTCCGGTGGATACTGGATTATTCGGGGGGGCAGGTGACCGACTGGGGCGGGCATCATCCGGACTGCGCGCAGTGGGGGATGGGGACGGAGGATACGGGTCCGGTGGAAATAAAAAACGTCAAGGGGACGTTCGCAGCGGACGGGCTCTATGACACGGCCAGTGAATACTATTTCGAGTGCATATACGCCAACGGGGTGAAGCTGATAGTCTCTAATCGGGAGCGCGGCGGGGTGACTTTCGAGGGGAGCGATGGCCGGGTATGGGCGAATCGGGGCCAGCATGATGCCGAGCCGAAGTCGATACTGGAGAGCACAATCGGGCCCAACGAGACTCACCTGTATCGCAGCGACAACCATTTTCGCAACTTCATCGACTGCGTAATATCTCGCAAGGCGCCGGCGGCTCCTATCGAGACTGCGCATCGCTCGATTACTATCAGTCATCTGGGTAATATCGCGATGCGGCTGGGCCGCGATTTGAAATGGGACCCCGCGGTCGAACGATTCGTGGGCGACGCTGAGGCGGACAGGATGCTGGTTCGGGGGATGCGAGGCCCGTGGCATTTGTAGGGTTTTGAGCACGGTCAGGCAGAATATCAACATCGAACGGCAAACAAAGGTTTTGATTAACGGCGGTTACTATGAATTCAAGGAGCATTGATCGGCGAGTTTTTTTGAAGAAGGCGGCGGGCATTTCGGCTGCTGCGATAGGCTTTCCTTATTTGGTGAGTTCATCGGCTTTGGGTAATGCGGGGAGCGTTGCGGCGAGCAACAGGATTGCGATGGGTTTTATCGGGGTCGGCAGCCACGGCACGGCGATGAATCTTAAGACGTTTCTCGGCCAGGGTGACGCGCAGGCTGTCGCTGTGTGCGACGTTGATCCGAATTACGTTGAGCGTGCTCGGAATCTGGTTAATGAAAAAAACGGGAACAAAGACTGCGCGACTTACAAGGACTTTCGTGAGGTGCTGGCGCGGAGTGATATCGATGCGGTTATGATTTCGACTCCCGACCACTGGCACGTTCCGATGTCTCTTGCGGCGCTTCGCGCGGGCAAAGACGTTGAGTGCGAGAAGCCCACTCTGACGGTTCGTGAGGGTCGGATTCTTGTTGAGACTGTTGAGCGTTACGGGCGGGTATTTCAGTGGTCCACGGAGGACCGTTCGGTTTATGAGTACCACCGTATGTGCGAGCTGGTTCGCAACGGACGAATCGGGAAGGTTCATACGATTCGCGTTGAGCTTCCGAGCGGGCCGGGCAATCCGGGCCATAATAAGCCGATGCCTGTTCCTAAAGGTTTCGATTACGATATGTGGCTTGGTCCGGCGCCTGTCGTTCCTTATACGGGGCCGGATCAACTGCCTTATCAATGGCGCTGGATACTTGATTATTCGGGCGGCCAGTTGAGCGACTGGGGGGCGCATCTTCTTGACGGGGCGCAGTGGGGCAATAACAGCGAACACACCGGGCCTGTCGAGGTGGAGGGAAAAGGCGTTTTCTGCGAGGGCGGATTGTATAATACCGCCAAGGAATATCATATCGAATACAAGTACGCCGACGGGGTTCGGCTTATCGTGAAATCCGGGAATCCGAGTCTTCGATTCGATGGCAGCGATGGGTGGATCGGGGACGTCGGCTGGCGGGCGCCGCTGGAGGCTGAGCCGAAGTCGATTCTGGAATCGAAGATCGGGCCGGAAGAGATTCATCTTTATACTTGTGCGGGCGGCGAGCAGCGAAACTTCTTGGATTGCGTGAAGTCGCGGAAGGCGTGCTATTTCCCGCCGGAGATCGGGCAGCGGTGTTTCACAATCGCGCATATCGGGAATATCTCGATGCTGCTGGGACGAAAGCTGAAGTGGAATCCGGAACGGGAAGAATTCGTTAACGACGACGAGGCGAACCGGATGCTTTCGCGGTCGATGCGAAGTCCGTGGCATCTGTAAGAATTGATTCGTGGCGACATATTTTCGGGGAATATAAAATGAGCATGTCGAGGATGAGAATTACGGTTGTTTTGGCGGTTGTCGGTTTTTGCTGCGGGATTGCGGGAAGCAGGCCTGCGGAGGGGAGGGTCGAGCTTATTGGTGGGGATTTTTCGCAGTGGCGCGGTAATACGGGGGATTGGTCGATTTGCGGGGAGGCGGGTCTCAAGAGCGACAACGCGGGGCTGCTGGCGGGCAAGGCTGGCAGCGGCGTTATCGTCAACGGGCCGACGGGCAGGACAGTGAACATACTGAGCAAGGCGGAGTTCGGCGACGTTCGGGCGCATGTCGAATTCATGGTTCCGAAGGGTTCGAATTCGGGGGTTTATTTTCAGGGGAGGTACGAGGTTCAGGTTTTCGACAGTTGGGGCGTGAAAGAGCCGCACTATTCGGACTGCGGCGGCATCTACCAGCGATGGGACGACAACCGGCAGCCTCAAGGGTATGAAGGACATGGTCCGAAGGTGAACGCGTCGAAGGCGCCTGGGCAGTGGCAGAGCTTCGACGTTGTCTTCCGCACGCCGCGCTTCGACAAGGCGGGCAGGAAGATTGCGAACGCCCGGTTCGAGAAGGTCGTTCACAACGGGGTTGTGGTGCACAGCGACGTAGTCGTAACCGGGCCGACGCGCGCGAGCACCTGGAACGATGAGAAGGCTGTCGGGCCGCTGATGCTTCAGGGCGACCACGGGCCTGTCGCGTATCGCAATATATGGCTCGAACCGGCGGGTCCGAATCCGTTTTTTGCGATGGATACCGCGACGAAGGACGCTAAGCATCAAAGCGCAAAAGAGCAGGTGGAAATGGTGAAAGAACTTGGTTACTCCGGTATCGGGCCTCACGCAGGGGGCGGTTTGGAGGAGATGGCAGCGGAGTGCGAGAAGAACGGGGTGAGCCTGGTTGCGGCGTATGTGGGTGCGAATATAGGGTCGGGGCAGCAGAAGTACGGGCCGGAACTGCCGGCGGCAATCGAGACGCTGAAAGGGACGAACTCGATGCTGTGGCTTTTCGTGCAGAGCAACGAGGATAAGGTTTCATCGCCGAGCGGCGATGAGCGTGCGGTTGCGGTTATTCGTGAGATTGCGGATATGGCTGAGGCGAAGGGGGTGCGAGTTGCGCTGTATCCGCATACGGGGTTCTGGGTGGAGCGTGTGGAGGACGCGGTGCGGGTCGTCGGGAAGGCGGGCAGGAAGAACGTCGGGGTGACTTTCAATCTGTGCCACTGGCTGATGGTTGACGATGAGAAAAATGCCGAATCGCTGATAAAGCAGGCCATACCTTATCTTTTTGTGGTTACTATCAACGGGGCCGACAGCGGCGGCAAGGACTGGGGCAAACTCATTCAGACGCTCGACAAGGGGACGTTCGACATGGGCGGTTTTCTAAAGACCCTAAGCGAACAGGGGTACACGGGGCCGATCGGTTTCCAGGGTTACGGGATCGGCGGCGATGCGTACGAGAATTTGAAGCGGACTATGGCTGCGTGGCGGCGACTTTGGGCGGGGATGAATCAGTGATTGCAGAAGACGGCGTTTTTGGTTGATTGAACTTATAGTTACGGATTTCCCGGCCACGGCGGGCGGGATTGAAATTAGTGTATATCGAGAGACGTAATGGAAACTCTTAAGCTGCTGCGCGATTACTTTCCGATGGCCGTGTTCACAGGCGGCTGTCTTGTTTTCATCAGCGAGGACTGGCGTGTCGAACTGACCGAACACAAGAACAAGGACTTCAGCAAAACGGATGCCGAGCCTTCGATAATACGAGTGAAGATATCGAAGCGCACCCTTGACGGCGATGTCGTTACGGGTCATTACCACGAGGATTTTCAGCTTGAGTCGCTGGGGGAGCTTGCCGAGCAAATCGAGAAATACGTGCAATTAGCGGTAGGCGCTAATCTTCGTGAGAGCGGCTCTTAAGATATTGCCACACATTCGGCAGAGGACGGCGGCCAAGAGATTCTGGGCCGATTTTTTATGGCACAGTTTGCGATTCGAGAATTTGACGGCGGCGTTTCGTTCACGGCGAAGGTGGTGCCGGGCAGCAGCAGGACTTCGGTTTGCGGGCTGCTTGACGGGATGGTAAAGATCAAGGTTTCGGCGGCCCCGGAAAAGGGCAAGGCGAACGAGTGTCTCGTGGGCTTTCTGGCGAAGCAGCTTGGCGTGAGGAAGAAGGCCGTGAGCATAGTTTCGGGGTTGAACAACCCCGTCAAGGAAGTTGTTGTATCGGGTATCGGGGTTGGGGCGCTTACAGAGAAGCTCGGCCTAAGTGAGGTGGACATATCTCAATGACGGATAAATCATCCCTGCTTTCACCGGGCGATGTTGAAGATGCGACTTCGCTGAAGTATATGCTGAAGCTGGTCTCGCCTGCGGCGGTAACGACGGTATCCTTTACGGTGATGCAGTTTGTGGATCAGTACATGGTCAGCCGACTTGGTACGGACGAGTTGGCGGCGATAGGTCCGGCCCAATTCGTGAGCTTTCTTCCGAGCGGGTTTGCGATGGGCGCGATGGCGAGCCTGAGCACTTTTGTGAGCCAGAGCCTCGGCAAGGGGGCGCTGAAAGAGTGCTCGAATTACTTCTGGCAGTCTATCTTCATGGGTCTTGCTTACTTTGGAGCGGTGATAGCCGTTATGTGGCCTTTGGCCCCTTGGATATTCGGGGTAATGGGTCAGAGCGGCGAGATTGCCCGGCTGGAAGTTGTTTACCTTCGGATAATGCTGTATGCCCATGTGCTGGCGGTATTCAACTGGTCGTGCAATCCTTTTTTCATGGGCATCCACCGGCCTGTGGTTATGATGTGCGCATCTTTGTGCGGCCAGGCAGTCAACGTTGTCGCAAACTATGTTCTTATCTTCGGGAAGATCGGTTTTCCTGCTATGGGTCTTGAGGGTGCGGCGTGGGGGACATTCATCGGTATCGGCGTTGCGGCTCTGGTGAGCATGTGTATCTTGCTGAACAGGGAAATGAACACAACTTACGGGACTCGCCGTGCGGGGCATATCTACCCGGGAAAGATGTACGACCTTATCAAGGTCGGGCTTCCTGCGGGGCTCGGGCTGGCAGTTAACGTTGCGTTTTGGGGGACGGTATTGTACACGCTCGTAGGAAGGTTCGGGAAGGAGGCGCAGGCCGCCACTACGGCGGTTTTTAACTGGACTCGTTTTTCTGTGATGCCTGTGGTCGGGGTCAGTATGGCGCTTGGGGCGGCGGTCGGCAAGAGTATCGGGTCGGGGCGGAAGGAACTTGCGGCGAAGCAGACGAGCGTTTGTCTTAGAGTGGGGCTGGTGTATATGGGTTTTGCGGGGGTGTGCTTTTTCCTATTTCGGGAGCGCCTTATCAAATTCTGGTCCACGGACGCTAATGTAATCGAAGCGGGGACTGGTATTATGGTCTGTGCGGCGTTCTACCAGGTTTTTCATGCGGCGCGCATTATCTACGGCGGCGCTCTGCAGGGGGCCGGCGATACGCTGTGGCTTATGCTGGTTTCGACGGTCGGCGCGTTGGGGATACTTGCCGTGGGGGGGACGGGGATGGTCGTTTTTGCGCCCGAAGCAGGTCCGGTGGGTCCTTGGATCGCGGCTGCCTTGAGTATCGCTGTTGCGGGGCTGGCAAATTGCCGGCGGTTCAAGAGCAATCGCTGGATGAAGATCGACCTTTTCAAGCGACAGAGACCTGTGGTTGGCGTTCAGGATGAGGCGGTTATTGAATAGTCGGGGCATGCGTCCAGGAGGGGTATTTGAGGCATTTTCTTCTTGATTTCTGTCGCTGCGGTAGATTAAGCTAATGTTTTCGGGCTTACCGATACACAGTTATGTGCCGTCATATTAAAGGAGAAAGAAAGATGAAGAATAAGATAGTCGAACGCAGGGAGTTTCTGAAATCCGCAGCGGCCGGGATGGGTTTTTTCATATTGCCCAGCGGGAGTCTTTTGGGCGCAAATGCTCCGAGCAATAAGCTCAATGTCGCAATGATCGGGACGTGGGGGCGTGCCGATGCTCACTTCGGCGCGATTTCCAGCGAGAATGTGGTTGCGCTTTGCGACGTTAACGAGGAACATATCGCCCACGCGGCGAATAAGTTCCCCAAGGCCAAGACTTATATCGATTGGCGCAAATGCCTGGAGCAGAAAGATATCGACGCAGTAATCTGCTGCACTCCGGATCATACTCACGCTTTTATCGCGAACTGGGCTATGAACCGTGACATGCACGTCTATTGCGAAAAGCCGCTGGGCAACACTGTCGAAGAGGCACGGATAGTTCGTGCGGCCTATCTGAAGAAAAGGAACAAACTTGCCACTCAGACGGGCACCCAGCGTCATGCGAAGCCGAATTTCGAACGTGTTCGGGAACTGGTAAGAGACGGGGCGATCGGCGAACTTACGGACTGCTATGCGTGGGGCGACAGGCAGATTCGCAGGAAAGGTTATCCGGCCGCTCAAGGCGATCCCCCGAAACATCTTCACTACGATTTGTGGATCGGCCCGTCGCCGTTCCATCCTTATAATCCGGAATACTTCGCGGGTGGGCCGGGGATGAATTGTCTTTCGTGGAATATGTACTGGGATTTCGGCAGCGGGCAGGTGGGTGACATGGGCAGCCATACGATTGATCTGGTATGGAATGCCATCGATGCGGATTTGCCGACGACTGCCGAGGGCGAAGGGCAGGAGTTCAATCCCGAGGTGACTCCGGTCGAGCTCCATACGTCGTTCGATATTCCGAAGAACGACTGGCGAGGTCCGGTTCGCGTTCACTGGTATCAGGGCGGTATGATGCCCAGATCGCCGAGAGGCTATGTCGATCTGAACAAGATCGGGCACGGTGCGATGTTCAAGGGTACGAAAGGCTATGTTATCTGTGACTTCGACTCTCGAATTCTGATTCCGTTCGGCGACGATGCGGATCTGACTTATCATAATCGCCGCAGTAAGGACAAGATTATTCCCCCGCTGGGCCACTTCCAGAGGGAATGGGTGGATGCCTGCAAGGGGGACCTTAAGACTCATTGCGACTTCGACTACGGCGGAAGTGCAATCGAGATGATGCTGCTGGGTCTTGTTGCCTATCGTGTGGGCAAGAAGCTGGATTATGATCCTGCTGCGGGTCGTGTTAAGAACAGCGACGAGGCGAACGCCCTTCTGAGCCGTGAGTATCGTCCTGGGTGGACGCTCAACGGTTGAGACAAGTTGACGGCGAGAATCGAGGGCCGGGGCGATTATGTCCCGGCCCTTTTTCGTACGGAGCCCGCGAGGCCTTTTAATCGAGGACCTGCAGTCGGGTTTGTAGGGGCTGCGGGTACGTCGTTTGCTTTTCAGAACTCTTCATCTTCAGAGAGTTCGGGGCCGCCTGTGACGGGTTTTATGGTTATGCTGCGAACGGCGCCTGCAGTCTGCCAGGTTGCTATACCGAAGGGGACTGTCAAATCCATCTCGGCTCTGACGTCAATGTGGCGTCCTTTTACATTTATGTTTACGAGGACTTCGCCGTCGAGCCATGCCTCAATTTTGTCCGGTGTAATTCTGAGCCTGACATGATACCATTTGCCGGTCTCGAAGGTGTGCATTCGAGTGGTCTGGTTGTTTGCGGCGTCATAGTAGTCGATGTTCGAGATTCCGCAGAGCCCCCCTCCCCAGCCTCCAAGGACGAGTGAGCAGGCCCTGTCGCCGAATGGGAAGGTTAGTCCGCAGAAGAAATCGCTTCCGGCGACTCGCATTGCATCGAGACTGATTTCGTAATCCATACGAATGAGCGGGCCGGTCCATTTGATTCCGGTCATATCGTTGCCGGTTTCCATATGGATTGCCCCGTCTTTAACGAGGACTTCTCCCTGGCCTCCGAAATCGACAGGCTGCCATTTTCCGAGTGACTTTCCGTCGAAGAGGCTCATTTCGGCGGTTATCAATTCCTGGGGTGCGTTCGGTTCTTGTGCGGCGACCGACGGAGTGATCCTCGGCTGCTCTACAGTTGAGGGCGCTGTAGCGTTTGGCTCGGTCGGCGAGCAGGGATCGGCGGAATCATCGCTGCGGCAGCCGAGGAATACGAGGACTGCAATAAAGAGTGCCGCATATAGGGTATTGCGGCCGAGTAATGCAGGAGCGAACAATCCGGGTCGAAGGTTTGTAGTAGTGTTATTAGCTTGTTTTGTTTGCATTGTGCTTCTCCGAATACGTGAAAATTGCATTGCATAGCATAACAACAAGGTTTAGATTGTTCAACGGCAAAGCGGCCTAGGGCGTTTTGTTCCGGCGGGCGGGTATTTTTGAGAAAATGAAAGAAGAACGAAGGATTGACGGACGATAAAGCTCTTATGGAGCTGCGGTTATACGAGAACATGAAGGACTGCGAGTTGTTCGAGGAGCCAAAGCAGCATAATTTCAGGCGAGAAAATAAACAGGAATCGATGAAGAAGGCAATCCTCTCAACAATTTCGGGGCTGATTCTGCTGTTCGGCGGCGGTTCGGCGTTCGGATACGAGGCGCTGGCTAATCAGGCCAAGAGCGGGCTTTACGCCAAGAGTATCGAGCAGGTTCTGCGTTTGCAGCCTGATGAGGTTGATCTTGGGACGGCGGCTTTGATTGTATCCGAACGGTGGAGCGAACTGGTGGCGGGGGTCAGAGGCCTTGAGACGCTTGACGATATGGCGATCGAGATTCGCGAGCGACTCAGGGACAAACGAATCCGGATGAACTACCGCGCGATCGAGGTAATCAACGAGTACCTGTTCAAGGATCTGGGCTTCACGCCCCTGGCCGAGGCGGACGATCCGAATGATTTGTTTCTTCATACGGTTCTTGACAAGCGAAAGGGGTATTGCCTGAGCCTTTCGGTTTTGTATCTTGCGATTGGCGAGCGGCTGGGGCTTCCTTTGTACGGGGTTGTCGTGCCGGGGCATTTTTTCGTGCGATACGACGACGGGCGGGTGCAGTTCAATATCGAGACGACGAGCCAGGGCGGGACGGCATCGGACGAGCACTACAGAAAGAAATTCCAGGTTCCGAAGGACAGCCGCAACAGTATCTACCTGAAGAACCTTAATAAACTTCAGACGCTCGGCTGCTTTTTCAATAACCTGGGGCTGAGCTACAATCATGTGGGGAATTCGGAATCGGAGATGCTCGCCCTGCTTCGAGCAGTCGAGATAAATCCGACTCTTTCAGAGTCACGGGCGAACCTCGGCAATGCTTACCAGCGGCGAGGGCAGATTGTCGAGGCAATCCGGGAATATGAGGCTGCGCTTGCGATCAATCCGTCAGATCCGAAGACTCACAATAATCTGGGGAATGCTTACAGCGAGCGAGGGTGGATGAGCTATGCAATTTCGGAGTACCGGCGGGCGCTGGAACTTGACGGTAAGTTTGTCGATGCTTACAGGAACCTTGCAATCGCGCTGACCAAGCAGGAGCGCTACGGCGAGGCCGTGCGTGAGTTGAGGCGGCTGATTGAATTGAAGCCCGATGATGCGAGCTACTACGGGCATCTCGGCGAAGTATATACTCTCAAGGGCGATTACAAGCCGGCGATTGCGCAGTACGAGAAGGCATTGAAGCTGGCTCCGGAACTCGGCGAGGCGTACTACGGTCTGGGGGTGTGCTACGGGAAGCTCGGTCGAGAAGATGATGAGATTCAAGCGTATCGCAAGGCTATCGAACTGAATCCTTCTATGGTCAACGCGCTTGTGAATCTTGGGAATGCGTATTTCGGGCGTAAAGATTACGATGTCGCTATCGAATTGTATGAACGAGCGACACAGGCGGCGCCCGGCGAGGCTATGGTGCTGTTCAATCTGGGGGCGGCGTATTCGAACAAGGGCGATTATGAGCAGGCGGTCGGCGCGTATCTTCGAGCCGTCGAACTCGACGACGGTATCGGGGATGTTCACTATCAACTGGCTTATGCGTATTACCAGTTAAAGGTTTACGATCCGGCGTGGAAACATATTCAGATCGCCAAGGAATTAGGGGTTACAGTGCCCGAGGAACTGATCAAGGCGATCAAGAGCCGAATGAAATAGTCGGACCGGTCGATTGCTTTTTTTCCGAAACGGCGGTAGAATCATATCTGAATTCTAAAAGAACGGGGATTTTCTCCGTCTGTCGATGACTGTCTTAAGGAGGCAACGGCCATGTATGGAGACACAAGAGATTCGAGAAGGCGGGTTGTGATCGTATGTATGAGTTCGTGGTTATTTTGCGGAGCGGTTTTCGGGGTCCGGGCGCCTCTGGTTCCGATTAGACAGCATCCTGAGAATCCCCACTATTTTCTCTGGCGGAGCAAGCCAACTATATTGATAACGTCCGGCGAGCATTACGGCGCGGTGCTTAATTCGGACTTCGATCGGGAGAAGTATCTGAAGACGCTGGAATCGCAGGGCTTTAACCTGACGAGGACCTTCAGCGGCGCGTACTGCGAGCAGCCCGGGAATTTCAATATCAAGAACAACACCCTGGCGCCGGCGAACGGCAAGCTGATATGTCCGTGGGGCAGGAGCGAGACGCCGGGGTATGCAAACGGAGGGAACAAGTTCGACCTTAGTAAATGGGACCGCAAGTATTTCAGGCGGCTGCGTGATTTTGTTGCGGAGGCGGGCAGACGCGGGGTTGTCGTCGAGCTGGTGATGTTCTGCCCGTTCTACGAGGACAGCATGTGGAATCTGAGCCCGATGAATGCGGCAAATAACGTCAACGGTGTCGGGACGATGAAACGGACGGATGTCTATACCCTGAAAGACCGCAAGCTGCAGGCGGTGCAGGATGCGATGGTTCGCAGGATCGTGGAAGAATTGAAGGATTTCGATAACCTCTATTACGAGATATGCAACGAACCTTACTTCGGCGGGGTGACTTTGGAGTGGCAGGGGCACATTGCCGGCGTTATCGCTGAGACGGAGAAGAAACTGGGAGTGAAGCATTTGATCGCCCAGAACATCGCGAACAAGGGCAAGAAGGTGGACGAGCCGAATCCGAACGTTTCGATTCTCAACTATCATTATGCCAAGCCTCCGACGACCGTGGGCGAGAACTACGGTTTGAACAGGGTTATCGGGGATGACGAGACGGGTTTTGCGGGCAGCGAGCCGACGCCCTACCGCCTCGAGGGTTGGGATTTTGTCATTGCAGGGGGCGGCGTTTACGACAACCTCGATTACTCCTTTGCGGTCGGTCATGAAGACGGGACGAATAAGATCGATGCCCCCGGAGGCGGCGGGGCTGTGCTTTGGGGACAGTTGAAGATACTGCGGGAGTTTATCAACGGGTTCGACTTCATCCGCATGCGGCCTGAGAATTCGGTTATTCAAGGGGGCGTACCCGAGAAGGCGACGGCGAGGGCGCTTGTCGATCGTGGTAAGGCTTATGCGATATATATCAACGGCGGGAGCGAGGCACAACTTGTTGTCGCACTTGCGAAGGGTAAGTACAGGGCCGAATGGGTTAATACGAAGACAGGCGCGGTCGAGAAGGCCGAGGAGTTCGAACATAACGGCGGCGGCCGTACTTTAGGATCGCCGAGGTATGTCGAGGATATCGCGTTGAGGGTCATACGCCAACAGACGAATTAAAGGGCAAGTAATGGAACCATTGGATATGGAAGTAATGCGAGGCAAGCTGGAATGCTTCGAGAGCGGTGCGCGAAGGGCACGCGAGTTATTCGAAGAGTATTTGTCACATGGGTCCGGACCAGAGAAACAGAGCGTCCGAGAGAGACTGTTGAAGGTTCTGGCGAGTCTTGGCAAGAACCATAAGGGCCTGGTCAATGGGCTCATCAAGGCGATGAAAGAAGACGAGTGAGAGGGGAAAAGTCCGGCTTTAGAGAGGGGTGATAAATTTGCGGGTCTTACAGTAATTGGTCTTGAGTGACTGTGCGGGGGGCTGTAATCTATGCGGCTATGGATCCTATACAGCGGAAACTGGGGCTTATCGAGAAGCGGCTTCACAGCGGAAATCTCCACGAGCGTATCATAGAAAAGAGCCCGCTTGTCTTTATCGCGGCGGGGTTGATTGCAGGGGTTCTGCTGGAGACGATTCTACCCTGGTGGAGAGGGCAAGAACAACAGCGGCGGCATCTTGCGATCTGGGTGACGTTTCTTGCAGGCTGCGGCGTCGGCAGTATCGTGTTTTTCTGCGGACGGCGGATTCGACCCGTTGAGCTTGCTTATTCGGCGTTTATTTGCTTTGCGTGTCTCGGCGCTCTTCGGATGATGAGCTTCAATCAGGCGGGGGCGAGAGATATTCGCAGAATGGTCGGCAGCGATTCGGTGCTTGCGGAGATTCGCGGCGTCATTATTACGGAGCCTCATGCCGAGAAGCGTGGGGATTGGAAATTTTCGCGATTCAAGCCTACGGACCCTTCGAGCAGCTTCTACCTGAAACTGACGGAGGCCAAGGCCTTGGAGGGGTGGGTGCGGGTTAGCGGGACGGTGCGTGTTGCGGTTGACGGGCCGGTGCCGGATTTGAGAGCCGGCGACGGTATCAAGGCTTACTGCCGACTGGAGCGATTCAAGGCTGCGACGAATCCCGGACAATTCGATACAGCAACGCACATGGCCAGGCGGAATGTATATATTTGTGCATCGATTAAGTCACGCGACGGGATCGAATTGGTCAAGATCCCCCCTGCCGCTTTCGCGGCCAAGTTGAGGCGGCGAATTCGGGAAACGGCGGCGCGGGCTTTGTTGAGCGATTTGCCTTCTGAGGAATCCGGCGGAGGTCTGCTTCAGGCGCTGCTGCTGGGCTACAGGGGCGACATAGACAGCGCGACGTATCGCGCGTTTCGACGGACGGGGCTGCTTCATTTCGTGAGCCTGTCGGGGATGCACTTCGGAATCGTGGTTGGTATTGTGTGGTGGTTGAGCAAGACGGCGGGATTGCTGAAGCGGGGGCGAGCGGTTGTGTGCATAGCTGCGATAGCGGTTTTTCTGGCGGTTGTCCCGTCGCGTGCTCCTACGGTTCGGGCGGCGATTATCGCCCTGGTATTGTGCGCATCATTTCTTTTTCGGCGACGTCCCAACTCAATCAATACTCTGTCGCTGGCGGCGATAATCCTGCTGCTGATACGTCCGACGCAGTTGTTCGAGGCCGGCTGGCAGCTATCGTTCGGGACGGTGCTGGGGATTCTGCTGTTCGAGGAGAGGATAAGACATTGGGTGGGCGAGGGAGTCGAAGGCCTGGCGGGCGCATTGGAGTACAGGCGTCTGCGGAGGTTGAGCAAAGTAATCAGAGCGGGGGCGGTGATTGTGCCGATGCTTTCGGTCGGCCTCGGGGCGTGGCTGGGCGGAGCGGGAATACTGCTGTATCACTTCGGGACCATTACGCCGCTGGCGAGTTTATGGACAGTGGCAGTGTTTCCTTTGGTGGTCGCTATTCTGACATTTGGTTTTTCGAAAATCATCGTGTTCTTCCTGCTGCCGACGCTGAGCGCGTTACTGGGTGTGGTTGTCGGGGTGTTGTCGGAGGTGCTTATTACGGCAGTGAAGATTATTGCGCAACTGGACTACTCAAGTATATCCGTCGGCCGCGTAGGGTTATGGATTGTGCTCTTCTACTACTGCTTCATCGTCTTTGCGATTTTCGTCGATATCCGAAGAGCTGCGATTAAAAAGGCGGTTTGCGCGGGTTGCGCGGCAATTCTTGTTTTATGTATCGTCGGCGTCAAATGGCATCGAATGTGGGACGATGAATTGGTGCTGACGTGTTTGAACGTGGGGCACGGCCAGGCGATATTCGCGGAGATGCCCGGCGGGGGCAATGCATTTTTCGATGCCGGTTCGCTGGAGATCAGCGATGCGGGCAGGCGTATCGTGGGGCCTTTTCTCGACTCGCGAGGGATACGCAGAATAGAGACCATCTTCATAAGTCATAACGATGTTGACCACATCAACGCCCTGCCGGAGATTGCGGAGGACCGGCGGATAGGAAGGGTTGTTGCGAATGCGGCGTTTTTCGAGGATGCCGAGGGTTGGGGTGCGGCAAGGTTTCTCGAAGACTGCCTGAAAGCGGAAGGGATCGAGATCGAGCGGATCGAGGCCGGAACGGAGTTTGGGAGACAAGCCGTCATAAAGAGTATCTGGCCAAACAAGCAGGCGGACGGCGAGGAGTTCAGCGAGAACGACAAGTCGCTCGTTCTACTGGTGGAGTATGCAGGCAGGAAAATACTTCTGTGCTCCGATATCGAGCAGGCCGCCCAAGAAGCACTTCTTCAAACGAATCCGGGGCTGCGGGCCGATATTGTGGTGGTTCCTCATCACGGTTCGACGGCGACTACGGACAGCGGCTTTCTGAAATCACTGAATGCGGAGGTTTTTGTTGTCAGCAGCGGACGGCGAAGATACGAGAGTCGAGCCGAAAGGAACGGCAAGGCGAGGTATTTCCGGACGGCGGAATACGGCGCGGTGACGATTCGAATCAGTAAAGACGGGACGATGCGCATAGAAACGGCGGCTGCCGGGGATTAGGCCGACGTGCCGCCGTGTTTTGCTCTAATTGTATTGCCTGTTTTTGCGAGGCTATCGCATGTGGACGACGATCTCAACTCTACGGTTCTTGGCCTTGTTGGCGGCGGAAGTGTTGGGTACTACGGGTTTGCTCTCTCCGCTTCCAACGGCGCGGATTTCCTTATCGGGAATTCCTCTCTCGACGAGGTATCTCGTTACTGTGAGTGCTCTCTGTGCGGAGAGTTCCCAGTTGTCTTTCCATTTTGACTTCTTTATTGGGTCGGTATCCGTGTGGCCTACGACATCGAGGAGTCTTCCGGCATAGTTCTGTTTTATTACAGAAAGAATGTGGTCGAGTTCGGTGATAGTGGCCTTTTTGAGTTCGGCCTTTCCGGAATCGAAGAGTATCGCGTTCGGCAATGTAACTGTAATAGTGCCTGCGTCGGCATCGACGGCGACGTCGTAGCCCGGTCCGAAGCCGGTGGCGTCTTCCGGTGTTTTGTTGAGTTCGTCAATCTGCCTCTGGAGTTCCTCGATGGTCGCCTGGTCCTGTGAGACTCGCTCGGCGAGCTGGCCTTTCTGAGTTTCCGCAACGTCGAGGAGTCCCTTGAGATTCTTGTTCTCCGATTCGAGGAGCATGTACTTTTTCTTCCAGTTTGTACACCCCGGCAGCAGGATGATTGAAACGAGGCAGATGGAGAAAATGATTTGTTTTTTGCGGGCGATTTGCATTTGAGGCCTCCCTATATTGCCTGAATGTTAGTATTCCATGATTCTAACGATAAAAGAGCAAACCTATACGGTCCATAATCCTGTCATGAAGAATCATAACAGCAAGTATTCCCAAAGACAAGAAGGGACCGTAGGGAATTTGTCGAATTTTCTTAAAAAACATCTGACATCCGGCCCATGCCAGCCCGAAAAACGGCGCGATGAAGAACGCTACGACGACGGGCAACGGTCCGATGACCGCCCCTGCTGCTCCCATTAGGTGGACATCTCCGAGTCCCATCGCCTCTTTTCCGAAGCCGAATGTGCCGAGTATGCGGATGCTCCAGACTATTGCGCAGCCGACGAAATAGCCGAATAGACTGCCGAGAAGGCCTGAAACAGCGGGGTGCCTGGTGTGGAAGGCGGTCCAGGTCTCCACCGAGAGGGTCCGGGCGGCTACCCAATAGGCGGCTATCGAGCAGGCGACTACCGGCAAGAGAAAAATTATCTCCCTGCAGCTTTCTATTCGGTGGTTGAACTCCGGTTCGGGCGGTGCGATTTTGGGGTTGGGGGCGGCGTCATGGTTGTCGCGGGTTTGTTCGGCGGCCTGATCGTCAATCTCGTAACTCCTTTTTATTATGCCTGTTTTGATCAGGAGCCATGCTATGGCGAGTCCGATTGTCGCTCCGATTGCGATTGCCGCAGGTCCTGCGGTTGCCCAGGGCAGGAGGTGGTCGTTGTGAATCAGGGCAGGGTCGATGACGTACACGCCGAGAGTAGAGGCAACTATCCCGGCTGCTGTGACGAGATAGCAGATCGACAGTGGAATGACCCAGTACTCAAGGTCGATTCCGGATGCGGCGATGAATGCGCCGAGGAGTATAACGTGGAGCAGATAGACGAACCATCTGCCTTCTGTGAGCATGCCCATGCTCGGACGGATGTCCGTTCGGTAGTAAATGAGGAAGAGACCTACGAAGAGGGATCCTGTCAGCAGTTCGACAAAGAAGTAGCGTGGTGAGATTCTGGCCTTGCAGAATCGGCATTTTCCTTGAAGCAGAATGTAGGAGAGCAGTGGGATGTTGTCGTAAAACCTGATGTGCTTGTTACAGGCCGGGCAGGCCGAAGGCGGAGTGACCAGGGATTTGTCTCGGGGGAGGCGATAAACTACGACATTTAGGAAACTGCCGATACAACAGCCAAAGGCGAAGATAAACGTACACCAAATCCAGTCCGGCACGGGCACGATAGCTCCTTCTTAAAGGCCCTGCAAAGGCCCGTTTAACAAGGGTGCTCTATATTTCGGGATTCACGATTTCGCTCCAGCCGACAATCGGCAAGGCGAATCAGCGAGTTCTATTAGCTGGGAATGACAATGAGTCAACGTTGCTCTTCGTCGGGGTTCCACTGTTATCATCGGCGTTGGGGTCACTTTTTCTTGAGCGGTCTTTTGGGGTTGTTTACGATTGCAGCGACCTTTCCTGGCAGTCCGAATAGTCGAATGAATCCGGTTGCGTCGGTCGGGTTGTACTCTGCTCCCATTTCGAAGCTGGCCAGGTCCGTTCGATACAAGCTGTGCGGGCTGGTTATGCCTGCGGGGGTGCATCGGCCCTTGAAGAGCTTGAGTCGGACATCGCCGCTGACTTTCTTCTGGGTTGAGTCCACAAATGCATCGAGCGCTTCTCGTAACGGGCTGAACCATTGGCCGTTATATACGAGGTCGGCGTACTTCAGTGCTATCTGCTGTTTGTAATGGAGAGTCTCCTTGTCAAGTGTGAGGCTTTCGAGGCAGGTATGCGCCGTCATGAGGATTGTTCCGCCGGGCGTTTCGTAAACTCCCCTTGATTTCATTCCTACGAGGCGATTTTCGACGATGTCGGCCTGTCCGACGGCGTGCTTTCCTCCGATTTTGTTGAGGGCTTCAATCATCTTTACGCCTGTGGTGAGCCTGTGGTTGAGCTTTATCGGAACGCCTTCGTGGAAACCTATGGTCACGTAGTCGGGCTTTGCGGCGGCTTTCGAAACCGGCTTTGAGATGACAAAGAGGTCGTCCTTGGGTTCGTTGGCGGGGTCTTCGAGATCGGCGCCCTCGTGAGAGATGTGCCAGAGGTTGCGGTCGCGTGAGTATATCTTCTTTTTTGTCTGGTCAATCGGGATTTTGTGCTTTTTTGCGTAATCGACGGCGGCCTCTCGCGAAGTAAGCTCGAAATTGGGGTCCTTCCATGGCGCGACTATTTTCAGCGAAGGGTCGAGAGCCATGTATGTCAGTTCGAATCGGACCTGATCGTTACCTTTGCCGGTGGCTCCGTGCGCGACGGCGGCTGCTCCTTCTGCCTGGGCGACTTCGACCTGATACTTGGCGATCAGCGGGCGGGCGATGCTTGTTCCGAGCAGATAGGAACTCTCGTAAACGGCTCCGGCCTTGAGCAGGGGCCAGATGTAATCCTCGACAAACTCCCTTCTGAGGTCCTTTACGATGCACTTGACCGCCCCGCTTGCGAGGGCCTTTTTCTTTATGCCGGTGAGTTCGTCACCCTGTCCGAGTTCTGCGGCGAATGCTATGACCTCGTAACCATAGGTCTCCCTGAGCCAGGGGAGAATAACGCTGGTATCGAGTCCGCCGCTATACGCTAATACGACTTTTTCGGCCTTAGCCATTTTCGTACCTCGAAAAGATTCTGCCTCTAAACCTGTAACGAAATATACAGCTTACCGCAAACGCCGGAGATTGCAAGCGGATTTTCCACGAGTTCGCTGTACGGATTGTCGGGAGCGAACAGTTATCACGAAACATTTCCATTGGGACCTGCCGGCCTCAATCGCGGAATTTGACTTCGGGCATTTCCCTGCCGAGGCGTTTGTAGGTGGCTTCGAGGTCTTTGAGAAATTCGTCGGGCTTTGTCCATTCGGTGTGGCTGTCCATGTAGAGGACATTTACGCCTTCCGACATGAACGCCGGGTTGTCGTAAGCAACGATGTTTCGCGGGTCCATACTCGTGGTCTGACCGGCGATGTAGATGTAACTGGGGCCGTCAAAATCTTTGGGCTTGAACGCCGATTCGAGGCACTTTGGCGACAACTCACATTTTTCGATGAGTTCTTCGAGGTTCGGGGGCAATTTGCCGTCGTAGTCGTTTGCGTAGATCAAGCAGGCTTTGCCTATACCGGAGAGGTTGGTTCCCGACTGCATTCGTATTGCGACCTGCCTGGTGCGACTCAGGGCGGGCATCAATACACCTACGCCCAGCGCGGCTCCTGCTACGGAGCCTGCGCTTATTTCGAGTCCGGAGCCGCGATATATCGAATTGAGGCCCTTGTCGTCGAACCAAGAGTACTGGACGGATGGCCCCAGTTCTTCGATGATTCCGGAGAGGGAGGGCAGCATTGCGGGCAGCTTTATCCCTGCTTTTGCCGCAACCATATTTGCCATGGGCCAGACTCCCTGCAAGGCGAGCATTATCTGTTTGAACTGGACCCTGGAATCGGTGTATGACAAACATATGAGATTTTTCGGTATGCCTGCGGTCGCCTTTTTGAATCCTTCGGTGGTGCGGATGGACGGGCCTGCGGCTTTGGAGGAGGTCATCTGCGTGAGGGCGAACTTATGCAGAGACGGATTGGATGCAATCAGGATATGGTCGTCGGTTATCATCCAGCAGGGCATGACCTGGGCCATGGCGAGGGGGGCTATTACGCAGGTGTGGAGAGTTTTTCCGTTGGGCTGGGGCTGAGATGTGAATGTAACGCCTTGCTGGCGACCAGCGGCAGCGGCGAAATTGCCGAGGGCGGCGAGGCTTTTTTCCAGTTTGGCCGGGGCGGTAATCTCGGCGATAGCGACAATTCCTCCGCCGGGAGCTTCCATTATTGCTCCTGACGGGAGGGAGTAGAAGAGTACGTTACCCTTTATCGCGGCCAATAGGTCGTTGTGAATGTCGAATTTAATATCGGCCTGGATTTCGGCAAGCTTGGTGTCGATGTCGGCGGCGGCGCGGGGCGAAGCAGCCTTGACAGCGGTCATAACAGTATCGTACAGGGCGCCGGGATCACAGTTGATAGCTGAGGCTCGGACAGCGCGTGCATCGACCATGTCAAAAAGCTTGAGGTTAATTGTGTCCTGATCAGCAAGAAGGCCGGTCCTTGGTTTCGGAATCTCGACGGATTCGGTGAAAAGAAGGTCAGGGCCTGCGAATCTTGCGGCGCTGTTGATTGAGGCGACGTTTTTGAGGCCGAGCTTGTCAAGAACAGTTGCTATTATCTCGATCTTGTCGGTTGCGCTTTCGCGATCGGCGACGACCTTGACAATGTCGGCGACCGCCTGGCAGTCAACATGGAATGCGAGCAGGTCGTCGGCGGTTGTGAGCTGCCGGAGGTTTTCGGGGGGGGCCTTTCTTGGCTGCTGGAGCCGTTTTATTGCCAGGCCGTTGGCGTCGTTGACGGCGAATACGAGGCGGTTTTCGACCCATCCCCAGTATCCGGGGACGCCTTTGTTGTCGGCGGGGCCGTGCATTTTGAAGGAGCCAACAGGGATTTCGACGATATCGCCCTTCTTGTCGAGTGCTTCGAGTTTGGCCAGTGCCGCGGCAATCGGGGCCTTTTTCTCGCCGGCGTCGAGGATTACGAAGCCGTAAACCGGGGGGCCGTCTTCCGTCTGCATGGAGGCGGCGCCTGCGATGAAGGGCCTGCCCGCAACCGACCTGGCGAAATCGAGCAGGAGGGTGGGGACGGCTGTCTGGTTTGGATCGGGCATTTCCTGCCGGGCCTTTGCGATAAGCTGGTCTGTGAGGCTTTTGGCGAAGGTCTGTACCTCGGCATCGTTCCAGATACGTCCGAGGATACTCGTGTCAAAAGCGGGCTTGAGACTGTCGCAGCCGGCGGTGGCGGCAAATGCGACGCAATTATCCGGGACGACGGCCATCAGACCCAGCGGCGGGGCCTTCTTTGTTTCTTCTGCAGCGGGTTTATCCTTCTTTCCGCATCCGACCGGCAGCAGCAACGCAGCACAAATGATAATGGTTTGACAATACCTTGCCATTTTTCTCTCCTTTCAATTGAATTAAGACCCAAATATGGTTGGACGAATAGACTCGATAGCGCTATTCTACGGATTATGCAGATTCCTGCAAATAGTCTCTCTCATGATTTTTGGATTGGCGTTTTGGCCGGTGAAGAGCTTGAACTGTGCGAGGGCCTGGTTTACGAACATGGCTATTCCGTCGATTGTCCTTGCGCCGGCTTGTTTTGCCTGCTTGAGGAGGAGCGTTTCGGCGGGATTATAGACGGTGTCGAAGACGGTCATACCGGCCTTTAGGGATTCCGCGGGGATGGGGGATTCACCCGTGTTGGGGTGCATCCCGATACTGGTGCAGTTTATCAGGAGGTCTGCGGCGAGATCGGTGAGGCCGTCGAGACCAGCGGCGTCGCAATTGAATTCTGCGGCGAGGGCCTCGGCTTTGGCGAGGGTGCGGTTGTAGATTTTTATCTTCGCTCCTGCATCGGCGAGGCCTGCGACAATGGCCCTTGCGACACCGCCTGCGCCGACGACGGCTACGGGCAGATCTGCAATATCCGACCTGGGGATTCCCATGCCCGCGGTGACGGCGTCGAGGGCGCCGGCATAATCGGTATTGTATGCCTTGAGGCCGCTGTGGGCGGTTATTATCAGGGTGTTTACGGCGCCTATTTTCTCAGCAAGCGGTTCGAGAGTTCCGCCGGCGGCCTTGACGAATGCCAGGGCGTTGTGTTTGTGGGGGATGGTGACGCTCAGGCCTCTGAAATGGAGCCATTTTCGGAGGATGATATTTCGCATGAAGCGGTCGAATCCTGCAGAGCCGCCCTCGACGAGGAGAGGCAGATAAAGGCTGTTCATGTGCTGATGTTCGAAGCATGCGTTGTGGATGGCGGGGCTGAGCGAGTGGGCCACCGGATCGGCAATCACGCCGAAGAGCCGGGTTTCCGGGTCTATGGCATCGCCGCGGTAAAGCCGCTTGAATTCATCGACGGTCAGTTGGCCCGGCGCGGTGGTTGATTTTTCGTCAATGCCTGCGAATGTC
Source organism: Sedimentisphaerales bacterium (assembly GCA_016932835.1). Classification (GTDB taxonomy): domain Bacteria; phylum Planctomycetota; class Phycisphaerae; order Sedimentisphaerales; family Anaerobacaceae; genus JAFGCD01. Next base: position 27,237 of record JAFGCD010000024.1, read on the forward strand.
AGGAAGCTGCCGAGTTTTTTTGTGAGGATTCTGCTAATCAGGCCGGCGGGCCCCATGCAGAAGGCGATTCTGTCCCCGCCGGTCTTTTCGAGCAAGTCGAGGGCGTCGAAGCAATCGTTGATGTTTTTTGCGGTATAAACCAGCTTCGGAATGGCCGAGGAGCAGACGGTCGAGATACGGCGGTGCAGCGCGGTAATATCGGGGAACCTGCCTTTGAAATCATGGTGTGAGAGTATCAGGCGGCCTTTTCTGCTCATAGAGAGCGCCCTTCTGAGTCGCTCCTGATTGCCTATTTCGAGGTAGTTTTCATATTCGAAATCGATGAAATCGGCCCCTGCCCGGAGTGCTGCGGCGAGGACGTCGATTCGGAGTTTGAGGGGATATTGTATTGCACCGCCCTGCTTCTTGTCGCGGCAGGTCACAATTATCGGGAGCGTCTCAGCAGGCCCATTTTGGGCGTGTTTTAGAATCTCTACGACCTTTTCGGGGGTGAGGCCTTCAAGATAATCGATGCGAAATTCGAGTATTTCGGCGCCTGCATCGACTGCGGCGTCGATCTGGTCTGCGGCCAGATCGGCATTCGGGGCTGATATTGGTACTGCCAAGTAGGTCATAGCAGCATTAGGATATAGCGGCTGGGCGGAGCAAGGCAAGGAGAAAAAGCGGAATCAGCGGGCTTAAAACCCGTTTAGCAGGTTATTATCTTGACAAAGAGGGGTAAATAGCATATAATGATTTTTTACGGGTTGTTGAAAAGGACTACCAGCAGGTGATGTTGTGTAGTTGTGTCATTCTCTTTAATCCCCGCCCGTGTTCTAAGCGGGGCGACTCTACACCGCCGACAACCCGGCAAATTACGGCTTTTTTCGTTAAGGAGGAGGAAATAAACCGCATAAGGATACTCTATACAGGTATTCTCTTGCTGCTTGCCTTTTGGGGCGGCGAGGCGTTTGCGCGGTCGATAACGGCGCGTCAGGCTGAGCAGGCAGTCTCAGGGTGGCTGGGCACCGGTGCGCAATCTGCGCAGAGTGTGCGCGGTCTGCGGGTGAAGGGGATAGAGGTTTTCACCGACGAGATGGGTGAGCCGGCTTACTATTGCGCGGCCCTGGCGCCTTCGGGATTTGTGCTCGTCTCGTCGGACGACGAGATAGAGCCGATAATCGGCTTCAGCTATGAGGGGCATTACGATCCATCCGAGTCGAATCCTTTAGGGGCACTTGTTTCCAGCGATATTCGTGGTCGTATTGCGGCGGTGCGTTCCGAGCGAGGTCAGCGTGATTTTCGGCATCGAAGACTACGAGCGCGAGCGAAGGGCAGATGGGACCGGTTCATCGGAGCAGGGCCGGCGAGGACCGAGGGGTATATCCTTGCCGACCTGACGACACCGGAAGGTTCGCTTGAGAGTTCGGGTATGCTCGATGTTCGGGTGGGGCCGCTTCTTCAGAGCACCTGGGCGCAGCACAACGTTTGTGATATTCCCTGCTACAATTACTACACTCCCGACAATTACCGCGCGGGATGTGTTGCCGTGACGATGGCTCAGATAATGCGTTACCACCAGCATCCTGCCGGCGCGATAGGGGTTGAAGGCTTCTGGATCAGGAAGGACAACAGCGACTGGTACGGGGCGTTTACTCTTGGCGGCGACGGCGCAGGCGGGCCCTATCTCTGGGATTATATGGCGTTTACGCCCACCTGCGCGACGACGGCATTTGAGCGCAGTGCGATCGGTGCGCTCTGCTACGACGCGGCTATTTCGATAAACACGGTTTTCGGTTATACGTCTTCTCAGGCCGATACACTGAAGGCTAAGGAATCCCTGGTGGAGACGTTCAAATATGCGTATTCGGTGAAGGGCTACAACGGCGGCGACAATATCGGCGACGCTCTTTTAGGGATGATCAATCCGAACCTGGACGCCGGGGATCCTGTGATTTTGGGGATACGAGGCACGAGCGGGCACGCGGTGGTTTGCGACGGTTACGGCTACAGCGATTGGACTTTGTACCACCACCTTAATATGGGTTGGGGCGGGGTTTATGACGCCTGGTACAACCTTCCGAATATCGATTGCAACCCTTCATACAGTTCGATTTATAAGTGCGTTTACAATATTCGTCCGACGGGCAGCTTCGGGGGGGAGGTAATCAGCGGACGTCTATACTATCCTACGGGCTCGCCGATAGCCAACAAGACGGTGTATGCCCAGGCTCTGGACTACTCTGAACTCTATTCGACGACATCGGACGACAAGGGCATCTACGCATTCGATGACCTGGCGCCGGAGTCGCGGTACTCGATTTACTCTTCTGCGCCCGAGGGATACCGATTCGACAATCCGGAAGTCAGGACTGGCAGGTCCCGTGACAACTCTGCGGTGTCGGGCAATATCTGGGGTGTTAATCTGCCTGCCCGGCCGGAATTCGAGGCACTGGTGGGACATTGGAAGTTAGACGAGGCAAGCGGCGAGCGTGCGGCAGACTCGGCGGGGATTAACGACGGGACGGTGTACGGCGGAGCGAGTTGGGCAGCTTCGGGCGGGGCGTTCGACGGGGCGCTGAGCTTCGACGGGAACGACTATGTCGAGATTCCGGACGAGGGGAACTTCGACCTGGAGGATGAAATTACGGTCGCTGCGTGGGTGAATATCTCCGTTGTTGACAAGGACTGGCAGAGCGTTATTACCAAAGGCGATTCGGCGTGGCGGCTGTCAACGCTTAGAAGCGAGTCAAAGTTTCACTTCGCGGTTACCGGGCCTCCCAATCACGTGGCTGTCGATGGGAGCGTCAGCATCGGGCCGAACGAATGGCATCATGTCTGCGGGATTTACGACGGGTCGAACGTTCGTCTCTACATAGACGGCATGCAGGATCCATCGAGTCCAGTGGCTTACAGCGGTGGTATAACGACCAATGACTACCCCGTATATATCGGCGAAAACGCCGAAAATACGGGTCGCCGGTGGAAGGGTCTTATCGACGACGTGCGTATCTACAACTATGCATTGAGCGCCGGCGAGGCTGCGAAGCTGATGTGCCGGGCGCCTGCGGCAGGCGACATCAACAGCGATTGTCAGGTTGACATGACCGATTACGCTGTTTTTACATCTGCGTGGCTGAGCAGTCCTGGCGATGCAAAATGGAACAGCGAGTGCGACATCAGCTCTCCGGCCGACGGCGTAGTGGATATGCGCGACCTGAATATCTTCCTTAACGATTGGCCGAGAGGCAGCCAATAGCAGTCTCGATCCGCACGGCCGCAGTGAAACTCACGTCAAGTATTGCTTTTCTGAGAAGAATCGTCTATTATACCCTGATTCGGTATCGGTACAGACCCAATAGCTTTAGCAGCGAGTTTTGATGAAATCACATAAGGTCAAAATCCCGGCTCGCAAGGCCGGAAAATATGAGATTACGATAGGCTCGGGAATTCTGCCCTCGCTGTGGGGGACGATACAGGCTGATTTTCGCGAATCCGGCAAATTCATCGTTACAGACGCGAATCTTGTCTCTGCGGGGCATCTGGAGGGGCTGCTGGGCGGTGAAAAGGCACTTAGCTATATCATCAAGCCGGCGGGCGAGGTCTCCAAGACTATCGGTACAGTGGTCTCGATAATCGAGGCTATGGAGAAGGCATACCTTGGCAGAGACACCTTTGTCGTCGGGCTGGGGGGCGGGACGGTCGGGGATATAGCGGGCTTTGCGGCATCCGTATTTAAGAGAGGGGTCCGCGTAGTGCACATCCCGACTACGACGGTTGCTCAGGCGGATTCGGCAATCGGGGGCAAAACAGGCGTCGATTCGAGCTTGAGCAAGAATGCATTCGGAGCTTTTTGGCACCCTTCGGCGGTTTATATCGATGTCGGGACGCTTGGTACGCTCGACGAGAGGCAGTACAGGGCCGGATTAGTGGAGTCTGTCAAACACGCATTGATTGCGGACAGCGAGTATTTTGGCCTTATCGAGGCGAATATAGATGCGATTTTGGCTCGCGAGAGTGCGATTCTGGAGAAAATTGCGGAATTGAACTGCAGAATCAAGGGGCGTGTTGTGGAAACAGACCCCTATGAGCAAAATATGCGGCGAATCCTGAATTACGGGCATACGATCGGACATGCGGTCGAATCGGCGAGCGGATATAAGCTGCTGCACGGGGAAGCGGTTGGTATCGGTATAATCGGGGCCGGTCTGATCGAGGTGGAGATGGGTCTGTCCGACGGCGGCAGGCTCGAGAAAATCCGCAAGATTCTTGGAAAACTGGGCGTTCCGCTGGGATTAGGTGAGGATTTTGCCGAAAATGAGCTTATCGACCTTATAAGACGCGATAAGAAGGCGGTGAACAAATGGCCCAAATTCGTCTTGCTAAGTGAGATAGGACAAGTATATTGCCGTGACGGCCAATGGGCCGCTGACGTAGAACTTTCTGTGGTCGAACGAGTACTGCAGAAACTGAAGCAAAGTTAAGAGGTTAAAGGCAACGATATGTTCAGAGAGCAGATAAGGGTACTGGATTGCACCATCAGGGACGGCGGGCTTATCAACAATCACTATTTCACGGACGATTTTGTGTGTGAGGTTTACAAGGCGCTGTCCAAAAGCGGCATCGACTACATGGAGATGGGCTACCGGGCCAGCAGAGAACTTGCCCCCCCTACCGAGTACGGGGCGTGGAAATACTGCGACGACGAGAAGATACGGGAGATTATCGACAGGGCCGGTATCGAATCGAATCTCAAAATCAGCGTAATGGTGGATTCGTACCGGGTGAAGGAACAAGTATTCGCTCCCGCGGACGAGAGCCCTGTGGATATGATTCGTGCGGCGACGTATGTGAAATATATCGACAGCTCGATTGAATTGGTTAACAGGTGCCACGACCTCGGGTACGAGACGACGGTCAATATCATGGCGATCAGCAAAGAAATCGAGCCGGACCTGGTAGAGGCGCTCGATCAACTGGCTAAGACGCCGGTTGATGTTGTTTACGTAGTCGATAGCTTCGGGTCGCTTTACTGCGAGCAAATCGAGTATTTGGTCAAACTATATCGCGAGCACCTTCCCGGCAAAGAGATCGGCATTCACTGCCATAACCAGCAGCAGCTTGCCTTTGCGAATACTATCGAGGGCATAATCCACAACGCCAACTATCTCGACGGCTCTCTTCTGGGAATCGGTCGTGGTCCGGGTAACTGCTGCCTGGAACTTCTGATAGGTTTTCTTAAGAATCCGAAGTTCGACTTGGTTCCCATTCTCGAGGTTCTCCAGGATCACATGGTGCCTATGCAGAAAGAGATCGAGTGGGGCTATATAATCCCTTACATGATTACGGGTATACTAAACGAGCACCCTCGCGCGGCCATAGCGATGCGCAAGACGGAGCGGAAGGATGCCTACGCCGAATTCTACAAAGAATTAGGGCAATCGCTGGATTAGGATGCGTCGAGAGGCACAATCCTCGCAGGTTTGGCCTTGACATACAGGTGCTAATCTCATAAAATCATATTGTCTCTGTGTAAGCTCAGGGGCTGTCTCTGTGGGGTTTTTCGCTGGGCAGGTTTTCAGCGGCAACAGGCGCGGGCGGCCTTTGACCCGGTTTTGTGAGGTTGGGAAGGAGATTAGAAGATGCGTAAGTCTCTTGTGTGTGCATTCTATGGTTTTTTCGCAGGTTTCTTCCTCCTTAGTTTTGCTTTGGCGGTTGGTCCGTCTGGTGATCTCGACAGGAACTGGAAGGTCGGGGCGGGGGATTTGGCTCTTTTTGCGGATCAATGGCTTGATGATGGCGGGTGCTCGGAGCCTAACTGCGCGAATCTTGACGGGGTCGGGCGGGTCAACCTGAGCGATTTTGCGAAGCTGGCCGAGAACTGGGGCGCGGACCATTCGGGGCTGATTATCAGCGAATTCATGGCGGTCAACGACGAGTCTTTGCCTGACGAGGAAGAGGCATTTCCGGACTGGATCGAGATATACAATCCGCTCGATGTGACTGTGGATATGGAGGGGTGGTATCTGACGGATAGTGATTCGAACCTGACGAAGTGGGCGTTTCCTGCGGGTATCGAGCTTGATCCGGGCAACTTTCTGGTCGTATTCGCATCGGGTAACGACCGTCGCAATCCGGCCAATCCTCTGCACACGAATTTCAATCTGAACGACAACGACGAAGATGTTATTCTTGTCACGCCGGACGGCAAGACAATCGTTCACAGTTATCTGGCTTACCCGCAGCAGTTGGGGGATATCTCCTACGGTTTGATGCAATACTCGAAGACCCTTCTGGCCGAGGGCGCCAGGGTGACTTACCAGGTACCGAGCATCGAGGATGCGGGGGCCGATTGGACGGCGGTAGATTTCGATGATTCATCCTGGTCAAGCGGGGCAACGGGTCTGAGTTTCGTGCTGGGCGGGGCCGAGCGGACATCCTACAACGACTGCGTGTACGAGGGCGGACAACACATAGCCGGCAATGTGACGACTTACGGGATCGGGGACGGTTTTTCAGGGAGCAGCTCGGGAGAGCTTATAGACCAGTCAACGGGCGATGGGACGGGGATAATGGTGAGCCTGAGCCAGAGCGGCGAGGTAAGCTGGCAGGCCAGCGGCACGGGCGGCAGTGACTGCGCAGCGGGTACGGATGCCTACGAAACATTCGCCGATTTCGTTGATATGACGGGCGTGATTTATTACGGGGATCCGGGGTGGCGGGTGGATATGACCTTCAGCGGTCTCGATCCGAGCACCGAATACACCTTTGCGACATCGGCGACGCGTGACGAATACTCGGATCGTTGGACGCGTTATACGATTATGGGCGCAGATACGTTTACAAACGCCAGCAGCACGGTGCCGCCGCCGGGCGTTTCTGAAGTTCCGGGTCTGGGCGGCTCTGCAGTTCGCTTCAACACGGGCGACAATCACGACCAGGGCTATGTTGCGCGTTGGACGGGGATTACAGCTTCCGACGGGACATTCCAAGTTCGTGCGGAGGCGGATGCGGAGAATCCGTGTTCGGACCCGCGGAAGGCATATTCATTCGACGTATTCATGCTCAAGGGTGGTCTTAGCGGTGAGAGAATCAGCGAAGAGATGGAGGGTATAAATGCTTCGATCAGGACACGATGCGAATTCTATCTGGAAGAGGGCGAGAAGGATATCTTCGAGCGTCTGAGCCTGAACATCAAGTATGAAGACGGGTTCGCAGCTTATCTCAACGGCGAGGAGGTTGCGAGCCGCAACGCACCGAGCCCGGCGGAATGGGACTCGGCTGCGACGGCGGACAGGCCGATCGAAGATGCATCGGAATTCGAGACGATTAACCTGACGGCTTACGCAGGCTTGCTGCGGGACGGCAAGAACGTGCTGGCGATTCAGGGCCTTAACGATAATAAGGATGACGGCGAGTTCCTGATTCTTCCGGAGCTTGTGGGGGCAAGCGCAACCGGCGTGCCGCAATATTTCACGACATCGACCCCGCGGACATTCAACGTATCGGGGGCGCAGGGGATAGCTTCGGAGGTTTGGTTCAGCCATGATCGTGGTTTTTACGAGAGTCCCTTCAACCTTGTGCTATCGACGGAGATGGCCGGCGGGGAGATACGGTACACTTCAAACGGCTCGCGGCCGGGTATCAGCAACGGGAAGGTTTACACGGGCCCGATTCCTATCACGAAGACCTGTACGATTCGGGCGGCCTGCGTCAAGCCGGGGTATCTCGATTCGGAAGTCGAAACACACACATATATATTCGTAAGTGATGTGATTCACCAGTCGCCGAGCGGCGAGAAGCCCGACGCGAACTGGCCTAACGACGGAACGAGGGGACAAGAATTCGAATACGGGATGGATTCCTACATTGTCAACAGCAGTTCGTGGCGGTACGAGGTTGACGACGCCCTTCTTGCAGTGCCGACGATATCCGTTGTTACGGATCTGAACCATTTGTTTTATGACAGCGGCGACCCGGTGATCGGGGGGATCTACGTCAACGCTTACGACGGGCACGGGCGTGAGTGGGAGCGTCCGACGTCACTGGAACTGATTTATCCTGAGAATCCTCAAGGGGCCGGCTTTCCGGACCTGATTGAAGTGCCCGACGGCGTGGGGGGTTATCGGTGGGAGCTTCCGGCCGATATGAAGGGTGGATTTCAAGTTGACTGCGGGATTCGTATTCGCGGCGGGTGGAGCCGGCACGGCGATAATCCGAAACATGCCTTCCGGTTCTTCTTCCGCAACGAGTACGGGGGCGGGAAGCTGGATTATCCGCTTTTCGGGGACGAGGGTGTCAGCAAGTTCGACAAGATGGACCTGCGAACGGCGCAGAACTACTCGTGGAGTTACTACAACGACAGCACAAATACGATGTGCCGGGACGTTGCGGCTCGCGACAGCCAGGGGCTGATGGGCCAGGGCTATACCCGCAGCCGATACTATCACCTTTATATTAACGGGGTTTACTGGGGTCTTTTCCAGACGCAGGAGCGTTCTGAGGCGGCTTTCGGGGAGTCCTATTTCGGGGGCAAGCGGGAGAATTACGACACGGTCAAGGCCGTCGGGTACGGCGAATACAAAATCGAGACTACCGACGGGACTATGGACGCATGGCGTGCGCTGTGGGATATGGCGAACCTCGGGTTCGAAAATCATGCGGTTTACAACCGGGCCCAGGGGCTCAATCCCGACGGGACACGGAATAGCGCTTACCCGGTGCTTCTTGATGTTGACAACCTTATCGATTACATGATTATGGTTTTCTTCGACGGCGATCGCGACGCTCCTATTTCGAATTTTCGCAGCAACCAGAACCCGAACAACTGGTACGGGATTCGAGACAGGCTTGGGGATGAGGGGTTCCGCTTCTTCGTTCACGATGCGGAGCACACTCTCTCTCGGGGTCTGACCGACCGTACGGGGCCGTTTCCCGCGGGGGATATTTTCGATTACAGCAACCCGCAGTGGATTCACCAGGAGCTGATGGCGCACGAAGACTATCGGTTGCGTTTTGCCGACCACGCGCAGAAGCATCTGATCGGTTCCGGCCTGCTGACGGCAACGAAGGCCATCGAGCGTTTCAACGCACGAGCGAATCAAATCGATATGGCGATCATCGCCGAGTCGGCTCGGTGGGGCAATTCTTCGCTGACCAAGAGCACGTGGCGAAATGCGGTGAATACCGAAATCTACAATTTCTTCCCGAATCGCGCATCGACGATCATCGGGCAACTGAAGGTTACCCGGCTTCGGGACGGTTCGCTTGCTCCTCTGTATCCGAGCATCGATCCGCCGTCGTTGAGCCATCCTGGCGGGGCAGTGGCGAAGAACTATCCGCTGACGATGAGCGGCAGCGGGACGATATACTATACGCTGGACGGCAGCGATCCGCGTCTCGATATATCTCAGTCATTGTCGAGCAGCGAGGTAACGCTTGTGAGTGAGGATTCGGCCAAGTCGGTTCTTGTTCCGGGCGTTCCGACGGGCGCTCCTACCGGTTCGATTCTGTACGAGTACTGGACCGGCATCGCTGGGGGCAGTGTGGCGAACCTGACATCGCAACCCGATTTTCCGGATCATCCGGACGGCGGTGACTACCTGACGAGCTTCGAGGCTCCGAGCAATTGGGACGACAACTACGGCGCTCGTATCATCGGATACGTTCATCCGCCGACAACGGGCAGCTACACGTTCTGGATAGCGACGAACGATTTCGGCGAACTTTGGCTGAGTACGAACGAGAGCGAGAGCGCCAAAGTCAAGATAGCGAGCGTTCTCGGTTCGGCTGCTCCGGGCGAGTGGGACAAATATACCTCGCAGCATTCTGCTGCGAAGTCGCTGGTTGGCGGGCAGAAATACTACATTGAGGCGAGGATGAAAGAGAGCCTCGGCGACGACAACATGGCCGTGACGTGGAGCGGGCCGGGCGTAAGCAAAGGCGATCCAATCGCAGGGACTTATCTTTCACCGGTTACCGCCGCATGGTACACGTCGTACTATGACGATTCGGAGTGGGCGCATTTTCCGAGCGGCAATTCCGGGGTAGGCTATGAAAAAGACCCGACCGATCCGGTGAATTACTCCGGCCTGATCGATATCGACGTAGATTCCGATATGTACGGGACGAACGCGACGTGTTACGTTCGCATACCGTTCACACTTTCAGCGGCTGACTTCATCGATTTGACACTGAAGGTGAAATACGACGACGGTTTCGTGGCTTACCTGAACGGGACCGAGGTGGCCAGGCGTAATTTCAGCGGGACACCGGCATGGAACTCTGCGGCTACAAGCGAACACGCGGATTCGTCCGCATGCGTATTCGAGGAGATCAATATCAGCGCGTATCTGGATTCGCTGGAGGTCGGCGAGAACGTTCTTGCGATCCAGGGATTGAACAGGTCGGCTTCTGATCGCGACTTCCTGATATCGGCAGAGCTTGCGGCTAATGAACCGAGCGGGGGAAGGGTTTCTCCTGCGGCGGATACTTACGGCGGTACAATCACTATCGACCACAGCCAGGTCGTCAAGGCGCGTATTCTCAACGGCGAGTGGAGCGCTCTGCAGGAAGCGACTTATGCGATAGGGTCGATTCGCGAGAGCCTTCGGATAACCGAGATCATGTTCCATCCGGAGTACACGGGCGACCCGGACGATCCGAATGAGGAATTCATCGAGTTGAAGAACATCTCAGGGACAAGCATCAACCTGAATCTGGTAAAGTTTACGAACGGAGTCGATTTTACTTTCGGAGATATCAACGTGCTTGGAGGCGATTATGTAGTTGTTGTTCGCAATGAGGCGGCGTTCCGGGCACAACATCCGTCGTTCAGCGGCGTTATCGCGGGGCAATACTCGGGGAGCATGGAGAACGCCGGCGAGCGAGTCGAGCTTTGCGACGCTATCGGCCGGCCCATAATGGACTTCAAGTACGGGGACGGCTGGCGTTCGCTTGCCGACGGGAAGGGCTACTCTCTGACGATAATCGACGCCAATAACCCGGATACGAGCAGTTGGGGGGAAAAAGATTCCTGGCGGGCGAGCGCCTACGTAAACGGTTCGCCGGGTTGGGACGACAGCGGCATTGTTCCGAATCCGGGGGATGTCGTGATCAATGAAGTTCTGGCGCACTCCCATGCCGAGGCGGCGGACTGGGTGGAACTGTACAATACGACCGGTTCGGCGATCAATATCGGCGGGTGGTACTTGAGCGATGCCAGCTCGGACTTGAAGAAATACCGAATAGCCGACGGGGCGAGCATCGGGGCCTACGACTACTTCGTTTTGCGGGAGGATGCCAATTTCGGGCCGCTGAGCAGCGACGCCGGGCGAATCACCGGATTTGCACTGAGCGAAAACGGCGACGAGCTTTACCTGACGTCGGCGGAAGGGTCGGCGGGATCGGACGTTCTGACAGGCTATCGAGCGACCGAAGACTTCGGCGCTTCGCCGACGGGCGTATCTTTCGGCAGGTACTTCAAGCGAAGCACGGGCAACTACAACTTTGTGATGCTGGACCATACGACGGAGGACTCGGCGAACGCTTATCCGAAGGTCGGTCCGGTGGTCATCAGCGAGATTATGTATAATCCGGAGAGCGGGGACCAGCGTCTCGAATACGTAGAGCTGCATAATCTCAGCTTGACTGCGGGTGTGGTGCTCTACGATTTCAACGAGAGCGAGCCGTGGCAGTTTACGGAAGGGATCGAGTATACATTTCCTGATTATCCGGGGCTGACAATACCGCCTGGCGGATACGTCGTTATCGCGAAAGATATTATGGCATATCTGGGTGAGTACGGCGCTCCGGGGGGTGGAACTCTACTGCTGGGCCCATACGACGGCAAGCTGAGCAATTCGGGTGAGATGCTGGAACTGTCGGCTCCGGGTGACGTCGATGAGGAAGGTATTCGGCATTACTTCCGCATGGAGCGTGTCAACTACAGCGACGGTTCGCATCCTGACGATACACCGGGAGGAGTCGATTTATGGCCCATGGGCCCTGATGCCGGCGGTGAATCGCTGACGCGGGAGGCCATGAGCCTGTACGGCAACGACCCGAATAACTGGACAGGGGCCGCTCCGTCGCCCGGCGGGCCTTGAGATAAAGAGAATTGAAGGGCCGCAGAGATTGACGGTCCGGTTATAAGATTCATTACATAGCAGGCCCGCTTACATTTCTGGCGGGCCTGTCTGCATGTACGCAAGGGCCTTTTGTGCGGCCATTTCTTAATCCAAGACAATTCCGAGAAGCAAGTTACCTTGGCTTTTTTCTTGCGTTCGGGGGAGGTTTAGTTAGATTAGCAGGAATCTGATATATTCGAATTAAAGGTTTTCGGGGCAAAGCGTTGCTTCTGCACGCCGGTCTTTGAGTAGTTGGAGAATTGGATTATGATAGGCAAGAAGATAAGACTCGAGCGCATGATCGACCGCAACTCGGGCAAGACGGTTATCGTTCCGATGGATCACGGGGTAACGGTAGGCCCTATCGAAGGGCTTGCGGATATGCGTGAGACGATCGGCAACGTGGTTGCGGGCGGTGCGAACGCGATTTTAATGCACAAAGGGATCGTGCGTGCCGGTCACCGCGGCGCGGGCAAAGACGTCGGGCTGATCGTGCACCTTTCCGGGGGTACGTCGCTGAGTCCGGATCCGAACGCCAAAGAGCTGGTCTGCACAGTAGAAGAGGCAATCAAACTCGGCGCGGATGCGGTATCGGTTCACATCAACCTCGGTGCCGAGACGGACAAGGAGATGCTGGAGCAGTTGGGATACGTCAGCGAGCGGTGCCTCGAATGGCAAATGCCGCTTGTTGCGATGATGTACACTCGCGGGGCGAAGATAAAGAACGAATACGACGTCAATAACGTCAAACACGCCGCGAGGGTCGGCGCGGAATTGGGCGCGGATATCGTCAAGGTTGTCTATACGGGCAGCGTGGAGAGTTTTGCCGAGGTTGTCGCGGGTTGTCCGGTTCCGGTCGTCATCGCCGGGGGTGAGAAGATGGACAGCGACGAAGACATCTTCAAGATGGTTGAAGACGCCCTTGAAGCAGGCGCCAAGGGGATTTCCATCGGTCGAAACGCATTCCAACACAAGAATCCGACGAAGATGATCGCGGCGCTGAGCAAGATGGTTCACGAAGGGGCGAGCATTTCGGATGCTGTCGATATTGTGAAGAGTTGAGGCTTGGGCTAAGCAATAGCACAGCATTGCGGCAGAATACAAGGAGACGCATTTTTATGACACGGTATGGACGAGCGACAACTACTATCATTCCGGCAATTGCAGGGGCATTGCTTATCGGTTATTCGATAAGTCATTGTCGGGCGGAACTTCTCAAGGCGAAAGACGGTTCCGGGATTGTCGGGTACAAGGATACGCCCGTGCTTCCCTGGTGCGGCTATCATGTTCATGACCCTGACCGCCCTGCTCCCGGGCAGATCACGCCCGGCAAAGCCTGCACGGAGGACAAGGCAGGCACGGCTCCTTCCGATGCAGTTGTGCTGTTCGACGGAGGCGGGCTTTCACAATGGGAGAACTCCGACTGGAAGATCGAGAACGGCGAGCTTATTGCGGTTTCTGGGAATCTTGCGACGAAGGGGTCATTCGGCGACTGCCAGGTCCATATCGAGTGGAGGACGCCTTCACCGCCTCAGGGCAGCGTCTGGGACCAGGGCAACAACGGCGTTCTTCTGATGGGTCTGTTCGAAATTCAGATATACGACAGCTATACGACGAAGCTGTACCCGGACGGCCAGGCGGGATCGATTTACGGGCAGACTCCTCCTATGGTAAACGCCTGTCGGGCGCCGGGCGAGTGGCAAAGCTACGATATCGTTTTCGTTGCCCCTGTTTCCGAAGGCGGTAAGGTTGTCAAGCCGGCGCGTGTTACAGTACTTCATAACGGGATTCTCGTGCATCACAACGAGGAAATCCGCGGGCCGACGGGACATCGAATTATGCCGCGTTACGACAAGGCGATTGCTGATAAGCTGCCGCTTGTGCTGTCGTCGCATAATAATCCCGTGAGGTTCAGGAATATCTGGATTCGGGAGTTGTGAGGCATGAGCAACGATGTCGTCGTGCCGAAGCGGTTTGGCCGGCGTTGCGTATTCGGTTTTGATGTCGCGTGGACGGCAAGTTGATATTCATTTGATAGAAAGCTGGAAAGATGAAGAAGCTCTGGGTCAATGTTGTTCCGTATGATAAGGAGATTGCGATTGCGGCGCTTGAGAGCGGGGCCGAGGCTGTGGTGCTGCCCGAGGGCAGCAGTTCCAAGGTTCGGGAGTTCGGTAAGATCAAGACTGTCGAGCCTTCGGGCGACCTTCGGCCCGGCAGGGATGTGGAGTTTGTTGATATTTCAGGCAAGGGCGACGAGGATACGGCCGCGGCTGTAGCGGGTGAGAAGATACTCGTTATCAAGATGCTGGACTGGACAATTATTCCTATCGAGAACCTTCTGGCGCGGCGCGGCGAGAATATCATGGTGCAGGTGGAAAACAGCGAGCAGGCGCGGCTTATGATTGAGATTCTGGAAAAAGGCGTCGATGGGGTGGTGCTGAATACAACGGATGTTAGCGAGATCAAACGGTGCGCGGAGATTATCAGCGGGGTCAGCGAGAAGGTCGGTCTTGTAACGGCTACGGTTACGGTCAGCAAGCAATTAGGCATGGGAGACAGGGCCTGTCTGGACACGTGTACGCAGATGGGCCTTGGCGAGGGGATGCTGGTGGGTAATACGGCTTCGGGTTTTTTCCTGGTTCACAGTGAATCTATCGACAATCCCTATGTTGCGTCGAGGCCTTTTCGCGTGAACGCCGGGGCGGTTCATGCTTACACTCTGACGCCGGGAGGCAAGACGAAGTATCTTGCAGACCTGAAGGCGGGCGATGAGGTAATGGTGGTTGATTTTCACGGCAAGAGCCAGACCGCGTATCTGGGGCGGAACAAGATCGAGAAAAGGCCGATGATGCTCATCGAAGCCGAAGCGGACGGCCAGGCGATAAGCCTGGTTCTGCAGAACGCCGAGACTATTCGGCTGGTAAGTCCCAACGGCAAGGCGATATCCGCTACGAGTCTGAAGCCCGGTGATAAGGTGCTCGGCCGCATCGAGAAGGCAGGCAGGCATTTCGGTATGCAGGTTGACGAGACACTCATAGAAAGGTAGAAGGGGTGATCTGGCCGAACGACGTGCTGAGTATTGTCATGGCTATTCTTTTGGGCGCCACCATAGGCCTGGAGCGGGAGTTGAGCGGCAAGGCAGCGGGGCTTCGCACGAATGTTCTAATCTGCATGGGCGCGACGATCTTCACGATTATGAGCCGTCATCTTGCCGCGGGGGCAGAGGGGGAATCGATTACGCGAATAGCGGCGCAGATCGTCACCGGGGTCGGCTTTCTTGGGGCCGGCGCGATCATCCAGGATCGGGGCGGAGTGCACGGCCTGACGACCGCTGCGACTATCTGGCTCGTGGCGAGTGTCGGGATGGCTTGCGGGGCGGAATTTTATCGTTTTGCGTTTATCTGCACGATAGCCGCACTTGCGGTTCTTTTGGGCTTCATGCCTCTGACGAAAGAATCGGACCGCCGGCTTTACAACCGACGAAAAGACGATCCGAAGTAGGGTCTATACCCGGCCGTCATCTGGCGAGTGTGAAGAATTTTCGGGCATGATGGGCTGTTTGCGTCCCATAAAGGGTATCTTCTCGCTCAAATACCGTAGTTTCCACGGTTGACAACGTGAGATGGAAGGGTTAGAGTGCTGGTTACTCCGGAGTTTGTGGACTCTGGGGACGGCTTTTGCACAAACCGAATATGAACGGGGAGTTGGGCCTTGTCAAGCACGCAGTACCGGTTGATACGGGGGGTGGAAGTCTTGATGGGGGGTACGCGCGGCACCAACAGGAGCAATCACAGCGAATACGTAAAGGAGAATCCCATGAGAACGATGAGGTTAATTTCGAGTATTTTATGGATAGTGTTACTATTGTGTTTACCGGCGGCAGGCGAGACATTCCGGTTCACGGCTACGGCGGACAATAGGCCTTACGACGCATCGAACCTGTCCCGGTGGGAATGGCTTCTGGACGAAATGACCCGTTTGGTCGGCGACGAGGGCGTTTTTCATATTATGCCGGGCGACTTCGACTATCCGGGGACGACGGACGCTTCTCTGAAGACACAGTTCGGCAGCGACGTTATCTGGTACCCGGTAACAGGGAACCACGAAGCGGAAACGCCGGAGGATATGACGTGGGTGCGCAGCGCCTATTCGGGTTTGCCCTATATTGTCAATACGGGACCGACAAATTGCGAGACGACGACGTATTCGTTCGACTACGGCAATGCTCACTTCGTTGCGATCAACGAATATTACACAGGGACAGCAGACGTCGGCGCCGACGGTGACGTCGTTCAGGAGTTGTACGACTGGCTTGCAGCGGATTTAGCGGCGAATACGAAGCCTGCGATTTTCGTGATAGGTCACGAACCGGCCTATCCTCAGTATGCGCATGTCGGGGACAGTCTGGACGGGCACCCTGCGAACAGGGACAGATTCTGGAAACTGCTTAACGACGAGAAAGTAACAGCATACTTCTGCGGCCATACGCACTGGTACAGTGCGCTGCAGCAGAGCCAGACAGGAGATTATCCGTGCGAGGCGTTCACGTGGCAGATTGACTGCGGCAATGCAGGGAATCCCAGGGAGGCAGAACAGACATTTATTGACATCACTGTAACCGATACGGATGTGACATTTGTCGTTTGGCAGGGGATCGAGGATTCGGCATACTCTGTTCGCGAGAGCTGGACTGTGGATATTCCGCTTGTTGCGGCGAGCAATCCTTTGCCTGCCGACGGGGCCGCTGGGGTAATGCCCTGGTCGGTGACTTTGAGCGCTACGGTGGAGAATCCGAGCGGAAGCGGTGATCCGGTTGATGTGGAGTTCTTTGGGGCCGAGACACCGGGGTTCAGCATCGTGGTATTGCCCGACACACAGAAGTACGTGAATGTTATCAACGGCGGGAATCCGGAGATCTTCACGAGCCAGACTGAATGGATTGCAGCCAATACCGACGCGCTGAATATCGTATTCGTGACGCACGAAGGGGACCTGACGGACAGCACAAACCGCCCGGCGGGGATGGATGTTGCGGCTGAATGGTTAAGAGCGAATACGAGTATGTCGATACTGGACGGAGTTGTTCCCTATGGAGTTCTTCCCGGCAATCATGATTTCCCGACAACCTATTACGAATCATATTTCCCATATACAAGGTACGAGAGCGAGGCATGGTACGGCGGGCATTACGGGACGACGAACGAGAACAGTTTCCAACTATTCTCGGCCGGCGGTGACGATTATATCATCCTCCATTTGCAGTATGACCCGGACAGCAGCGTAACAAGCTGGGCCAGTTCAGTTCTCGAAACATACTCATCTCGCAAGGCCATCATTACGACGCATTCGTATTTCACCTCAGATGGCAGTCTGACGAACGATGGTGGAACCATAATATGGGATGATTTGGTTGTTCCTTCCGACAATGTCTTTTTCGTGTTGTGTGGGCACAATCATGGCGAACAATATGTAGAGGGTACTGTGGGAAGCCGGACGGTCCACCAGATTATGGCTAATTACCAGGACTGGCCGAATGGCGGCAATGGTCTGCTGAGAATAATGAGATTCGAGCCGGACGAGGACAGGATTTATGTTCAGACTTATTCGCCGTGGCTGGACCAGTACGAGAGTGACAGCGACAGTGACTTCGAACTGGCTTTCGATATGACGGGCACGGGATATGCCTCGATAGGCATCGATTCCGGGGTTTCGAGCGGTTCGACCGCTTCGACGATATGGCCGGACCTTGTGATGGAGACGGCGTATGAGTGGTATGTGGTTGTTTCAGACACTATGTCACCAGCCATAGCATCGGGACCTGTGTGGAATTTCACTACGGCTTCGCTCAAGGCAAGCAATCCCAGCCCTTCAAACGGCTCGGTTGATGTTGATCTTGATGCTGATTTGAGTTGGAGCAGCGGGGCCGGGGCTGCGAGCCACGACGTTTATTTCGGTACCGATCCTGAAAATCTGGCCCTTGTGTCGGCAAAGCAGGCGGCTACAACTTATGATCCCGGCCAGCTTGGACAAGGCATTACATATTACTGGTCTATTGATGAATTTGACAGCGGAGACAACCTTCTGGCTACAGGTGACGTGTGGAGCTTCACGACTACGATGCCGTCACCGGATTTGATAATATCGGCCGGGGCTCAGTGGAAGTACTTCGATGCAGTTGATTCGGACCAGGGCGCGTGGTACGGCATGTCGTTCGACGACAGCGGCTGGTCGGAGGGTCCGGCGCAACTCGGCTACGGCGACGGAGACGAGAGTACGATTCTCAACAACAGTCCGATCCGGGCATCGTACTATTTCCGGCATACGTTCACATCTGCGGTCGGCTACGACCACCTTACGGTTAATGCGGTGCGTGACGACGGATGCGTGGTATATTTGAACGGTGTGGAGATCGGACGGTCGAATATGTCCAGCGGTGAGATTACGTGGGATACGTGGGCGGCGAGCGTGACAACAAACGAGGGCGATTGGTGGGGTATCGCGATTGACCCGGCTGTTGTCGTCCAACCAGGGGTCAATGTTTTAGCCGTCTCTGTTCACCAGGCCCACTCGACGAGCAGCGATGTGAGTTTCGATTTTGAACTGCTTGGGGTTCAGCTTGCGGGCCAGCCGGTGGCCAATGACGACAGCGACACGACGGATGAGGATACGGACGTCACAATCGATGTGCTTGGGAACGATACGGATCCCGACAACGATCCTCTTGTTGTGGAATCGGTGACGCAGCCGGCGAACGGTTCTGTCGTGAATAACGGCACAGACGTCACGTACACGCCGTCGCCGAACTTCAACGGCATAGATACGTTCACATACAAAGCAACAGACGGGACATCGCCGAGCAACAGTGCTACGGTCACCGTTACGGTCAACGCGGTAAATGATGCGCCGGCTGCGGAGGATCAGGCTGTATCGACCAAAGAGAGTACGCCGGTGGACATAACGCTGACTGGAAGCGATCCGGAAAACGACCCGCTTACCTTCAGTGTGCTGACCGGGCCGACTAAGGGGACGCTGAGCGGGGTTGAACCAGACTTGACATACACTCCTGATCCGGGCTATGTCGGCGTCGACAGTTTCACGTTCGATGCCAATGACGGCGTGCTGGGCAGCGTACCGGCAACGATTTCAATCACGGTCAACGCAAACAGCATACCTGTAGCCGATGACCAGGCGGTGACTGGCAATGAAGATACGTCATTGGCTATCACGCTGACAGGCGGCGATGCGGACGGTGATCCGCTGAGCTATCACATAGTAAGTGCCCCAAGCAACGGCGGCTTGAGCGGGACGGCGCCGAATCTGATATATACCCCTGATGCGGATTTCTATGGTACTGACAGTTTCATATTCAACGTTAACGACGGTACTGCCGATAGTGCGCCGGCAACGGTTTCTATTACGGTTACGGCGGTGAACGACGACCCTGTGGCGAATGACGATTCGGTGACTACGGACGAGGATACGCCAGTGGCTATTCCAGTGCTGGCAAACGATACGGACACAGACGGAGATTCGCTGTCGGTGGAATCGGTGACGCAACCGGCCAATGGGACGGCAAACGTGGACGGAAACGACATCGTCTATACGCCGAATGCGAACTTCAACGGCGACGATTCATTTGGCTATACGGTCGGCGACGGCAACGGCGGGAGTGCTTCGGGTACAGTGAACATTACGATAGATCCGATCAATGACCGGCCTACCGCACCTGAGAATTTGTCTGCTTCGCCCGGGGATAGTGTTGTCAATCTGAATTGGGACGACAATATTGAGCAGGAAGGTGATTTGGTGGGATACAACGTTTACCGAAGCGAGACGCCTGGTTCATACGGGACGGCATTGGCGTTTTCCTCAACGAGCGATTACTCCGACAATGGAGTCGTCAACGACAGGACCTACTACTATGTCGTTAAGGCGGTTGATTCAGGAGGCCTGGAGGGCGATGCAAGTAACGAGGTTTCAGCAACGCCTGTCGGCATAGACTATGATGCGTATGCGAGTGTGGAGCCGATTGTAACGATCGGCGGCACGCCCGCCGGAACGGTGGAAGCAACAACGGCAGGCGACGGTGTTTTCCAGACGATCGACGAAGCTCCTGACGGCCCGGCTGCTTACAGCCTGCGGGTCGAATACGTTCTGCATACAGCCGTCAATCCGGGTGATGTCAGCGAGCCTGTGACCATTAACCTCATTCACAGTTGGACGGGCGGTTCTGCGGACGGTCTCCTTGTCGAGTTGTTTATCGCCGGCATATGGACGGATATTACAACGGATATCGCCGACGGGCAGTGCGAGGCGGCTGCTACGAACATTATAGATGCTGAAGGGAACATCCGAATCAGGTTTGCTGACACGGTAAACAAGAAGAAGGAAAGCAGGGATACACTGGGCATCGATTTATTATATGCCGACATTATTGCAGGTCCGGCGGTTCCTGATACAGAGCCGCCTCTGCCGGATCCGATGACGTGGTCTTCGGTTCCGCAAGCAACGGGGGCAAGCTCGATTTCAATGACGGCGACGGCGGCTTCGGATGCCAGCGGTGTTGAATATTACTTCGAGTGCCTGACGGCTGGCGGTCATGACAGCGACTGGCAGGACAGCCCGACGTACGAGGATACGGGGCTGACGGCGGACATAGAATATACTTATCGTGTTCAGGCTCGTGACAAATCTCCGCAGCAGAACGCGACAGGCTGGTCTGCAGAGGCTTCGGCGACGCCAGTGGATGTTCCGCCGTCAGCACCGAGCGGATTGACAGCTACTGCCGGCGACGGGCAGGTAAGCCTCGACTGGGCCGACAACTCGGAGTCGGACTTGGCTGGGTACAATGTTTACCGATCGGAGACAACCGGCGGACCGTACGCGTCGGTCAACAGCGGACTCGTTGGAGTCAGTGAGTATGTTGATTCGACGGCGGTCAACGGGACAACGTACTACTATGTTGTTACGGCAGTGGATTCGGCGAGTCCGAGTGCGAACGAAAGCGGCTACAGCTCCGAGGTATCGGCGAGGCCCGGCGTGGAACATACGATTTACGTCTCCGCTATCGAGATGAGTCTTGCCGAGGCCGGGAAGAACCACAAGGCCACAGCGGGGATCACGCTCAGCGAGGAGGTCGCAGGGGCTACGGTTTACGGGGACTGGTACTTCGAGGGAGCAATCATCCAGAGCGGAGCGAACGGGATCACCGATTCGGGAGGATATACGGCCATTACATCCGCTCCAGAGAAGACCAAGGGCGGTGAGGTTTTCCGGTTCGTTGTTACGGACGTCGTTCTCGGCGGTTACACTTATGACAGCAGCCAAGGCGTAACGGAGAATTCGATAACAGTCCCGTAAAGCCGAGGCGCGGCGTGAATGCTGATTGCATCAAAGGGGATGCGTGTATAACACTCGCATCCCCTTTTTTCTATGTCAGTGGGTCCGGTGTCGCATTCTCAACTACGGCCGGGTGTACACGCGGGGAGGCGCCGGTTTGCCGGAGTTTTGTAAGGTGGCCGGTGCGAGGATTTTCGGTTGATGACGACGCGGCGAGGGGGTAGAATCTGCAGTTACGATGTAAGCATCCGGACTCGATAACGGTTGTCGAGCCCGAGAGGCGATTGCCGAGATAATTCTGTTTTCAGGGAGGTTAGAGATGCACTTCTGGAATAGCAAAGATGTCGAGAATACCTGTTCGGATGGCTCGATACATAACGGTCAAGAGTGCAAACGGCGGTGGCCGCTGCTGATATTGCCGATAGTCGGATTTTTCTCGTTAATATGGTTCCTGGTGCGGGTGATCCCCAAGCCGTCGCGTGCGACATATCCCTGCCAGCGGGTTGCTTTCCCATTGGCGTCCGGCTTTGTCATATGGCTATTGGGCGTAGTCGGGTCGGTCGCGGCGTTTCGAAAGGCCAAGCTCAGCGCTGCGAAAAGGCGGTATGCCGTGGCAGTGATTCTGGCTGCGGCGAGCATCGGGGCCATTTGGGTTGCGATAAGCAGTACCGCAGAGAAACTCGTTATTGCCGAAGCGCAAAAGGCCAACGAGCCGACGGGAGTCGCCCAAGGCATCAATCCGGGGCGCGTCGTCTGGGTGCACGACCCGGAAGCGACCGATTGGGACGGCCCGGGCAGCGGGCACTGGTGGCAGAGCGAGCATACGAACCAGGCAGTGGTCGATGAGATGATGTCGGACGCCATTCGGCGATTGACCGGCGCCGACAGCGACAAGGCTGCGTGGGACAAACTGTTCAGGCACCTGAACAAGACGAAGGGCAAGGGGGATGTCGGGTACAAGGCGGGGGAGAAGGTGACAGTGAAGGTGAATTTCGTCGGTTTTATCTGGGCGCACAGGAGCGTCAACGTTGAGACTTACAACCTGGAGAGCTGGCGTGACTATATGAATACGTCGCCGCAGATGATAACGGCCCTGCTGAGCCAACTGACAGGGCCGGCGGGGGTCGGGCAGGCGGATATTTCCATCTGCGATACGCTGTGCTATCTCGCCAACGAATACTACGATGTTCTGCACAAGGAATTTCCGGAAGTGCGTTTTGTTGACCTGGGGGGCAAGCTCGGTCGAACAAAGGCAAAGGTGTCTTCGGTTCCTCTCTACTGGAGCTGCAATCCGGAAGGGGTGGAACAGGATTACATTCCATCCTGTTTTGCCGAGGCGGAATACGTAGTTAATCTTGCGAATCTCAAGGCGCATACCGGTGCGGGGGTGACGTTGTGCGCGAAGAACCACTACGGTTCTCTCGTTCGCGGTCCGGTGCAGAACGGATACTACGATCTGCACAAGAATGCATTCGCCAAATCGACGGGGATATACAGGCCATTAGTTGACCTGATGGGACACGGGCATTTCGGGGGCAAAACGATGCTGTACCTGATCGACGGGCTTTACAGCGGCAAGCACCCGATAGACTCGGCGCCGCAGAAGTGGGAATCGCCGCCTTTCAACGGCGACTGGACGTCGAGCGTTCTGGCGTCGCAGGACCCGGTGGCTATTGATTCGGTGGGGTTTGATTTTTTATGGGCCGAGTGGGAAGATTATCCCCGCGCAGTCGGCGTTGACGACTACCTTCACGAAGCAGCGAAGGCCGATGATCCGCCTTCGGGGACATTCTACGACCCGGACCATGCCGGCAATGTGAAACGGCTCGCCAGCCTGGGTGTGCATGAGCACTGGAACAATACGGAAGACAAGCAGTATTCTCGCAACCTCGGCAGCGGGAAAGGAATCGAGCTTGTGGCGGTATCGAGGGGAAATAAAGGCATTATTGCGCCGGGGGCGAAGGTAGAGCTGCTGAGCGACGGGTTCAAATTCACCGAGGGGCCGGCGGTCGATGCGGAAGGGAACGTGTATTTCACGGATCAGCCGAACAATCGGATTCATAAGTGGTCGGTGGAGGGGAAGCTCTCGACATGGCACGATTCACCGGGAAGGGCCAATGGGCTCTTCTTCGATAAGAAAGGCAGCCTGATAGCGTGTGCGGACCTCGATAACGAACTTTGGCTGATCGATGTGAACGGCAAGGCGACGGTTCTTGTCAAGGGGTATAAAGGCAAGAAGCTCAACGGGCCGAACGATGCATGGGTGGACCCGAAAGGCGGCATATACTTCACAGACCCGTTTTATAAGAGACCCTACTGGAATCGCGGGCCTATGGAGCAGGACGGCCAGCACGTTTATTACGTCAAGCCGGGGCAGAAAGAAGCGATACGGGTGATTGAGGACCTCGTGCAGCCTAACGGGATAATCGGGACCGCGGACGGCAAGGGACTATACGTAGCCGACATCGGCGCGGGCAAGACGTACGTTTACCGGGTTAAGGATGACGGCAGCCTGGATGAGAAGAAGCTTTTCTGCTCGATGGGCTCGGACGGCATGACAATCGATAACCAGGGCAATATCTACCTGACGGGCAAAGGGGTAACGGTGTTTGATTCGAGCGGCAAGAAAATCGAGCACATCGCGATTGACGAGGGCTGGACGGCGAATGTGTGCTTCGGGGGCAAGGACAGAAGAACGCTGTTTATTACGGCGATGGATTCGCTGTATGCAATCAAGATGCGTGTCGCAGGCGTGCGATAGCATCGAGAGCAACCGGTTTTGAGGATGCGGCATTGAAAGGAGCGACAGTAAGGATGAAGACGATTTTCGTCGGGGTAATACTCTGGGCGGCAGGCGGACTTGCGGCGGGGACGCCTGTGGAAGTCGAGGTTGTCAGCACAGCGAATATATGGGACAAGGCGCCTCATAACGCCTTTACGGACCTTGTGCGGTGGAACGGAGAGTTTTACTGCGCGTTTCGCGAGGGCAGAAGACATGTATCGACGGACGGCAAGATTCGGGTGCTTCAATCGGCGGATGCAGAGGATTGGGCTTCAGCGGCGGTAATCGCACTGGGCGGGTATGATCTGCGTGATGCGCATTTGTCGGTGACGCCGAGCGGGAAACTGATGCTTGTCGGCGGGGCTGCGCCGCGCAAAAAGGACAATGAAGGGGCGCCAACGGGCACATTCGTGAGTTTCTCTTCGGACGGCAGGGATTGGAGCGCACCTGAAATTGCAGTCGAGCCGGGGCGGTGGATGTGGCAGGTGAGCTGGCATAAAGGCAAGGCTTATGGGGTGTCTTATGCGGCGGGATTGCGGATGCCCTGGCTGGAGCTGCTGGCGAGCGACGACGGGGCCAAATACGAGACACACACAGCGGAACTGTTCGGGGAGGGTTATCCGACTGAGGTTACGCTGCGTTTCGATGATGACGGGACGTGCTACGCATTGATGCGGCGGGACCGCAACGGCAACTCGCCGAGCAGCGCGATGTTTGGGGTCAGTCGGGGCGATTACAGGCAATGGCAATGGCGGGATCTGGGGGCGGAATTCAACGGTTTCGGCGGGCCCAATTTCGTAAAGATACCCGGAGGGCATTGGATAGGGTCTGGTCGGATGCACCAGGGCGGGGCGCATACGGCGCTGACGTATATCGACGCGGCGAACGGGACGATGACGAAACTTGCGAAGCTGCCCAGCGGAGGCGATACGAGTTATCCGGGCATGGTGTGGCATGACGGGATTCTCTACGTCAGCTATCATTCGACCCACGAGGGCAAGACGGGCATATATCTGGCGAAGGTTAAGGTTATGGAAAAGAAGTCAATGGAAGGGAATTCGAGATGAACGGAAAATGGATTGGTCTTGCAATATTGTTTTTAGTGATTGCTTCGAGCGGCTGTGCTGTTGAGAATGCAAGAGTGGCGGCGGGGGCGAAGGTCGAGAAACTTGCAGATGGTTTTGCGTTCACAGAAGGTCCGGCGGCGGATGCAAAAGGTGACGTCTATTTCAGCGACATACCCAACAACCGGATTCACAAGTGGGATGTCAAGGCCAAGAAGCTTTCGACCTTCCGCGAAGATTCAGGCGGGGCGAACGGGCTTTATTTCGACAAGAAGGAGCAGTTGATCGCGTGCGAAGGGGGCGGGCGACGGCTGGTTTCCATCTGCCCGGAGGGGGTGGTGACGGTGCTGGCCGATGAGTACGAAGGCAAAAAGTTCAACAGCCTGAACGACCTGTGGATCACCCCCAAAGGGGGCATTTATTTTACCGATCCGCGCTACGGCAACAGGGACGGTATGGAGCAGGACGGCGAGCATGTTTATTACCTTTCGCCCGAGGGCAAGAAGGTGATTCGGGTAATCGACGATATGGTGCGGCCTAACGGGGTAATCGGGACACCCAACGGTAAGACGCTCTACGTTGCGGACCACGGGGGCAAAAAGACATTCTCATATAAGATCAATGATGACGGGACACTTTCCGAGAAGAAGCTGTTTGCCGAGAGCGGCTCGGACGGGATGACCATCGACAAGAAAGGCAATATCTACCTGACGTCGGGGGCGGTTCTGGTCTATAACAAGAAAGGCGAGCAGATCGAGCGAATCGAGGTTCCGGAAGGGCCGGCGAACGTGTGCTTCGGGGGCAAGGACAAAAAGACGCTGTTTATCACGGCGAGAAAATCGCTGTATGCCGTGCGGATGCGGGTCAGAGGCGTATGAAAGGTTTTATGGAGTGTATATGGCAGATAACGGTGATTTCGCAAGAGTTGTTGAGTTGATCGGTAAATCCGGCATCGTCCTGATTACGTCGCATACGAAGCCGGACGGGGATGCGTGCGGCTGTACGGTGGCGATGTGTGAAGCGCTGCGCGGCATGGGCAAGAAGGTTCAGCCCTTGTTCCTGTCGCCGCTGCCGGGGTGGTACGAGTTTCTGCTTGACGAAGAAGTGCCGGTGCTTGGCAAAGACGTCAGCGTCGAGGAGCTGGCTAACGGCCGGCTGGGCAAATTCGACCTTGTGATTATTGTCGATGCGGACAGCTACAGCCAGATAGGCGATTTTGGAAAGTACCTGAAACAAAACGAAAGTCCGGTTCTGGTGATAGACCATCACATGACCTCCGACGGCGTGGGCGATGTTCAGATAGTGGATTCTTCGGCGGCGGCGACGGGGCTGATTCTGCTGGATATTTTTGAGTACGCTGGCTGGGATTTAAGCGTGCGGGCAGCAGAAGCGTTGTTCGCGGCGATTGCAACGGATACGGGGTGGTTCGAGTTTAACAACACGGACAAGAGGGTGTATTCTGCGGCGGCCCGCCTGGCCGAGGCGGGGGCCGAATCGGCTAAGATATACGAGAAGCTCTACCACAATTTTTCTTACGCCCGATTCAAACTGATGCTGGCAATGCTCGATACCCTCGAGTTGCACTTCGGGGGACGGTTTGCGACGCAACACATATTACAGTGTGACTTCGAGCGGACCGGCACGACATCAGCGGATACCGAGAGCCTTATCAACGAATGCCACCGAATCGGGACGGTCGAGGCGTCGGCCCTGTTTGTCGAGTTTGAGGACGGGCGGATTCGCTGCTCGCTGAGGAGTAAGAACGGGATAGACGTCAGCGAGATTGCAGGGAAGTTCGGCGGCGGAGGCCATAAAGCTGCTGCGGGGACGTTTCTGCCCGGACCGATGGAAGAAGCGAAACGGCTTATCGTCGGTGAGATGTCAGTCCAGTTCGAGGGGGCAGCAGAGAACTGAGCCCTATTTGGGGCGAAAGTATCGCGGGCGATCATTGTTCTCATTCGGGGAGAACGCCTCTTTGAATATTTCCTGCCCTTCCAGGCTGTCGCCGGGGACCCATTTGGCGTCTTTGAGCCTGCGAAGAAGCTTACCCCGCCCCCATCGCATGACTCCGCTGCGTCCTGGTCCGGTCTTTTTTGAAGAGTCGGGGATAGCGTCGAGGTCGGAGGTTTCAAGAAAAGCGATATATCGCTCGGCCTCGTTCGGCTCATCCACATTGGTAAGAACATACGCCCTGACACCGGCAGGGCCTCCGCTTCGAACCGGGGGAGAGGCAAACTCAGGCTGGAGCGGACCCGAAGGGGCTTCTATCGGAGGTTTGAGACCCTTGCGGGCGGTGAAGAGTTCCCCGGTATTGAGGTCGTAGAACCATTCCTTGTCATAGGTTACCTCAGGGACATCCGGTTCGGGCCAACTGACCCATATTATAACGGCGAGCAAGATGACCGTGGAGACGGCGGCGATAAGGACAATCAGAGTTGGGTTATCGTTAGCCCATTTTCGCAGGGCCAGGTCCTCCCACCATTGACCGAGGCGTTCGGCCTTTCTTCTCATGTCATATTTGAACCAATCAGGAATCATCGGTGACATTACAGTATCTCGCTAACAGCTAACAGGCATCATTGATTTCCCCAGAGGGCCTGCACAAATCTATCGAGGTCGGCGTTTTCCGGGGATGCATCCTCGGAGCCGATCTGCCAATATGCAAGCTCGGCGGTCCTTGGGTCGGTGTATTTCCAGTATTCGCAATGGCTGTCCGCAAAGGACAGGTTGCAGCCGTCACTGTGCCTTGCGGTTATGTTTCTGGTGCTCCTGTTGAACCACTGCGGGGGGATGTCATCGATTTTTTTGACACAGCAGAAAGAGCCTTCGATCCATTTTTCACCCTCCATTGCTGCGGCATCCACGAATACCATTTTTGTCGAGGCGGCGCGAATTGAACTCCAGGTCTTGAAAGAAACTATGCCGTCGTGTTCGCAGTCACATGTTTTGCCGTTCATTGTGCGCGACAAAGCGTAGCTGCGAATGAGGTCGCTGGAGTCGCTCTTGCATTTGTAGGCTTTGATTTCCTGGCCGATGTAGGACCACAAGGCGCCGTCGCTGATTGCCTGTTGTGTTCCGCCGATGAGATTGGTTGTGATATCTGGGCCGTCGGCGACCCAGTGCCCCCTTACGGGCGTCTCATTCCACTCGGTGTCGGCTGAGCAGAGATTGTCGTCATTCTGGAGGGCGTACATCAGCCAGGCCTTGGTAAGGCTGGACATATTCGCCATGCAGTGTATTCGTTTGCCCTGCTCCCTGGCGCCTGCCAACGCAGGCAGAAGGATGGACATCAAAAGCGCGATAATCGTTATGACCACGAGCAATTCAACGAGCGTAAATGCTCCTCGCTCAGTTCCAGCCCTGGCGTTGTGCGATGGTGTTGTCATTGCTGTCTTTCTCGCTTTCGCCTGAAGAAGCAGCCCGCCGGAAACGGGTCTATACATACCGGTTATTCTAATCTGCCTGCCGCTCTTTGCAAGGGCAACATGTTTCGGGCCTCAACCTTCACCTTCAATGGTGAATCACTGCATATATAATATGGCAGTGCCATCGATGATTTGTTACAGAAAAAGTGCATAAAATCCCGGCAGTCATACGCGGCTTCAATCGAACAGGTCGGCGAACGCGGTCGAAGGCGGGATATCGGCTGGAAAAAGCAGCCCTCCGCTGAGAGAATTAGCCACTTATGAACACCGCCGCTAGTCACCAGCCCAAACGACACTGGCGGCACGGGTCGAGCCAACTGTGACAGAATTCAGCCAAATCGAGGCTGTCGATCGTATCGCCGGGGGCCAGCCACTCGTCGGCTATGATGCAATAATCGAAGAAGTTGACAAAGCCGTCGTCGCTGAAGTCGGCAGGACATATCCTGGCATTGGTCGTGGCGAATATGCCATAGCCCGAACCATCCTGACCGTCGCTCTGCCAGACAGCGATGAACTTGGCGTTTTGCGATATTGCCACAGCGGGGTACTTCTGCTCATTCGAGGCAAAGCTATTGAGCCGGATTTCATCACCAATCGGCAAACAGGCCGGTCCGTACCGTCGGGCGAAGATGTCTCTGGCATGGTTTTGAACGATGCTTTCACTATGCCATACGATTACAAATTCGCCCTGCTCAGTCATACTGATATCAGGATTCTGTTGTGCGTAAGCCCGGGTATTGTTGACCATAAACTGCTCGCTCACCGGTTCGCCGTTCGGGTCGAACGCTCGAGCATGAATATCGTCGAGACTTGAAAGATGTTCATCCCCGTCCCAGGTGACAACGAAACTTCCATTGGTCTGCATGGCCACAGCGGGGGTTGTAAGCGAGTTGCAGGCGATGGAGTTGACGACAAATGGGTCCGTCTTCGGCCTGCAGCGCGTGTCGTACAATCTGGCCATAATCGATTTCGAGCCCGTATCCTGCACCCATACGACAACGAAATTTCCGTCGGCGTCCATTGCAGCATCCGGGTATCGCGAGTCCGGTATCTGGCTTGGCCAGAATTCGTTTCCGACTGGCGTGCTGTTCGAGTCGTACAACCGCCCCGCCGCCCGCCATGCGGTGTCATCGGCGGCTGGCCTCTCAGTTTCCCAGACTATGACGGAGTATCCGGATCGGCTGAGTGCTACTCTCGGGTATCTCTGTCTTAAGTCGGCAGCGGTATTTACCCGGAACTCGTCGCCGGCGGGCTGTGCATCGGTATCGAATCTTTGCGCATAGATATCCTGGTCGGCTGTTCCCGGGCCATGCCAGGCGACTATGAAGGCTCCGTTTTGGTGCATTGCGGCATGCGGGTCGGTCTGGTTGCCTATTGTCCGGGCGTTGACCTGAAATTCGCCGCCGAGCAGGCTGCAATTGGGGTCGAATCGCTGGGCAAAGATTCCTCCTGAATCGCCGTCCTGGTTGTAGCTGCTCCAGACAATTAGATGATTGCCCCGGCTATCGACGGCAACGGCCGGGTCTGTCTGGTTGCCTGTTGTGCGTGTATTCACGAGATATTCAGCGAGGACGGCTGAATTCAGGGCGAATACGATCACCGCACAGGAGAGAGGCGTTTTTCTCATTCCATCTAATCCTCCGAAGGCAGTTGCGGATGCCCATCAGGCTGGCGGAACGCTGCCGTGAATATATCCTTAAATTTAAGAGATTTGGGCGGTCTTGTCCAGGGAAAAGGGGAGAACCTCAGCAAGGTATCGAGCGTAGAATGTATCGAAACAGGGGCATGGAGCCGATAAGAAAAAAATTTGAAAAAATTCGGCAAAACATGTTGACGAGAAATCGAAAGAGGGATAAACTTACGATTTTGAGGTGGTTGGTCATCGGTGATACCGCCTGTAATGTATGAGGATAGGGGATTGAAGAAAACCTATATAATGCTTTGTTTTTGCTGTAAGCTGCTGTGAGGCGTACTGAAAGATGTATGGTCTGTGGACCGCTGGCAGTTTTGGCAGCGGTTTTTTTTGTTGCTCTTTGTTAAGTTTATGAATATAACCGACTACCAAAGCCGATGAAAGGCTTTGAACGCTGTAAGGCGTTGACTTTTGCAGAGTTGCTATGATTACTTTGCGGGCTCGTAGCTCAGCTGGTTAGAGCGCACGCCTGATAAGCGTGAGGTCGGTAGTTCGAGTCTACCCGGGCCCACTGCCTTTGGCGCCGAAGGAATTCCGAAATTCGAATTTCGAAATCTGAAACAGTTTTGAGAATTCGAGAATTTGAATTTTGAAATTGTTTAGGAATTCGGATTTGGTGCTTCGGATTTCCCGCGGCAGCGGTTCGGGGACGTAGCTCAACTGGGAGAGCGCCGGCTTTGCAAGCCGGAGGTTGCCGGTTCGAGCCCGGTCGTCTCCAGTGATTTTGAGATTTTTTGAAGATTTCGTTCGGTTTGGCGTATATTTTATATATTGCACCTGAACGGGCGAGATGAATATGTTCTTTTACAAGTGAATATGTAGATGCGTGGGATACATGACAACATGTAACCCAGAGGTGCTTTTCGTCCTCAAGCGAAAAGCATCTCAGATACAAGCGCTTATTAAGGAAAGGCATGCACTTCGCGGACTTCTTGCACCGCGAGGTGTTATGCACAAACTCCATTAAAACCTCTTCAATCATAGATTGATATGGTCAAGTTACTAAGGGTATATGGGGGATGTCTAGGCGTCGAGAGACGATGAAGGACGTGGTAGGCTGCGATAAGCCCGGGGCAGGTGCCGAACAACCGCTAATCCCGGGATCTCCGAATGGGGCAACCCGTCAGGACTGGGCAACCAGATCCTGTCATCCATGGCTGAATGCATAGGCCGTGTGAAGTCAACGCAGGGAACTGAAACATCTAAGTACCTGCAGGAAAGGAAATCAACCGAGACTCCGTAAGTAGCGGCGAGCGAAAACGGAATAGCCCAAACCAGAGAGCTTGCTCTCTGGGGTTGCGGGCGTCGTCAAGGAGTTACAAAGGCATCGCCAGTTGAATGGTCTGGAAAGTCCAACCGCAGAAGGTGATAGTCCTGTAGGCGAAAGCGAATGCTCTCCGTTTTGACGGCGTACCAGAGTAGCACGGAGCTCGTGGAACTCTGTGTGAAGCTGGGGGGCCCACCCTCCAAGGCTAAGTACTACTCGGCGACCGATAGTGCAAAGTAAGGCGACTGAACGATGAAAAGTACCCCTATTAGGGGAGTTAAAAGTACCTGAAACCATATACCTACAAGCTGTGGAAGCCC
>JAFGCD010000025.1 GCA_016932835.1 Sedimentisphaerales bacterium
ACCATGAAGAAGGCCCCTGAGTATCACCCTCATCAACGATTGTCCAGCCCAAATAATCACCATCGCCAAAATCCTCGTCCAAAAGAACCATCGATGAGCCGATATCGAATTCCGCCGCTCCGTGCATTGCGTGCGCCCAGTTGCCGCCCAGACCGCTCTCGTGGAATGATTCCTCGGTCAGCAGCAGGTCACACTTGTAATGTCCCTCCCTCAAACCGACCCCTCCCATCGGAAGCCTTTCCCACTCGCCCCAGACCCCGGCTGTCGCGGGACCGTAGTCGGTATCGTAAGCCGCATGTTCAGCCGGATCGACGTCAAATGAATGAGAGACCAGCGGCCCGTCGTTCACGCCGGGACTGCCCTGCCAGGTCCCGAAGAGCACGTGATAGCAGCTATCTATCTCAAAATCCAGCGTGGCGCTGCCGTATTCGTCTGTGATGAAGTAGTCGAAGACGCGGTAGCCGCTGTAGCGGTACTGCAATCCCGTGGGACTGCCCCCGACGGTATCCGCCGTATCCCGCCGGGCCGCATACACCAGATCGTTCGGATTGGGCGACGAGCCGTCTCCCTTGCTATTCAGGTTTCCGCCCCCGCTCCACGAGCCGCCCAGCCACTCCTGCTGCCACCATCGCCCGTTCAGGCCGATCAATTCGTTCGTCCCGTAGTTCGTATCGCCAAGCTGATGAATCGGCGTGCCGATCAGCTTGAACTGATACGCGAAATTCGGCTTGAGGTTGCTCGCCGTAAGTCTGCCTCGCAGTGTCGTATCGACGGTATTGAAGCTGACCTGCACATCGGCATCGTCATAAGTATAACTGCTCTGATACGCCGCGCTGTACAACTGGCCTGCTACATCCTTCCAGCGATAACTGCTGCCGGCGCCGTAATTCTCAAGGACGACAGCCATCTGGCTCGTCGTCGCTCCTATGCGCAGGCTTGCCTGCTCGCCTTCCATCACGCCGTCGTGAGCTTCGACCACAACGCCGACCTTAACCATCCGCGTGATATCGGGAGACGACGTCAAATCGATAGTAAGCACAGCCGACTGGCCTTGAAGCAGCATCACGACCTGAGAATCCAATTGTGTCTCTTCCCACTCCCCGCTGCTCGTCCCCGTAACGCAGAACGCCCGCACATCCAAAGCCCCCGCGCCGCTGATATAAGATACCGGAACTTCCAGCCTCTCGAAAGGCGAGGCGTCCATGTTCAGCATCGAACCCCACTGCTCGACCAGTCTGAGTCCGCTGCTCGGTCCCTGCCCCCGCCAGTTGGCCCCATCGGGCTTCCAGACTTCGAGACCGGCCACCGAGTTATCCACAGGATCTCCCAAACCATCGACAAGCGAATATACTACCTCCACGCCGGCTCCGGCAGTGTCGGTAACCGACACCACCTGACCGTCGAACTGCTCGCCCGGATACGTAGAGCCGGGATGCCGATTGATGCCCTCGGCATCGACAAAAACGGCAATGAAATCGTCGTTCCACCGCCACGCCCCTTCGTAATAATCCGCCAGAATCACCTCGGCAGGCTTGTTCTGCGGAGTCCAGTACGGGTCGCTCGCGCCGCCGGCGTTCGGATCGGTCTCCCAGTTCCACCAGAAAGCACCGAGCCACCAGTCACGCTCTCGGCACTGACTCAGCAGCGCCTCATAACAATCGCTCTGCTCCAGAAGATCGATTGGATTAGTGCCCGGATCGGTGTACCACGGCGTCCGATTCGTACCGTCGGTGCTCTGATAGCCGACCTCCGTGAAAATAATATCCATCGAGGCCCAATTCGCATTTCGCCAGCTCTCTATCGAGTCGAGTCGGCTGCTCCAGGTCGCCTTCAATGTATCCGGACTCGGCGAACTCGTGCCAGTCAGAGCATAGTAAGCATCGATACCGATAAAATCAACGGCATCCCACCAGTCGATGTTCTGCTCGTTGCCGTGGTTGGCTGAATACACAACAGGGCCCGAATATATCGTTCGAACGTTGCTTATCACATCCCGCCACGATGCCGACCATGAAACCGTATCACGCAACTCACATCCCACGCTGAACATCTCGACGCTGTTGTCCCGCGCAACCTGCGCCCAGCGATCGACAGAACTCTGATATGCCGCAAACCATTCCGTCGAAGGCTGAATCTCCCCGCGCCAAGAGCAGCTCAGGCAATCGACCATCGGCTTGAGCATCACGTTCATACCGAGCTCGTGACACCGCCCGATAGCCTCGGCAACAGATTCAGGCGTCGCCGAGTAACTGTCATAATCCGGCGCTATCACCGTCGAAGTCGCCGTATCCTGGAACTCCCAGACGCAGATCGCTATCCAGTTGCACCCGTCATCGTGCGCCTGGGCTATCGAAGCATCCGAATCCGCCGTCGAAAGCGAATTCGAATCCCAGGCAGTGTAGCTCACGCCCTTCATTGTGATAGGATTGATATTTGGAACAGGCTCATCCGAAACGATGGCGTCATAGACGTTGAGCATGCCATACCCGACGGAATTGTTGGGCCCGTACGCATTGGAGGCGGTGCTCGTAAGCGTCTGCTTAAGTTCAGCCGGAGTCAGCGACGGCTTGGCCTCAAGGACCAGGGCGGCAAGACCGGCTGCGTGAGGACAAGCCATACTCGTGCCCATATTAACGTAATAGTCCGCAGGCCCGCTGCCGTCCAGGTTCAAACCGTCGTTATCCACAATCCGCGCATCCGAAGCCGCAAGACTGCCGTAAGAATCTCGCGCCGAAATCGTAGCAGCCCCGGGCGCCACAACATCGGGCTTCAAAACGCCGTCGATTCGAGGACCAAGACTGCTGAACGGAGCCAGTGTGTCAACCGTAAGAATCGGGTAGTAATAGTCTATGCCCTCATAATTCTTCCACAGCTTCCGCTGAGTCCACGCTCCCACTGCAATCGCATCATCCGCCAACGCAGGGTATAGAATCGTCGATGACGTCTCGGCAACATTGAAATAGCCGTTGCCGCTTATGTGATAGATGTGAACATCAGGCGTAACTCCGCTGCCCGCCGAATTAGAGAACGACAGAGTATAAGTCTTCGTCGAATACGACGGCACACTGGGGCTGAGAACATATTGCTTGCTTTCCGTCCCGCGAGGACTGCAGCCGCTCCAATCCTCGACCAGAGACTCGCTCGCCCCGAGATTCGTACACGTCAGTATGATATTCTCATCGTCCGCGCCGTCGATCCAATTCAACTGCAGCCACTCATCCGAGGCGTAAACGCCGGGGCCGCTGTTGTTGATAGTGAAGACAAACGTACCCGAAACCGCACCCGGCGCGACCTCCACTGAATAGTGATCTCGATTATCCTGTTCGTTGCCCGCCGCGATAAAGCACGTCATCCCAGCAGCCGCAGCGGCGTCGATAGTCTGACATACCGCACCGGACCCGTCCATGAACACGCTGTACCCGCCGTAGCTCATCGAGAATATGTCACAGCCCAGGCTCTGCGCCCGAGTTATCGCCTCGATCATATCCGAATCGCCTGCAGAAGCGGTTACATCATCGCCTATCTTGTAGAAATACAAATCCGCCCCCGGCGCCATCCCGATATACTGTCCTCCAGACAGCGCCCCGCTGCCGACAGCCGAGCCGACTACATGCGTGCCGTGAGCCGTAACCAGATTCGTAACGTCGCTGTCCCAGGGGCCGGTCCCGCTGACATCCAGCGCCTCGATCGGCGTTGGTATATCGCCGTGACTCAGGTCCAGCCCGGAGTCGGCTACTGCGATTTTAACGCCCAATCCCGTCCTCGCATCCACGCCCGTACCGGCGTGAACCAGATCAACCTTGGTCATGGCCGCCGCAAGATCGTTCAAGGGCTTATTCGCAGACTCAACCGATTCCAGACGGGCAAAGCGAGCATCGTTACGGATGAAATCAAGAGCAGAATACGAAACCGTGGCCAGATGGAAACCCTTATCATGTTTGCCCGCAACAGCAGGAACGTAGATGTCATGCACTACGATGCCCTGATTTCGAAGCCTGGCTATCTCATTGCGCCTCAGTGGCTCGTCCACATAGAGCGCGCAATCCTCACCGCTGAGATTCGCCGGATTCAAACCCATCCTCCTGAGCTTCTTGGCGTGTTCGAACGCCGATACGCCCGCCGAACGTTCTTTCGCCCTCATATGTGCACTGATAGCCCCGGAGATCTTTACATCGCCGGCAGGGCAAATACTCGAACAAACAAGCGACAAAGCAACGAAGACCAACAAACCTTTGCCGATGCTAAGCTTAAACATACCATCCTCCTATAGCAGCACAATGGCCCCAATCAGGCAAGCTGTCACCTCGCCCGGAAACCGAATTATATTCAAAAGTAACCTTGATTATAACCCAGAATCGCCTGAAAGTCAATTAAACAAGCCGAAAATTCGCACGAAACCCCCAAAATGCCGCCAAAGCTACTGTGTTTCCGCCGCAACTCAAAACTTGCCGGGCCACCATCTTGCCCAAATGCTGCTTCTTAGCCGTCTTCCTGCGCCGCAGCACAGCCAAAAAATTTCCCCGCACAGACCCATAAGATTCCGAATCGCACCGCTGAAACGCCAAAATGAACCGAAAAACGCCTTTTCGCAACCCTATTGCTTGAATCGAAACCCAATTTCAGGTATAATTTAGACTTCATGGATGGGGGTTAAGCCGAAGTAACTGTCTTGGCTGGGGTGTTTGAATATCATCATGTGAGGAGGATTGGGATGTTGAGAAAGATTGCTTTTCTGATTATTATGATGCCGGTAGCAGTGCAGGCGGTCCCTTCTTTAAGCATTATCAACGAATGCACAACAATCGACCTTGATACTCAGACCGTCTTGTTCGAGGCGACCTTCAACCAGGAGCCTGACTTCCTCACCACCGACTCCTTCGGCAGGCAGCGCCATGGCTTCCAGTACTATCTGGACGTGAATCCTCCCTCAGATACCGACACCCAGGAATTGGTCTTGCTGCGCAGCCGGGACATTCCAACGACCGGCATGATCGGAATCAGCGACAACTACGCACCAAGCCGCGATTTCCTCGCATACACACTTACCGAAAACACAATCTCATTCGTCAGCCCAATTATCCTCATAGGCGATGACGATGGAGATTTCACATATTGTCTTGATATCTTCGAGTACGGCTCATATGCAGGTGGAACAGCACTGCATGAATCAGGCACGCAGTGGCCTGCCCAGGCGGCAATTCCGGCGCCGGGAGCAATCCTGCTCGGCGGCATTGGCGCTCTGCTGGTCGGCTGGATGCGGAGACGCAAGACACTCTAAAAGCGTCTAACAAAATGAATCGCCGCAGGCAATGCCGAACCATCGTCCAGGACCGATTTGGCCCTGACAACGACGCCGGGCGAACGAACAAACCGTACCACTGAGGAGAAATCACCGGTTGAGGTGCGCCGAAAAAGTGCCAAAATACTGGACTTTCGGCAGATTGACGCCTCTTGGGGCCTTTCTGGGAGGCGTATTAGCCATGTTGGTAAACAGACCCCCCTTGAAATCGAACCCCTGATCTTGGTATTATTGACAGTGTGGTGTGCAGGAATACCGATTATGAAGTCAAATGGCAAATCCCGGTCAACAAGGATTTGTGCAGACGATGATTATTGATGACTGATTCGCACCTCTACGACAACCCTACAGGCGAGCATGGCGAACCCGGTGTTGGCAATTTGTACAGCCCCCGGAGACGTTATTGGGGGAGGCTCGAGGCAAGTAAGGTTGCGGTACTGTTTCTTTGCTTGTTCATGTCGGCCTGCGGACTATCGGGAGCAGAAGCGGGGTTGACGATTCAGAACGGCTGGTTTGTCCATAACGACAAAGTCGTCTGGGGATACGCACAACACAACGGATGGTGGGGAGGATACCGAAAGGCTCCGGGGTGGTTTCATAACTATAAGGTCCGCACCGCTATATGTCGCAACGCGCCCGGGCGAACCGGGCCGAGCTTCACGGAGGACCTTGACAAACTGACAGATGCCATGCTTAGCTATGGCTATCCCGGATTCGAGCACAACTACGGGCTGTGGTACGACCGCCGACGCGATACTCACGATACCGTCAAAAGAACCGACAAAAATGTAGTCCCGCCCTTCCTGGAGCAGCCCTGGGCGAGGAGCGGACAGGCAAGCGCATGGGACGGACTGTCGAAGTATGATTTGACCAAATTCAATTCCTGGTACTTCGACCGCCTCAATGAGTTTGCCCGATACTGCGACGCCAAGGGCACGATCCTCTTCCACAATTTCTACATGCAGCACGCACTGCTGGAGACTCCCGCTCACTACGTCGATTTTCCCTGGCGAGGCGCCAACTGCATCCAGGACACGCAGATGCCCGATGCGATACCGGCGGCCAATGCCTTCTACGATGTCACTAACAGCACCCGCCGCCGGCTTCACAGTATCTATATCCGCAAGTGCCTCGACGAACTGGGGCCGCAGAGCAACGTGATTCATCTGATCAGCGAGGAATACACGGGCGGCCTTGCCTTCATGCGGTTTTGGATGGATACCGTCTTGCAGTGGAAACGCGACAACGGCAAGAACGTCAAGATCGGCATTACCGGAACCAAGGACGTCATCGACGCCATCCTCGAAGACCCCGCAAGAGGCCCGGAAGTCTGCGCTGTCTGCTTGAGTTATTGGTGGTACAACGCCGACGGAACGCTATATGCCCCGCCGGGAGGAAAAGAGATCGCCGGACGATATACAGGCAATCTCGCGAAGCAGACAACCCCTCAGTCCCTATACAGACAGATAAGAGAGTATCGACTGCGATATCCTGATAAAGCAATAGTACAGCATCACCCCGCAGAAATCGAAAAAGCCTGGGCATTCCTGATGGGCGGCGGTTCTATGATCATTGCCGGGATGCAGTATGCAGACAGTCAGCCGCCCAAAAACCCCTGGGACCCGCCGGATAGCTATATCGCACCGCCCGAGGCCGCTGCGCTGCTGCCGACCTACGAATTCATCAATGCGAACCTGTCGAAATCCCTTCAAAAAATGCGGCCCGCAGATATTGTCCCGAAGAACAAAGAAAACAACTGGTCACTTTCCGGAGAGGACGAATATCTCATATTTGCGCTCAAAGGC
Organism: Sedimentisphaerales bacterium; assembly: GCA_016932835.1. Taxonomy (GTDB): domain Bacteria; phylum Planctomycetota; class Phycisphaerae; order Sedimentisphaerales; family Anaerobacaceae; genus JAFGCD01. Next base: position 7,105 of record JAFGCD010000025.1, read on the forward strand.
GGACGCATCGACCTGGACCTGTCAAGCGTTGCGAAGACGCCCTTTGTCGCGAAGTGGTTTAATCCTCGAAACGGAGCTTTGACGCCCGCCGGACCCGGCAGTATCATTGCGGGCAGACAAACATCTTTTGAAGCGCCTGATGATAACTGCTGGGTGCTCTGGCTGAAGAGATAAGACGGTACGGTTTTTTGGTGAAAGGCAAAGCACCCATGAATGATCGGATAACTCGTCGCGATTACCTGCGAATGTTGGGAATCTCGGGCCTTGCAATAGGGACCGGTTCCTTTGACCCAAGCCGGGCATTGGCTCGGGGGGTGGGCGAGTCCGGCGGTTTTCAAAGTTCCGTCATTGCCCGCGACAAGGTACAGCCCAATCGGGCAAATCCCGTTTTGATAGACGGCGAAGTGATTCAGCCGCAGCGCAAGCTCCAGGTCTTTGCCGAGACGGATGTCCTCGTGGTGGGAGGCGGCTCTGCGGGAATCGTCGCGGCGATTGCGGCCAAGCGGGCCGGAGCAAAAGTCACTGTCGTCGAAAGATACGGCCACTTCGGGGGTCTGTGGACCGGCGGCCTCGTCTTAGTTATTCTCGGACACATCGTTAAAGGACCCAAGCAGGTCTGCCAGGGAATCGGAGAGGAAATAATGCGCCGGCTGGACAAAATGGACGGCGCCATCATCAACCGCCGGACCGGCTCCAACCCGACCGTCGATGCAGAGGCCGTAAAATACCTCATGGTCGAGATGATCGAGCAGGAAAATATCGATGTGTTTCTGCACTGCTGGGGCGTCGATGCCATAATGCAGGACGGCGCTGTCAAAGGTGCCGTCTTCGAGAGCAAATCCGGCAGGCAGGCCATTCTCGCCAAGGTCGTCATCGACGCCACAGGTGATGGCGATATCTTTGCCGCCGCCGGGGCCGAGTTCGAGCATCGCTCGCACAATATCGGGCTTGTCTCCCGCGTCGGCAACCTCGACAAGATCGACAAGAGCAAGGCCCCGCCCGACGCCAAGCCTAAACATCTCGGCTCCGCAACACCGGTCAAAGGAGTCAATTGGGTCAATCTCCGAGGGCCGATGGTGGACGGCCTGGACGTGGCCACCCTGACCCGAATGGAGATGAATCATCGCAAGTTCATTTGGAATAATATCCGGAAAACTCGCAGCATCCCAGGCTACGAACGGCTTTATTTGGTCGAGACCGCACCGCAGCTCGGAGTGCGAATTACCCGTGTCCTCGACGGCCTCAATACCGTTCGCCTCGACCACCTCAAAAATGCGACAAAATTCCCGGATGTCATCGGCGTCGGCGGCGCCTCGAATGCCGAGCACGGCGAGTGGCAGATACCCTACGGGGCTTTGGTCCCGGAAAAGATCGATAACGTCCTCGCAGCGGGGCGATGCATCAGCGCCGAGCTCCGCATGGCCGACCTGGTCCGCCTGATTCCCAACTGTTTCGTAACCGGCCACGCCGCCGGAGTCGCCGCCGCAGTGGCCGTCCGGGACCGCTGCTCACCGCGAGATGCGGACGTGAGCAAAATTCAAAAGATACTTCGCCAGCAGGAGGCCTACCTCGGTTGAACACCGCAGGACCGCAAACTGATTCATCCGCTGCATCGGCGGGGGCGAAAAGGCACTTGCGGCTCATAATTCGCTGCACGTGTCTGGTCGCCGCTGTTCTGTGCCTGTTGCCGGTTCTGCCCAAGGGCTCCCTCATGCGTTACGTCCCGGCCGCCAGCGCATTCGTCGCGATTTCATCACTCCTTGCAACCAAAACCTTTCAGCCGATTACGGCCCTGGGATTCATCACAGCCCTTCTCACACTCCTTCGCCATCGCTGGTTTTGCCGCTGGATCTGCCCCGTAGGATTGTGCATGGACGGCGTAAGCTGTCTTGGGCGGCGATTAAAAAGAAAACCATCGCAGGAAATCCAATTCGGACGCTTGCTGGTGGCGTTGACCTTAGGCGGCGCCGTCCTGGGCTACCCATTGTTCTTATACACCGACCCGTTGGCCCTGTTTTCCGGCATCTTCTTAGCAGCCACACAGGCAACGGTCCTGCTAAGCTGGATATCGGCCCTGCTATTTGCCGTTTTACTGATTGCCGGCGTGCTTTGGCCCAACCTCTGGTGCGGACGGGTCTGCCCCTTGGGAGCCTTCCAGGACCTGATTTCGATGCTTTCCCGGTATGTCCGGTCCTTGTTTGCGACAAAAACGAAAAGGCCCGCCGAGACGAGTCCGGGCTATCGGATAGCCCGACGAACCGCCTTGGGCATGGTCGTAGGCGCCGGCTGCGCGGCTGCGGCTCGACGGATCGGCTCCAAACGAACGCCGGCCCTGCGCCCGCCTGGAGCGATCGAGGAGACGACCTTCGTCGCCCTGTGCACCCGCTGCGGCAACTGCATGCGAGCCTGCCCGCACAGTATTATTGAGAGGGATCTGGGCGAAAACGGATGGGCCGGTATCTTAACTCCGGTACTCAGCTTCGAGAATGACTATTGCCGGGAGGACTGCACGCAGTGCACTGAGGTCTGCCCCTCCGGGGCAATTATCCGCGTCCTGCCCGACGAAAAACCCAACATACGAATCGGCCTGCCCCGCGTTGATATGGATATATGCCTCCTGAGCGAAGACAGGGAATGCTCCGCATGTATGCGATGGTGCCCCTACGATGCGATTCGCTACATTTTCTCCGAAGCGACTTACTCCCTGACGCCGGTTGTAAACCCCGACAGATGCAACGGCTGCGGGGCATGCCAGACCGCCTGCCCCACAAAACCCGTAAAGGCAATTCGAATCGCTGCCTCTTTAAGAACCTGACCGGCGCAGCTTTGCAGTCGGCGGTTTTAACCACACTGCCTTGTGCTACTGTGGCTCTGACCATTTCAGAACCGATGGCAGATCAATTGAGGGCTTTGCCTCCGCGTTCGACGGCGTACGGTGCAAATATCCACCTGTGAGTAAATCATTGCTCTTTCACAAGTTGAGACTGAAAATACGGCAGCAGTAAGATCGGAAATAGCGACCACCGATATCGCCGAAGTTGCGCATGTACAGCCTTATGTACAAAATTCTGTCTCAGATAGGATTTTCTTGTCTTCGGCTGGCAATTCGGGCGGAGGTCAAACAAACTCTGCGATCGGTAACAGGCCGCATTCACACATTCATAATTCCTTGCCGCAGGAACGCTCAGGCACGAAAAAGGCCCCACTGTCACCGCCTAACAACGGGGCTAAGAAAATGGGCGGTACTGGACTTGAACCAGTGACCTCCTGCGTGTCGAGCAGGCGCTCTAGCCGACTGAGCTAACCGCCCTCTTGGCTTTCAGCAACAGTATCGCCGAAAAGGATTTGGAAATCAAGCCCTTTTTGTGCAAAAACTCTCCGCCGGAAAAACGCGTCCCATAATACGATAAGCATTGGAGGCGAATTCCGCTGTTTGGGCTAAAAACCGCCGTCAATCGAGGTTTCGTCTGACAACCGCAGCCGCAGCCACACGCCTTTCAACTCCCCCGACCGCGACGTTAATAGCAATCTGCACGCTCTTGACCTTCGTAACCATCCCGTCAACGATAGTCTGCCTGGTAAACGTCATTGAATCAACGTGTTCGCACAGAACATAATCGTCGTCGGACCCATCGTCGTTGGTTATCAGCAGCAGGTTGCCTGATGTGCTGTCGTATCGGTAGGTAATGTCATCGCCGCCGGCCGTGATCATCGTGCACTCGTTCGAAGGCGAATTCGGGTCCACCGCAGTCGCCGTTCGCAACTGGCTCGTAATCCGAAACAACGCCTGCCTGGCGCTGTTGATCGCCTTGAATATGCTCTCGTTTTCGCGATAGTTTATTATCGAGGCATTAAAAGCCGTCGCCACAGCCGTCAGCAGCATCGCCGTGATCGCAAGGGCAATAAGCACTTCGACTATTGTAAAACCGCGCCGGTTCTTATGTCGCAATTTGAATGTCGAATATCGCATCATGAATTCCGTGATTCGGTTATCCTTGACTTTAGCGACTACTTCTGCTTCGCCGGACTAACGCCTGTTAATACTCACTCAGTAGCGCGCCCTGATCCAGCTTGCCCGGCTGATCTGAACCCCGCCCCGAAGGACCGTCACCGTTAACCTAACGAAAGACGAGCTGTGATCAGCCGCAACAGCCTCAAAATCCGACGGATTAACATTCTCAACAGTCACCTGCTGAGTGAAACTCCCGAAATCAGACAGCGAAACCCTCCCCGCACTGATAGGCGGAGAGAAACTCGCGCCGTCGAAATCGTCCAAATCGTCGTAACCCGCAACACTGCCCTCTTCAGGACCGAAAGTCGTCGTCTCCGTCTCCGGATCGATAACCGGCAGCGTGGCCGTCAACTCCTTGATCTGTTCCAGCAGAAACTCCGCCGTCGAAAGGTCCGCACCGACGCCGTTAGCCCTGGTAAACGCAGCATTCGCGCCAACCAGAGAAGCAACCGCAAGACCGACAAGCACTATGGCGAAAAGTGCCTCGACGAGTGTAAAACCATTATTTCTCATTTGGCCGCTCCAATAATACGCAGGCCCTTGATGCTCTTGAAAATTACTTCTATTTACCCATCACCAGGCTCGACATACGGAAAATCGGCAGAATGATACTCATCGCAATGAAGCCGACCAAAACACCCATAACACAGATCATAATCGGCTCGATCATCGATGTAACCGTCTTGATAACCGTCTTCAGTTCCCTGGCGTAATATGTCGAAACGTCACTGAGAACCTCGCCCATCGTCCCCGAATCCTCGCCGCTGCGTATCATCGAGACCACGTTATTCGGCATCAGCGTGAACTGGCTCAGGCTCGAAGCGATCTTCTTGCCCTGCCGAACCTCCTCGTGAACGCCAAGCCACATCTGCTTGTACAGAACGTTCCCCGCAATCTGAGCCGTAATAGAAATCGTATTCAGTATCGGAACGCCCGCACGCATCAAGACCCCCATCGTGTGAAGGCTCCGCGTGATGTAAAGGCTCCGGCAAAGAGTCTTCAGCAGAGGAAGAGACAATTTCGCCTTGTCCCACCACAGACGCCCCGTCGTCGTGCCGATAAAGTACCAGAAACCCCACATAAAAGCCCCGATCCCAGGAACGATGAAATACCAGAAACCGCGAAGAAAAGCACTGCTGGCCATCAGAACTTTCGTCGGAGTCGGCAGCAGGTGCTCCTTGCCCGAAAATATCGCCGTAAACCGCGGAAGAACGAAGCACAAAAGGAAAACCGTCACAGATACCGCCATCACCGCTATGATAACCGGATAAACCATCGCCCCTCGAACCTGAGACCGAGTCTCGGCCTCCGAATCCAGATACTCCGCAAGCTTCTGCAGCATCGAACTAAGAGACCCCGAAACCTCCGCAGCAGCAACCATGTTGATATAAAGATTCGTGAATATCGCAGGATGCTCGGCAAGGGCCTGAGAAAAGCTCTGACCGGATTCGATCCGAAGCTTCAGGTCCATGATTATGGCTTTGAATTTCTGGTTCTTCTGCTGCTCGGCGATCGATTCGAGAGACTCCTGAAGGCTTATCCCGGCACGTATCATAACAGCAATTTGATTGGTAAAGTTCAGTATGTCCTTCCGGCTCGGACCGAACTCCACACGAAAACCCTTGACCTTGTGCCAGCCCCCTTTTTTCGTCGCCGAGGAATTTATCTCGCTCATTAAAGCCGAGTTGTCCTCCCGATGAGGACGCCGCGATGATTCACTCTTCCGCGGCTTCTCGGCTACCGCAATACCAGATCCTGTTTCTGAGAATTCTTCAGACATGTTGTGCACCTTATGCGTTGGCAGTTAATGCTTCCGGACGCTGGACAATCTCGACATCGTGCATGGGAACCAGGAGCTTGTCCATCTTCCCAGGATTGCTCGAACGATTTACTGCTTCTTCTCTGTCGATATAGCCACGCGAATACATATCCGCAATGCTCGTATCAAGATTCTGCATGCCGAGCCTGCGGGATGTCTCGATAATGTTCGGTATCTCATAAATCCTGTTCTCACGAATGCAGTTCCTTGCCGCGGATGTGCACAGCAGTATCTCGCAGCAGGGAACCATCCCGGGCTTGTCGATCCTCCTGAAAAGTGTCTGAGATATGACGGCCTGAAGCGTGTTCGCAAGCATCGAGCGAATCTGATTCTGCTGAGCGGCCGGATAAATGTCGATGATACGATCGATAGTCTGCGCTGCATTGATGGTGTGAAGAGTGCTGAAAACAAGATGACCCGTCTCCGCAGCAGTGATGGTGAAACTCGTCGTCTCAAGGTCGCGCATTTCGCCGACCATGATTATATCCGGATCTTGCCGCAGAACGTGACGCAAACCCGATGCGAAATTCGGACAATCCGCCCCGATTTCACGCTGCTCGATCATACTGTTCTCGTTCTCGATCATGTATTCGATCGGATCTTCCAGTGTGATGATGCGCTTCCTGTATTGCTTGTTGATTACCCCGAGCATCGCCGCAAGGCTCGTGCTCTTGCCCGAACCCGTATGACCCGTAACCAGAACCAGACCGCGCGGAAGGTCGGTCAGTTCCCTGACTATCTCCGGCAGGTGAAGATCGTCCAGAGTGAACACCTGGTTCGGAATAACCCTGAACGATATCGCAATCGTATCACGCTGAACGTGAGCATTGACTCGAAATCGAGTGCCGTCCTCGATGCTCGCCGAAAAATCAAGATCCTTCTTCTCGACATATTCCTTGAACCTCTCAGGACCGACCATCGAGACTACCATCTCCTTCGCTTCTTCATCCGTAACGGGCGGCAGATCAAGGTCTATAAGCTCCGTATTCTTGCGCAGAACCGGAGGCATCCCGACGTTGATATGAACGTCACTCGCTTCGTTTTCAATCGCTGTTGCCAGTATCGCCTTTATATCAACCATGCTGTTCCCCTTTGGTCGGGCCTCTCAGCCAGACCGAATATCTTCAATCGACATTCTCGAAGAATTCTTCGTCCTCGTTCTTGCCGTAAACTTCCGTAACGCGTAATACCTCTTCGACCGTCGTCAGACCCTGGCTCACTTTGATCATACCGTCGTCGAACAGGCTCTTGCTTCCGCTCTCGTGAAAAGTCCTTCGCATGTTGCTCACAGAAGGATCGTTATTGATTATGTCACGGAACTTGTCGTCAACAATCAGCAGCTCGTATATTCCTACCCTGCCGAGATACCCCGACCCCCTGCACTGATCGCAGCCTTTGCCGTGGAAAAGCTGGGCGTCGCCCGCCCGAGCAAGCTCCATGTATTTCCTGATATTATCAGGCGCCTCATAAGGCTCCTTGCACTTCGGACATACCCTCCGGACAAGACGCTGAGCAAGTACCGCGTTCAGCGATGCCGCAATCAAATACGCGTCGATCCCGATATTAACAAGCCGGGTCACGCTGCTCGCCGCATCGTTCGTGTGAAGTGTCGATAAAACAAGGTGGCCCGTCAACGCCGCCTGAACCGCGATCCTCGCCGTCTCGTTGTCGCGTATCTCGCCTAACATGATAACATCCGGGTCCTGCCTAAGAAGACTCCGCAAAGCCGCCGCGAAAGTCAGACCGATCTTGTCATTCGCTTGAACCTGATTGCAGAAATCAAGCTCGTATTCCACAGGATCCTCAACCGTCGAAATATTGAGCTTCTCGCCGTCCATCTGAGACAAAGCCGAATACAAAGTCGTGCTCTTGCCCGAACCCGTAGGACCCGTAACCAGCATAATACCGTGAGGCAGAACAACCTGCTCGGCAAAGGTCTGCATCACGTCGGGCTCCATCCCAAGCTGATCCAGACCACGAAGTATCGACTTGCTGTCAAGAACGCGAATCACAACCTTCTCGCCGTGACTCGTCGGAAGAGTCGAAACCCGAAGATCGATACCCCTGCCCCCGACAATCACCGAAATCTTACCGTCCTGAGGAAGACGACGCTCCGATATGTCAAGATTCGCCATGATCTTGATACGAGATACAATAGCGGGGTGCATCTTCAGGGGCGATTTCATCATCTCGAATAACACGCCGTCTATGCGATACCGAGTCTTCATCGATTTCTCCCTCGGCTCGATGTGAATGTCGCTGGCCCCTTCGCGTATCGCATTGCTGATAACGTAATTCACAAACTTGATAACGGGAGACTGGCCGGCCATCCGCTCAAGGTCTTCGGACTCCTCTTCCTCGTCCTGAACAACCTCGACGTCCGTCATGTCGCTGATAATATCGTCAAGGTTGTAATCGACCTTCTCACCCACGTTGAACGAGTCGCATACCGCTTCGATGTCCTCCCTGCTGCACACAACCGTGCGCACCGCCATTTGAGTCCGCCGTTTGACGTCCTCTATCGTGAAAATATTCCCCGGATCGCTCGTCGCAACTACAAGAGTGTCGTCCTCCTGTGCAATCGGACACATGTAGCTGTCACGTATATAGTCGATATCCAGCCTGCCGAACGCCGCATGGTCAACGTCTTCCGGCGAAATCTGCCGAAACTCCATGTTATAGACCTTCGCCTTCGCAGCTACGATATCCGTAACATTCGCCCACCCGGCCTCCGCAACCATATCCGCGCCGTCACGAAGAGGATTCGACTTCTGACGATGCCGAATCTCGTCCCGCTGATCATCGCTGATCTTGTCCATCTCCACAAGAGCATCGACGATATCATAAACATGGCTCTCGTCGCTCCGGTCCGGCGAATAAAGCTCGCTCAGGCCCTGAACCGCCTCGTCGCACGCTATCGCATCGCCGCTCCACAGAGGCTGAAGACCACGGTCGGACGACAATGAATCCTCTTTGTTTCCAAATGAAAATGGCAGTCTCATTCTTCGACCAGCTTCAAAACAGTAGAAAGTTTCGCCGCGCCCGCGGCCTGGTGAACAGCATCCGCTTTCGACGTCCACTCAAGAGTCACGCAATCACCTTTGATTTGAGTTATGACAAACTCGCCCACAGAGTCGCCGGCATGAAGAAACTTGCCGTCGATCATGCAGCAGCTCTCATCGTCGGACTGCATAATCGTCTGAAGCGTCAACGCATCCGCATCCTTCTGCATCTGCTGACGTCGTACCGCATCATAGTCGATACTCACCACCTTCTCGCCGTCGTCGCCCTCCTTCTTCAGGCTCGCCAGAAGAGTCTCCAGCTCGAACGGATTCTTTACGAGCTCTCGAACCTCAACCTGAGGAACCTCGGAGAATTCGTTGAACTTCTCAACAATCTCATCCATCTTGTTGAATATCTCCGACCTCACGCCAGTTATACGAGAAATCGCAGTCGCAATCTCGGTCTCATTGGAATCGACCGCCGCGGCCCCCGCCGACTGGGGCGATGTCCGCTTGACCATAAACCAGACACAAGCAAGAGCGCCGACAAGAAGCACAACCAGAACGGCAGTGCTCTTGCGAACTTTGCTTGTGCTCGTCGCAACCGCCACAAAGTCCTGGTCGTCGGAAGCCTTCGAGCCAGGCTGAGAATTCGCTCCCTTCGAACCGGCTTTCTCCGCCGGCAAGTCGTCAAAATTCTGATCTCGCAAAAAAGACAACATAATCAGGCTCCGTCAAAAAGTTTATATCTTCTGTTGGTAAACCAAAACCCGGCCTGAAAGCCGGAACTAAGCATCCGAAAACCTCACTCAACCCATCTCATCCTGGAAGAATATGCTGACGATAAACTCCGCCGCAATCTGCCCTTCGTCGCCAAGCTGCTTGTCAACTTCGAGCTGCCGTATCTTCATAATCCGAGGCAGCTTCTCGGTCTCGAGAAGAAACGAATAGAACGCCTTGAAATTACCCTCAAGCTCCATCTTCAATGGCTGCTCTATATAACCGCTGTTGTCTTTCAGAGTCAGCGTCCGAATAGTCTTGGGTTTCAGACCTTCCTTCTGAGCGATAACCGTAACCTGCTCCAGAACTTCATGTATCTTGCTGTGCGGAGGAAGACGGCTCTCGAAAAACTGAATCGCCTCTTCCAACTGGGCCAGCTGCTTGGTAAGGTCTTCCGCAGCCGCAGTAGCCTTCTCGTATTCCCCGAGCTTCGATATCTTCATGTCAACGCGAGCCTTCGCGTCGGCAAGATTCTTGTTCGCTGGAACGATCATGCACTGGTAGCCAACCACAACCAGCCCCACAACCAAAGCAAAGAATACTGTCTTTCGTAAACCGCCTGTCATAATCTTGCCCTCGATCTCTAAGTGATAATTCCGACGCCGTGACTTCGCATATCCGAATGCCGTAACTCAGAATCGGTATATCGATTCCTCAGCACCGCTCCGGATTAAGTCAACATCCGCGGCGCTGAGATGAACCTCATTCTTAAGAACAGCAGTCAGCTTGAATTGCCTGTATGTCGATTCCTCGATCTTGTACTCTTTCGATTCCACAAGAGCGACATTCTCAAGCAACGTCGAGTTGCTCAGGCGTTCGATGTAATCGGCAACCTGAAGATCGCTCGGAGCCATACCACCGATGTCGATATGAGTCTCCAGAGATTTCTCCTGAGAAAGTTTCGACTCCTCAGCCGCGCCGCTCTTAGCCTGAGCCGACTTGTACTTGCTCGTAGCAACCGGCTTCGCGGAACTCTGCTTCGGCATCTTCTGAATCAGGTTCAGCTTCAGCAGGGATACCCCGGGAGGCAGATTGTTCGTCAAAGACGCCAAAACAACGCTGCGGGGAACGGGCTCAAGCAGCTCGGCAGTCGTCAAAGCCGTCTTCATCATCGCCTTCCGACGCATCTGAAGCTCTTCGAACTGCTTGATAGACTGACGTATTTTCGCCATGCGAGTGTTGATCAGCTCCTCGCGAGCCCGGCAGGCACGCTGCCTGACCTTGATTGTAACGAACGAGCCGCCAAGCGCGGTCATTACCAGAGCAAGAAGAACAAGGCAAACAAGGTTCGTCCGCCGAGATTCCCCGCTCTGAACATAATCGTCAGGAACAAAATTTATGTTGCGCATTATCAGCCTGCCTCTCGTATATCAAAATTGCCCTTCAATTTTCACTTTTACTCCTGAGCCGCGCCGCCACGGAAAGACGACCACGGCAATAAACATCGCTAAGACAAACTCAAACCGAATGCCGTCGCCCAGTTCTGCTTCTGCTTAGCCGTCGTCTCCTCCTGCGAATCGGCACGCCGGTCGATGCCAAGCCGGTAAGGATTTGCTATCTGAACCGCCGCCAGACAATCACCCGTCTGGGCCGGCATCTCTAACTGCCTGGCGATTGACGCGCAAATCTCACGGTCAACCGAACGACCGACCAGAAAAATCAAACGCTCTATCTGAACATTTCTGTGCATCGAGCAAAACTGCCGCCGGCAGCCGTTCAACTCCATCACAAGACGAGTCACTGCCGATTCGTCCTCGAAGTCCTTCGCGCCGACAGGTATCGACTTGGCAAACAGCAAATGACGGTGACGACAGATCACGACGTTCGTGCGATGCTCATCGACCGACAGCAGCATAACAACCGCATCGAGGTCCGATTGTCGCCGCCCGAAAAACTTCGTGTAGCAACTGATAAGCGCCTCGGGCCAGACCCCGATTGCCTTGATTCGAAGGTTGGCCTGCTCGTATATCGCAAGGTGACGGTCGATAACCTTACGGTCTGCGGCCATCACCACAACATTCTCATCGTTCGTCCGGACGCATTGGATCATCGTTCTTTCCCGATCCGCCTCGAAAGGAAGCCTCTGCTTGATCTTGCCGAAGGCGACGTTCTCGATATCCTCGTCGTGCGCCTTCGATATCCGTATGTGATCGATAAACAACTCCGAAGCAGGGATCGCAGCCGTAATGCTCTTACCGTTGAAATCGCCGTTGCCGGTGAACGCCTTGATCGTCTGAATCGCCCACCGCTGCCACTGGCTGCCGCCGGCCGGCATATCTTCCGGACGATTACTGCTCCTGCCGGCAACAAGCTTCATACCCTTGCCGTTCTCGGCAAGCTGAACAAGCCGAACGCATTCATCCCCAACGTCAACACCAATCGTATAGGAACGGCTCTTGGAAAATCCGAACATAAACTCACCTACAAATCCGTATCATTCTGTGCGTCTCATCGGCCCAGCCGGCAAGCGGACAGCCGAATAGCCGAATAAGGGCGACAGCCCGTCAATCGGATACATCGGGATTCCAACTCGGCCCCTGTATCAAAATACCCGATTCAGACAACAACGCCCGAGCCCAAACCCAAACGCAATGCCGACAACGCCACTTAAAATATAGAAAACACAGACCCCACAGGCCAAATCAACCCCCGAATATTGCCCCCAATTTCAAAATAATCCCGCAAAACGAACGCCATGCTCCGATAATAACAACCCAAAACGAACCATCGCTCTCCGCTAACGCCCCGCAAATCTCCCCGCCCATTAGGCCAATCCACCGCCCGCACTCATTGAGACCTGTCCCCAAGGGAATTTATCCCCAAGCGAGGAGGCCGCAGGCCGACGTGGCAATCTCACCGCAGTCCTTAGGACTCCGCATAGGGCGTCCCACCGTGAGGTGTCCCTTACGGGACTTCCGGGACTTACGGAGAAAACGCCAAGAGCGCAGAGATGGGTTGATGGGCTAATGGGTGGCCCGGCGGAAATACGAGCGACGAGCGACGAAATACGCTTCACGCTTCACGAGATACGCCTGCCCCCCAAGGGAGCGAAGGATCTGCCCATCGCGTTAACCCAACACTGCCTCACTCTATATTTACGGCCCTACCTGTGGCTTAGCCATAAGGGCCCCGGCTGTATCGGACTCGTCCCAGGTCTTCTCCCTCGCGTGCTTTTCGAAATACGAACAGATGCTCGTGCATAATCAGGTAGAATTTATCCTTCTCCGCCTTTGGCCGCCACCGTCGCGTCATCGTACAGTTATGCTGAACCTTGATAATATCTTCCTTCAGTATGAACCCGACCTTCAAAAACCGCTCCATTACCCGAAACGCCAGCGGAACGAAATGCCTCCCGCGCCGCGTATCCCCGATTAATATCGCGCAGTACCTGCCGGCACGAAGCACTCGCAGCAATTCCCTCGCAATTATCTCGACCTCATCGCAGAACCGCCTCACGCTCCCGATATTCGACAAATCCCCTGCAATCTTGCCCTCTGAGTACCGGATAATATTCAGATAAGGCGGATGCGTCAGAATAAGGTCAACCGATTCGTCCTCCACGAACCCTAACTCCCTCGCATCTCCCACCCGCACCTCCTGCCTGCTGCTCGGCCGATGCTCGAAAGCCAGCGCCTTCTTCGCCAAGCCCCCCGCCTCAGGATTGATATCGATGCCAAGCCCATCCCGTCCAAGCAGCTTCGCCTCGATAAGACTCGTCCCCGCCCCAACCATCGGGTCCAATACAAATTCACCCCTCTTAGAATACATCTCGATTATATTACGAGCAACCTGAGGAGCGAAATTACCGCGATACCCACCACTGTGAGTCGCCCAGGAACCACGTTCTGGAAAACTCCACAATGTCGTGAATTCCGGCTCCCAGAACAATGGCCCGACCTGTCCGCCCGACAAATTGGAAGTTGCTCTATTCGCCACTGATCCCGACTGCTCCACAGATATTCTCTGAGGTTTTTGTCAGGATCGTAGCACCCTCCGCAAAATGATCGACTGCCTATAAGTAGCAATCTTGGCGAACCGCAAGTTTTTTTCAGTCGGCCATCTATAGTCCGCTTTCCACCGCAGCCAATCGCGAGGCATTTGCGTGATATTTGGAAACATCCTCGTAGCTCAGGAAACGCACATTGTCTCTTATCCCTCGAAATGCATTGAACTGTAGAGTCTGTTGAACCTGTCGTTTCCGCACCTTATCTGCGACAACAAACATCTCCACTCGGAAATCCTCTAACTCGCCAAACTTGACCAGTGAATTACGGATATTAGTCGAATGCTCCACTTCAAAGACCGAACAAGGCATCCGCCGCTCATTGAACCATATGACATCTATGCTCTGGGTGCGTCTGACTATCTCCGGATAAGTAAAACTAGGCATCGCCGAAAGCGAAACGAGAGTGCCAAGCTTTTGACTTCCGAGAAATGTTTTGTTCTTATCCTGTGCTGGAATGAAAGTATCGAAGCGTTTTAGATTTCCGATTTCCACCACGAGCCCTTGATAATACGAGTGCGTAAACTCTTCCTGTTTGGCTCCGCTCTTCGTGGCTGAACGCATTTCCGATGGCAACCGGTCTCGCCAAGCCTTCAACGCCCACAGACCAGGCCGGATCTTGAAGAAAAACCTCTCGTCCTGAACGATTCGTCTTATACTGGCAAATGGCGTCTTGGTCTTCCATTCTGAACCAGCCACCTTCAGCGCTTCTTGATAAAGAAAACCGAGAGTAGCAAACCCCCCGTTATCCTCCATGACCCGGCTGACCGCTTCATATTGCTTCACGTTCTTATCTCCAAAAGCAAAAGACTTCCCTTATGGAGATAATCATATCCCAATCACCCCTGATCATCAAGAGAATCAAAATCAACCAAATTCCGAGCCCTCACACCAAGCGCCTTTGCAATCTTCTCGAGGTTTTCTATCCCCAGATTCTTCTCACCTCTTTCGACGTGTCCTATGTATGTCCTGTGCAGTCCCGCGCGCTGCCCCAGTTCCTCCTGCGACCAGCCGCGTTCTTCCCGCAGGCATCTTATCCTGAATCCGACTTCTTTGTTTATGTCACTCATGCCCGTACTCCAGTTGTGTGGATCTTACGCATTGCTACCTATCGTGCGACTACCTATAAGTAGCATTTTGAAATTCTCTTCTTCCCCCGCGTCTATCGTTCTTCGTCCTTCGTCTATCGTCTATCGTCCTTCGTCCCTCAGGGATGTGTCCTCTGTGGCTATTTTTACTTTAGTCCTCTGCGTCCTTCCTGTCCCTCAGGGAGGCGCTCTCTGCGGTAAATCTTACCGTTTTGACCATTCGAATATTTGAATTTGGGATTTGTTTAGGATTTAGAGCTTATGATTTAGGATTTCCCGGCTC
>JAFGCD010000026.1 GCA_016932835.1 Sedimentisphaerales bacterium
AAATGAAGTATTTTATGAACGGAAAAAACTAACAGGATAACAAAACAGGATTTGACTCAGTTGCACTTGGGAGTTGAATCCGCCTTGTTTTCTACTGCGTGCACAAACAGATTTTCAACTATGGTCTTTGGCTGATTCCGAGAGTATCTCTTGGTTCACAGCTTGTTTTATCCGTGGTTCGTATATGAAGAAGTATAAACACGCTCTGGCGTTGTACCCGTACTACGGGAATTCTATCGCAGCAAGGGGAATATTCCCTCCGACCGGCCTTGAGTATATTGTTGCGAGCATGAAAGACCTAGTGGACAAGGTTACTCTTCTCGATCTGAGATATGAGAAGGCCTACCAGGATCCGCGAGCGCTGAGTGAGTTCATCAGAAGCGAGATAGATCTTGTCTGCATCAGCGTCACATGGCCCTCCCAGTTCGATAAGGTTTGTGATTATATTGCCGCGCTGCCGCAAGAGATATGCACAATCATCGGCGGCTACAAAGCCACCCTCGAAGTCGAGCAGATATTCGAGCGCTGCCCCAATGTCGATATGATTGTACGAGGAGAAGGCGAAGACGTCATCCGGCAAATCGTCACGGGTGTCGCACCTGAAGACATAAAGGGGCTCTCCTATCGCAAGAACGGCGGCGTCGTGCACAATGAAATCCACCCGTTGCCAGACATAGCCAACACACCATTTCCTGACCGATCTTTGAGACGACATGACTACTACATAACTCACCAAGATGTTCGACTGGCCAAGTGGACATTTGACACGATACTCACGACGAGAGGATGTCCGTTCAACTGCAAGTTCTGCACTTTCAGTCTGAATCCACTTGGACAAAAGCGGCCCTACACGGAACGGCCGGTCGAATCCGTCATAGAGGAATTGAAAACTGTCACTGCCGACGTAGTACTGATCAGCGACGACAACTTCTTCACCAACCTCAAGAGGAGCGAGAGATTCTGTGATCTCGTTATCGAGAATGACATTAAGAAGACCTTCGCCGTTCAGGCACGCATTGAAATAGCTCGTCACCGACCAGTCCTGGATAAAGCGTCCAGGGCCGGTTTTAAGGTATTTCTTATTGGCGTGGAATCGCCGCACGATCGGATATTGGCGCAACTTGAAAAAGGAATCACCCAGCAGCAAATACGTGATTCCTTTGAAGTGCTGACACAGTACGATTTCTGGCTACATGGCTATTTCATATATGGCAACATTGGTGAGACAAAAGAAGAGATGCTCTACATCCCAAGGTTCGCAAAGGAGATCAAGGCAGACTCCATAAGCTTTCAAAAACTTCGCATCGAAAAGTTCTCGCCTTTGAAGGAGGTGGTCGATAATACGCCAGGTTATTACTACAGACGAGCTGGTGGTTCCGTGTATTCGGACAAGTTCGGGCGGAAGGAGCTAGCGTTGATCCGAAACCAGATTCGCTCGCAATTCTATGATCTCCGACAGGTCACGCACATGGTCGGGAAGGCCAGGCGAATCGGTATTGCCAATTGGCGTGGGCTGATGTTTGGGTGCGTGCATTTGCCGCTCCTGATGTATAGGTTGGCCAGACGAAGGAGACGGAAGAAAAGGTAGACTCACCTACTATTCCCTTGAGTATGGCTGCGATGCCCATGCACAAGACCAGCAAAGCGATGGTTACAGACTTGATTCGTTCTTTCGGTGAAACAACTTGCAGGGAAACGGAACATGCATACCAAGGTTTCTATTGGCATAGCAATAGTCGGCACCATCATGATAACAATAGCCGTATTCCTGTATACGAGGGGAGTGCGAAGCAGGTACAAGGGATCATGGCGAACATGAAATGCCAAAAGGACTTTAAATGCCACGCATCTGATTTTAAGGACCTTTGTAGGGCGAAGGATCTTGGTTTGAATGAATACGTCGAGTGTTTGCAGGGTGGCGCTCGAACGTGTGAATTTAGGCACTCTAACAAAACTGTATAACTCGTCGCCAGCATATCAGAAAACAGCCGATGATTAGGAACGCTTGATGAATGTCATCACGCTTTTCATACCGCACACGCAACCGTCTTTGATTGAAGAGCCAATCAAACGCTGCTTCGACCACGTAGCGGAACTTCCCAAGGCCGCTGCCGTTCTCCGTATAGCGTTTGGCAATCAACGGCTTGGTCTTACGCTGACGCAGAGGTCTACGAATCTTTTCCTCGGCGTCATAGGCGCGATCCGCCAGCACCTTGTCCGGACGTCTGCGCGGACGTCCGCGGGGCTGCTTAATGGGCGGAATTGCATCCACCAAGGCAATGGCCATTTCAGAATCATGAACATTGGCGCCGGTGTGCTCGATAGCCAGCGGGGTACCTTGACCATCCACAATCAAATGACGCTTCGAGCCGTTTTTGCCCCGATCCGTGGGATTCGGCCCTGTTTTCGCCCCCCAAAAAGGGCCCGTACCGAACAACTGTCCATCGCCGAAGTGGACCAGTCGATAGCCCCGTCCAAGCCCAACTGGTCCAGCAGGGTCTGCCAAATTTTCTGCCATACACCGGCTGCTTGCCAATCCCGCAAGCGACGCCAACACGTCATGCCGCTGCCACAGCCCATTTCCCGCGGCAGATACTCCCAGGGGGTGCCGCTCTTGAGAACAAACAGGATGCCCGTCAGGCAGGCGCGGTCGCCCACGGGGGGACGACCTCCCTTGGGCTTGGGTGGCTCCGGCGGAATGTGGGGTTTGATACGTTCCCATAGTTCGTCTGTTAGTAATGGCTTAGCCACGACAACGTCCTCCATAACATCATGTTACGGTTCCTTACAGATGCTATATCGGACAAACTGCTATTCAATTTTTAGGTTTTGTTAGAGTGCCTTAGACTTCTCCTTGGGAGCGGACGTCTCTGTAGCTGTCCACTTCGAGTGTTTCTGACGAAGAATTTGGAGATATGATCAAGGCAGGCTTCATGCGGCACGAAGAAGAGGTCGGAACGATTACATCAAAGCCGACTCCGACAACAGGAATTCAACAATCAACGGCATGTCGCTCTGGCATATTCAGGATATATGTTTCACGAGCAGTCACCAATTAGTGTGAAAGATGGAGGTCATCCTAAGTGAATTAGAGTAAGTGTTCGAATACTTCGCTGGGCTGGCGACGGGATGCTATTATTCCAGCCCAATGTTGTCAATACAACCATTTCCGTCAGGAGTTCCCACTTATACTGTGATGGCAAGAGAGAAAATCCGGACTGCGTGGAGTCGCTTAGCCCTTTTCCTCAAACTTCGCATTTTGCATGCAGATGATTCGCCGCACCGCATTGCACTGGGCGTAGCGGTAGGTCTATTCGTAGCTTGGATTCCTTTGCCGGGGGCACTGATGTTGACCGCTTTAGCATTGACTTCGTTGTTGAAGGCAAACAAATTAGCGGGGCTTGCCATGGTTTGGGTCAACAACCCTCTCACCATCATGGCGTTCTATTACTGCGGCTATTTGCTCGGCGTACAGATATTCGCATTGTTCGATCCTAACGCGCAGGCTAAGGTGGCTCAGGCTGGAGAACTCTTCAGCGAAATACGTTCAGTCGGCGACATCATGACCGGCATTCTCCACGCTGAGTTTTGGCATGAGCTCGGGGTGTGGATTCTGGACGTAGGTGCCGAGTTGTGGGTGGGTTGTTTGTCAATGGGTGCACTCACAGCATTTTTCGGCTATCTCGTGACGTTTCAGCTTATCAGGTTGTATCGTGGCCTGGACCAGGGCCCCCGGCATCGTGGATCTTGAGATGACTACGTTTTGGGCGGTGATTCTCTTAACTGTGGGCTTGCTCATCCTGTTGAAAGGGGCGGACTGGCTGGTAGATGGTGCCGCTTCTTTAGCGGAGAAATTGGGAGTCAGCCCAGTGGTCATTGGCCTGACGGTAGTCGCTACGGGAACATCCGCGCCGGAATCTGCAGCCAGCATTGCTGCTGCTATACGAAACGCGGGTGATGTCGCCGTCGGCAACGTCTATGGGTGAAATATTGCGAAGCGCGCTGACAAGACTTTGTTTCATTGCCTCTTTACGAGACCGAAGCCACGCTTACACACAGAACGCTAAGTAATCCAACGTACTTTCTCGGGCCCCGGCGGTACTATAGTCGCAGCGTGTGGGCACGGAGAACACGCCGAATCTATCATTCTGTGTTTTCCGTCGGTTTCTTTCACACATGGTCGTTCGTCCATTTGTGAAGAGGCTGTAGGATTAAGAGATGCCGAGGAGAAAGAATGTGATATAATTGGTTGCGAGTAAGTATTAAGCAGCGTTGATCTAAAAAGGATTTGGAATTGACAGCGTCTGAAAAACCGAATACCGAGAATATGAAGCTTCGAATTCTTGTGATAGATGATGAAGCCAATATCCGCAGGACCTTGGGTATTTATCTTGAGGGTGAGGGACACACTGTGAAGTCTGTCAGCAACGCCAGAGATGCTTTGAACGAGATTGCCAGAGAAGTATTTGACCTCGCTTTTCTGGATCTACGGTTGGGACAAACCGATGGCTTGGAACTAATCCCCGAATTCAGAACAGTTGCTCCTTGGATGAAAGTGGTTGTCATCACTGCCTACGCATCGATAGATACTGCGGTAGAGGCGATACGGCGAGGAGCGATCGATTATCTTGCCAAGCCGTTTGAACCTGACAACGTAGCACTGGTCATAAAGAGGTTAATGCAGGTCAGGTCAATGGAGCAACGCATTGCTCAACTTCAAAGTGACCTTGTCAGGTCAGGGCCGGATCCCGTCTTTTCCAGCAAGTATGTCTCAATGCAACGAGTGATCGAGCAGGCTCATCAGGTTGCACAGTCTGATACGGTCGTATTGTTGCGAGGACCCAGCGGGACGGGCAAGACCGTTCTCGCAAAGGCTATCCACGGTTGGAGCGCCAGAAGTGAAAAGCCGTGTGGTGCAATTTCATGTCCTGCGTTGCCGGCCGAGTTGTTGGAGAGCGAGCTTTTCGGCCATGTCAAAGGGGCTTTTACGGGGGCTATCAGAGATAACCCGGGTCGTATTGCAATGTGCCAAGGCGGGACGATTCTGCTGGATGAAATTGGAGATATGCCCTTATCTCTGCAGCCCAAGCTGCTCAGGTTCATTCAAGAGAAGGAATACGAGCGCGTAGGTGATCATCACACCTTAATGGCAGATGTAAGGTTGATTGCCGCGACCAATGTTGATCTTCAAAAAGCTGTACAGGATGGCCGTTTTCGTGAAGACCTCTATTATCGTTTGGCTGTCTTCGATATTCTCATACCCCCGTTAAGCGAACGGCCTGATGATATAGAAGCGCTGGCTGAAGGCATGTTGACCTTCTTCAATGGTCAGAACCATAAAAGCATTGTCGGATTTTCTGATGATGCGATGACTGCTCTGAAACAGTACAGTTGGCCTGGAAATATCAGGGAGTTGCAGAACGTGCTCGAGCGTGCGGTAATCTTGTGCAACGGTGATAAAATCGGCCTGGAACACTTGCATGAAAGTATCAGACCTGCTACCGTTCAACCAAAATTAGAGGTATAACCGAAAGTTGTGGATGGCAGGATGATGAAAGCGGCGTATCCTAATGTTTTTGATTTACGGATCATTCAACAGAAA
>JAFGCD010000027.1 GCA_016932835.1 Sedimentisphaerales bacterium
AAATGAAGTATTTTATGAACGGAAAAAACTAACAGGATAACAAAACAGGATTTGACTCAGTTGCACTTGGGAGTTGAATCCGCCTAACATAATAGTAGGCTCTGCGTCTTATATAGTAGAGTGATGTAAGTTATTGTTGATTTGGGCATTTATGTTTGGCAAAGCCGTTAGATGCGAGTTGCTTTGGGACTTCGCCGTTTCTGGAACGGTCGATAAGAGCCAGCAGTGGATAATTTCTGCAATGTCTCGCTATGGGCAGGAACTGGTCACGATGCTCTGGCGAATATTGGGCAACGAACAGGATGTCTGCGATGCATATCAGAGTACGTTTTTGCAGTTGGCGCATTACTCGGACCGGCAGAAACCCAGGCACGTCAAGGCGTACATCTTTCGCACTGCCACCAACATAGCAATCTCGCTTCTTCGAACCAGAATAGCCGAGAAGAACAGGCTTTCAAAAAATGTTCGCATCAAAAAGAATATTGATTCTCCCGCTGAACAACTTGATTCAAAATCCCTTGTAGAAACGTTAAGGTTCCACATGGCACAATTGCCGGCTCATCTCAGGGATGTCGTAATGCTGCGTGACCTTGGCGAGCTATCGTATGTACAAATAGCTGAGATGTTGGGAATATCTTCCGCTACGGCAAGGGTCTATAGATGTAAGGCAATCCAGTTGCTGGCTGTGTGGATGGGTAAAGAAAGAGAATAAGAGCAATGAATAATATCATAAACAAAATTAAGGGTCGTCTGGCTCGGAGCAAGTCGAGCGGCGCCCCAAATAAATGTAAGCGAGTCCGAACCTGGCTATGCGAAGCCGTGAACAGCCGATTTGGTTTGGAGGCAAAATGGGTTCATGAACACGTTGCAGTCTGTCCGAAATGCAGCCGGCGGCTTGCTGCTATTGGAAGGGTAAATCTGGCGATCTCGGCAGTGAAGACGCAACCGCACAGCACCGAGCTTCTCATGCACGCCAATACTCAGGCTATCTCCGTACTCAAACATAGTCTTAGGGATGCCCCTGGAGCACAAAAACTCAAGAAGACACTGCCTCGGCCGGGACTAATGACTATGTGCAGAAGATACACACATGCAACAACTAATCTGGCTGCTTGCATCGCCATTCTGGTTCTTATGAAGGTCGGTATTTTCTCATCCATTGGCGACGTCCAGGCCGGCGGCCAGGAGGCCGTCGAGCAGTATTATGCAATCCACGCGGGACAGGACTTGGCAGACGATATCTTCACAACCTAAGCTGCTACGCATCGGTCATGCCCGATAATGATCCCGTTGAGTTCCAGCAGGTGCTTTCGCTCTGAACAGAATCCCATCAAATGCGGAGAAAGTCTCTTTTTATCACTTCCAGGTCATTTGATTGGCCGAAAACTATTCTTATAGTTTATTTGACGGTTTTCACAGACGGTCTAGTGTGCCTGTAAGTCATTGCGATACCGTGGATTCGCATTGAATTGCGGACGATGACTACAGTCCAGGCCAACTGTGCCCCGGAAAATGGAACTGTCACGAAATTAGGATTCTGTTGAAATTATGACATCGGTTTTCGGATTTAGAATCACACAAACCTTGTTTGCTGTAGGTGGCGCCGGCGGTTGCTTCGGCAGCGTTAACGCCGAAACAGGCCCCGGCCCGATTAACAAACGCCGCCTAATACGGCGACAAAGTCTTTCTATCCAGGCCGCTCTATCCGCAGTTGAGACTGGGGGCGCAGGATAACAGGCCGGAATACTTGCTGATTCAATTGAGACTCTGAAAATATGCTCAGGAAATTTGCTGTCTTTGGTTGTGTTTTGCTGGTAATCGGCGGCGCCGTGCTTGGCTGGGTTCTAAGCGAGAAAGCCGCTGAGCAGAAGAGACTAACTGCATGCAGGCTGAAATACAGTTCCGAGCCGGACGAATACCTCGAGCGATACAGTGCGTGGTTGAAAATGTCACCCGATGATAGAGCGTCCAAACCGTTGGAAGTCAACGGATACGGCCAGGCCAAGACAAAGGCGGAAATAGAGTTGGATCAGAAGGAGAGGCTTGAGGCAAATCTGGACGGGCTGGCGACGGGAGAACTGGACATACAGCCTTTCGCTGATGTTCTCTACGGCGAGAACTGGCGGGATATAGTCGAACAGTACAGAAAACGAAAGGAATTCCGCGAGTCTGTGTTGACCGGTTCTGTCGTGATGGCGTTGACAGGAGGGATCACTTTCTCATGTTGTTTTGTGTTCTGGCTGCTGCGACTGCTGGTTGGCGGGATTTCTCGTCTGAAAAGACCGTCTCTACGGCCGGATGCCGAACAAAGTGGCAATTCAGCCGATGGATACAATACTTCGGCGACACCAGTCAATAATGATGACGCCTCGTTTGTCCCCTTTGTTCACGCTGCAAGAGCGATTGTGGGACAGTCTGCAAAAGACGTATCGCTGGACGTTGATTCGGTATATGGCTCGTCACAGGTGGATGCTGCTGGGAGGGATCGCAGGAAAATCCCATTACTGGTTCCCAGTGAAAACTCAGCCGGCGCCCAGAAAACATCTACCTCGGGCGGTAGTAAAGAAGGCAGTTCAGACCGCCTGGGCCAACGTAGGGGTGGCGTCGCAATGCTGGAAGAATCTCTGAAGGCAAAGGCCAGACAACTTGAAGAACAGATGCGACAGTTCAAGCGAAGAAATCAGAACGTAGAGCAGAATGCTTCGGACATTTCCAGCTCTACCGACGGCACCCTTAAAGAGCTTGCCGAACAGGTCTCAGCAATACGCGAATATGCCGCTCATCAGCAAGAGCGAGTTCAGAAACTACAGGACGGTTATGACTGGAATATAATCAGAACTTTTTGTCTTCGGGTAATACGCTGTATTGACAATATGGAAAGCCGTATCGAGAGTCTTTTGCAAGACGACGCCCAGGCGGAACATCTTGACGAAGCCAAGGACGAACTGATTTTTGCTCTTGAATCCAGCGGGGTAGAACAATTCCGTCCGGAGTTGAACAGTCTCTACAGCGGACAGGAAAAATCCACGGAGGTAATCAAGGAAAAAGAGAAGTCTGACGATCCAGAACAGACCGGCAGGATTGCAAAAGTCGTAAGGCCGGGCTATCAGTACTTTATTGACGAGGGTAATACTAAGATCGTACGTGCCGCCCAAGTGAAACTGTATGGTTAGGTGTGTAAACGGCCCCGGCGAGTCAAAATGGGGACGCAAGTATGAACGAGGAGTAGAAAATGGGAAACATAGTAGGCATAGACCTTGGAACAACGTTTTCGGCGCTGGCTATTCTAAATACTATCGGAAAACCGGAAATCATTCCGGTTGCCGACGGTGAAAGGCTCACGCCTTCTGCCATCTTCTTCGACGAAGAGGACGGCAAGACGATTCGTGTCGGAATTGAGGCGATTAATTCACGCCATCTCAATGCGGAGCGATCTGTTCGCTGGATAAAACGGCATATGGGGCAACAGGATTATCGCAAACTGATCGATGGAAAGGAATGGACGCCCGTAGAACTCTCCGGCTTAATCCTTGAGAAGCTCAAGAAGGATTGCGCCGTGGAGCACGGAGAGATGCATGATGCCGTTATTTCGGTTCCGGCGCATTTCGACGAGGTTCGGAGGAAGGCTACGATGGATGCTGGTGCGGGCATCGGCCTGAACGTAATAGGCATTGTCAATGAGCCTGTTGCAGCGGCGCTGTACTATGCAACGACGCGTAATGTCACGGGGAAAGTGCTCGTGTACGACCTCGGCGGCGGGACTTTTGACGTCACCATCATGGATGTCACTGGGCATAAAATGGATATCATCTGTTCCCAGGGCGACCATGCCCTCGGGGGCATCGATTTTGATGCGAAGATACTTGAAATACTCGAACAAATGTACAGGGGCAAGCTCAATGCCGAATTGATTACCTCCGACGAGGACAGAGCCAAATATGAGGATGAGGCCGAAGACATTAAGAAGACCCTTTCCCGTCGGCCCGTGGCCAAGAAGATGCTGTACGGTGCGGCAGGCGGCATGAGGGCTGAGGTGACACGGGAAATGTTTGAAGAGGCGATTGCTTCTCTGTTGTCGCGAACGGATATTCTGGTTGAAGTGGCGCTAGATGAGGCGGAACTCAAGCCTTCCCAGATCGACACGGTATTGCTTGTCGGGGGGAGTACTAGGATGCCGGCTATCCAGGAACGTCTGACGAAAATGTTCGGATTTGCCCCCGAAATCGCCGTCAACGTTGATGAGTGCGTGGCATTAGGCGCTGCGCTTCATGCGGGACTGCGAATGCTCAGAGATAACCCCGATGCTGTCCCCCCGGGGATCGCCAGTGGACTGAAGGATATCAGCCTCCAGGACGTCTGCAATCACAGCTATGGCACACTCTGTGCGCCCGTTGACAAGAGAACGGGGCGACGCGTTATCGAGAATCGCATAATTCTCAAGAAGAACACGCCCCTGCCCTGCGAAGCCTCGCAAACCTTCTATACGGTATCGAAGGGACAGTCGGCACTGGAGGTAACGGTAACACAGGGGGAAGACACGACGCCGGAATACGTCAATAGAATCGCAACGAATAGAATGGAATTGCCGCCCGACAGACCTGTGGACTGTCCGATCAAAGTCACTTACAGTTACGACGCCAACCAGAGAATGCATTGCACGTTTGAGGATATGGAATCGCAAAATGCTCTCGAAGTGGACCTGTGTCTTGACAAAGAAGGTGAAGCGATCAGCGATGATACGGCTGAAAAAAATCTGGATGAGTCCAAAGTGCGGTAGAAATGCCGGCGAGTGTCATAAATGGGTAAACTGCTCAAATCCATCTTAACAATTGCAATTGCTCTTGCGGATAAGTGCGGGTCCGCGTGCGCAGCGGCCTGTTCGAGACTTTACATAGTGTCGAACCGGGTCGGAGCCAGAAGCTTCAATTATCTGCACAAATTGATTACTGATCGCAGGCTTTCCGTTCTGTGTCGCCGTTTTGTGCGGCGGCTTCAGAAAATATGCTCGAACTTTCCTGGCCGGGCACATAGCCTGAGCAGTAGTATCAAGTCGATATTTTCCTCTACGAACGATCCTTTCGTACTTCCCGCATCGAAAACCGAGCTTGACCCCAGTGTCCTCAATTGCCGTGCACGCCTTGGATCGGGCACCGATGGTGTGGACGTAAGTGCTATTGAAATAGATATTTGCGGTTCGATTCATGCACTTACTGATAAAGACGAAGCCACCTTGAAGATCACCGTTTTCGATGTCACCGGAAAATGCCGCGATCCAAAGCCGGTTCTCGCCGGCACCACACAGTGGCGAATTAAGGATTCGGGAGTCTTCTGCTATACCGGTGAACTCGGAAGGCTTACCGGGAGAGACACCGTCCTGTCGGACTGGACGAGCGTTGCAAAGCTGCAGATCGATTGGCTCTTATTGCCTCGAAGCGGCAAACGCCAATTGTTCTTCCATATATCCATACTGTCCCGCCGGGATTCTCAGGAAATGGCCTCTGCTGACTATGTCATGGCATTCACAAACCGAAGGTTCGGTTATTTGGATATGCAGGAAAACAGGTTGCGAACACGGAAACTCGCTATCGAGGTGGCCTTTGCTGTCAGCGCAGCCGATGGTAAGCTTTTCCGTTGCGAGGTGGATGTCATCAAGGATTGGGCCAGGGAAGATATGGCCTACTCGCACGCCACTGATGACGACCGGCGTAGGATTGATAAAATCCTAAAGAAGACTTTCGGATTCTTCCGCAAAGGCAGGAAGTTCAACATGCGTCGAGCCTGTGAAGAGATTGTGAATATTGCCTCGCCCGCTCGCAGACATGATATAGTGGAATTGTGTTTGCGTGTAGCGGCGGCGAACGGTTTTGCTGTTCGGGATGAATTAGCCATTCTTCGCGACTTGGCCGACTGGCTAGAAATTGAGCCTGATGTCTTTCGGGGTATTATGGAAAAGGCCCTGCCGGTGAATATGCACGAGGTTAAGGATGCTGAGGTGGTACTTGGCGTTACGCGTGATATGAACGAAGAAACAGCTCGCAGGCACCTGAACAAAGAGTACAGCAAGTGGAACGCGAGAGTAACAAACTCCGACCCTCAAATCCAGGCCCAGGCTGACGAAATGCTGGGTCTTATCGCAGATACCAGGCGCGAGTATATCGGTTAGCTTGCCGCGGCCAAGCGTCTGCACGAGTAACCGTCCCATAAGTTATCGGTAAATATTCTTTTTTGCCGGTTATTTTTCCCGAGAGCATGAACACAAAGCCCAATTTTTGATTATTCCTGATATGGCGCTGCGCCAGGGCCCTAATTCAGGAAATTGCCCATTGACCAGAACGTCCCTAATATGTTAGAATAATGTTATCTGCTCGTATTCTTGTTCCTTTGGGCCTGTGAGTCTGGGGATGGAATCGGGGTTTAGTGGTTCAGGAAGGCCACTTTATGGAGATAGAAGATGCTCGGGTCAAAGCATGCCCTGTTCTGTGCGCTTGCGCTTGTACTATTACTTGCGTGTTTTGTTAAAGCCGCCTGCCCTGTGGGCGATGTCTGCTTTGACTGCGAGGTCGATTATCTCGACGTGCGGGATTTGGCGGCGAGGTGGCTGGACCCGGCTTGTTCGGCCCCCGAATGCAGGGCGGACCTCGACGGAGTGGCGGGCGTCGATATGAGGGATTTCGCAAAGCTCGCTGATAACTGGCTTGTCGAAGGGACATATCCGCTTGTAATCAACGAGTTCATGGCTTCCAATGACGGTACGATCGAGTACCCGGAAGACTCGGGCAATTACCCCGACTGGTTCGAGATTTACAATACAGGTGACGCCGATATCGACCTGGCGGGTTTCTGGATCAGGGACGACTCGCACTGGTGGCAGGTGCCGACAGGCTATCC
>JAFGCD010000028.1 GCA_016932835.1 Sedimentisphaerales bacterium
ATAACCTCCTGAAAAATAATCATTTACAGGAGTATCATCGGCTGGCAGTATAACTTCACTTGAGCTTTTGTAGCGTTGTAGTACTAATTTCCGCTTTCAAATCGCCCCTCTGTCGGCTATCATATTATGGACAGTTTATGAGTCTTGTATTTTATATGATTGCGTGCCTGTTGTTTCTCACGTCCGTTTGCGGCTATATCATCGTACGGATTCGGCTGTGCCCGAGGAATGATCCGGAACTCGACGATTACTACTATGAGGTCGAGGAGCAGCACCCGGCATATGCCAGATATTTGAAATGGTCCAGAATTACGCTTATCGGCATGATTGTCAGCGCGTTGATGCTGCTGATGACCCGCGTGTTCTGAGCAACGATGCATTTTGGGACAATATAAGTAAGACTGTACTATCATCTTTGTACGTATTAAACCTACGACAAAATCCGAAGGAGTCAAAACATGGAACAGCACAAAAAGAGATATGAGATTCATTTCAGCAGTCTGGTCATAGGATTCCTGCTGGCGCTTTGCCTGACGCTGGCGCTGGGAGCGATGGGCAGCAGCGATTCGACGGGACCGTACAGATGCTCGGCCGCCGGCGATTTATCTGCTTTCGTAATCGATACGCAAACCGGCCAAGTCTGGCAGGTCAGCAGAACCGACAACACCGACTTCGGAACACCTCTGAACCGCAAAAGCAGCAGAAGAAGTGTGACTCCCATGATAGATTAAATTCTCGGCCAAGCCGCAATCGACAAGACGCTGAGTATTGAAAGCTGCAAAATGAAAGTGCTTGGAATCTCCACGAGCCCGAGGGCAAACGGCAACAGCGACCTGCTCCTGCGCCGCGCTCTGGCAGGCGCCGAATCGGCGGACGCCGAAGTCGAATACGTTCGCCTCAGCGACTTCAAGATCGGGCCGTGCATAGAATGTAATAGCTGCTACACTACCGGCGTCTGCGTATTAGAGGATGATTACCACCGCCTGCTGCGGAAGATACTTGATGCGGACCGGCTGATCTTTGCCTCGCCGGTATTCTTCATGAGTCTCTGCGCCCAGGCAAAAACGCTGATTGACCGCGGCCAATGCCTCTGGGCCGCAAAGTATATACTCAAGAAATCCCCACCGCCAGAACATAACGACCGCAAGGCAATGGTCATAGCGGTCGGCGGCTCCAAAAGCAAAAAACAATTCGACTGTATCCGTCTGATGATGAAGACATACTTCGATTCCCTCGGCATACGGTATGAATCCAACTTGTTCGTCAACCAGGTCGATGAGGCAGGTGACATCGAGAAACATGCCGCAGCAATGGAGGAGGCATTCAAACTGGGCAGCGCCCTGGCATTGAGACAGTGCATCCGGCGGAACAAGCCCGTCGATGTCGAGTTCTTCTAAGATAGCGGCGGACAAAAAGAATCCGATACACATCCTGCACAAATATCTGCCGTTGTATGATTGTCATATCCCTCTTCCGATGAAAACGCCCGAATTCACTCTTTCAAATCAATCACCAGTTTCTCGACCGCCTCGTCGCCTCCACTGGCTCGCAGGAGCACGATTTCGAACTTCTTCTGCCCCTTAAGATCATCCATGCAGTCGGCCAGGGCCTCGACACTCTCGGCCTTGGCCCCCCCTATCTCCAGGATAATGTCGCCGGGCCGAACTCCCGCCCTGTCCGCAGCCGAACCCTCCACGACATCGACGACCCGTATCCGATTGCCCTGGTCGCTCTCGCACATGACCCCGAGAACAACATCTTCTTCGGTATTCGTCTCGCTCTCGATAACCGGCGTCTCAGACTTTTTAATCAGCGAGGACTCCCTGTGAAGAAAAGTAACGCTTAGCGTATCGCCGGCGCCAGCTTGGTCGATCATCGCACCGACTTCTGCATTATCTCGCAGTTCTTCCCCGTTGAATGTCACAAAAACCTCTTCTGCACCGGCCCTGCTGATCTTAGCCGCGCTGCCCGGTCTGTCCGGCACATACCCAAGCCTGATACGAAACTTATCCCCCGCGTCTCCCCCAGATTCGATAGACGCCACCCACCTCAATCCCAAATCGTTGCCGCGCCGGCCAGGCCACAACAATCTAATCCCTGCATAAATCGAAGTCCCCCCAATCAGCGCCAGCAGCACGTAAAACGCGATGCGATTGATCGGATACGGCGAATCCTCCGGCGCCGATTTCGCGCCGGATTCGGCAACCTGCGACAAGTCGCGTTCGGCCTTATTGGCATCACTTCCTGCGCCAACCGCATTCGCCTCGTCAGCCCCACGGTCTGCATCCGGACTGTTTGCGTCGGTCCGCTCTGCATCGGCGGCTTCGCCAACAACGGCCGGACTTGCCAGAACACGTATCTCCGCTTCGCTCAACGCCCTGTCGTAAAAACGAAGATCATCGATATCCCCTTTCAAACGCCTGTCCGGTTCTTCATGACCGCCGACAGCAAAAGTATCGTGTGCCGCCAGCGGCCCGGTATAACTGTGATCGACCTGCGCATCGAGAACGCCCCCGACGTATAATCGAAGTTCGGCAACACCCTTGTCATCGTTGATGCTGCGAGTCGCTGCAACGTGAATCCACTTGCCGGTGACTATTGACTTGCTCCCCTTGGCGCTGATATCGGGCTGGCCGCTGCCCCAGATCGCAACCTCGCCGACGACGGCCAATCCGGCGTCATCTCTTATTTCATCTCGCTCACCCTGGGCCAGACCCGCGCCCATATAAAAACTGTTGCCGTCCCCCTTGATAAACTGGGGCTCGTCAAAACGCACCCAGCACGCAATCGTCATCTCATCCTTGACGAGCCGTGGAACGTTGACGAAATCAACCCCATTGAACCGAATTGCCCCTTGCTCTTTCCCGTCAAACCCCTCCACATAAACAACGTCCTCTCCGCCGGTGTAAACGCCCTTTCTGCCGGCGACCTTGTCCTCCAGAGTCCCGTCGAAAGTCCAATGCCCGACAAGCCCGTCCCCGGCAAATGAATGCCCGGCAGTCAGAAGAACAGCCGTAACTGCGAACCGCACGAAGGTTTTCTTACCCATAGTAATCGCCCTTTCAGACAAATAACGCCCCGGCCTTCCCAGTCTGCCGAAAGCCGCCGAAAACCATCGGATACCATTCAGAACAATTAGTCTAACCCGCCTCCTCGGCAAAAGCAAGGTTCAACACCCTCTGCAGAATACCGGCTGCACAGTCGTTCTCGCGAACCGAGCCGAAATCGAACGAACGATGTCACCCCAACATAATTAAGCGAGAGACAGCCATTCATAACTGCCGTTTTCACCTATGCATAACCATCAAATGACACTGGTATTGTCGCGGTGTTTTTGGGATTGTATTCGATTTGCTTTTATGTTGAAATTATCCGGCCGGACAATGTAGAGTATTCTTTGAATGAAGTCCGATTGAAGTACTAAACGAGGAGTACATTATGCAGAACGACGCAAAACAGGCCCAGTTGCTTGTCAAGGCCTACAAGGAAATCACCGCCGAGATCGGCCGATTCATCGTCGGACAGGAAGACGTAATCGAGCAACTCATGATCGCCATCCTCTCACAGGGCCACTGCCTGCTCGAAGGCGTGCCGGGACTGGCGAAAACAATGATGGTCCGATGCCTCGCGGACGTGATGAATCTGTCCTTCAGGCGAATCCAGTTCACCCCGGACCTGATGCCTGCGGATATCACCGGAACCGAGATTATCCAGGAGGACGCCACGAAGAAGACAAGGGAGCTTGTTTTCCAGAAAGGGCCTATCTTCGCGCAGATGATCCTCGCCGACGAGATCAACCGCACCCCCCCGAAGACCCAGGCGGCACTGCTCGAAGCCATGCAGGAACACTCGGTCACTATCGGCGGCAAAACCATGAAACTCGAAGAGCCCTTCTTCGTCCTCGCTACACAAAACCCGATAGAGCAGGAAGGAACATACCCCCTCCCCGAGGCCCAGCAGGACAGATTCATGTTCCACGTAAAGGTTACATATCCCGACAGGGACCAGGAACGATTGATTATAGATCGAACGACCAGCGGATTCGAGGTCAAACTCAACCAGGTCATAAAAGGAACGACCATTATCGAATGTCAGAAAGTCGCCCGTCGCGTGCCTGTGCCCGACCACGTTACCGATTACGTCCTCGACCTCGTCAGGTTCTGCAGACCACGCGAGAAAGAGGCCTTCGGTTTCATCAAGGAGTTGATCGAATGGGGGCCGGGACCGCGAGCATGCCAGATGCTGATACTCGGCGGAAAAGTCCGAGCACTGTTAAGAGGCAGGCTGCATGTCTCCATCGACGACATAAAGGCCCTGGCACTGCCCGTGCTTCGGCACCGCATGGTACCGACATTCAACGCCGAAGCCGAGGGCGTAACCATTGACGACATCGTAATGCGAGTGATCGAGCAAATCCGCCCGCGAAAAGCAAAAGTAATCTAAGAAGCGCAAACAGCCTCAGAACCGGAATCTTCCCCATGGCTCGCATTACAGACCTGCTCACACCGGACGACATACAGACCATCGGCTCGCTCGAAATCGTCGCCAGATTAGTCGTAGAAGGGTTCTGCGCCGGCCTGCACCGCTCTCCGCACAAGGGTTTCAGCGTCGAGTTCCGCCAGCACCGCTCATACGTCCCGGGCGACGAGATCCGGCACATCGACTGGAAGGTCTTTGGCAAGACCGACCGATTCTACGTCCGCGAGTACGAAGAAGAAACCAATCTCCGAGCCACAATCCTGCTCGACAAGAGCGGCTCGATGGCTTATGGAAACGAAAAAGTCACAAAATTCGACTACGCCGTAAGACTCGCAGCCTGCCTGGCGCATCTGATGCTCAGACAGGCCGACGGCGTCGGACTTATGACCTTCAACACGAAAATGGATAAATACATCCCGCCTCGCTCACGCCCAAGCCACCTGAAAATACTGCTCGACACGCTCCAGCAGAGCGCCCCGGGCGGCGAAACAGAGCTGGGAAAGGTCTTTCACGACCTCGTGCCAAAAATCCACCGCCGGGGATTGCTTATAATAATCTCGGACTTCTTCGCCGACACGACCGAGCTAATGGCGGCCCTGGCCCACTTCCGGCACGCCCATCACGAGCTGGTAATGTTTCAAATCTGGGACCGCACCGAACTCGAATTCCCATTCAACCAGTGGACCCAGTTCGAGTGCCTTGAAACCAAAGGCCTGCGACACCTTGTTGACCCGGCGCATCTTCGAAAGGCATATATCCAAAAACTTAACAGCTTCCGCGAGGAACTGCGCAGCGGATGCCACAATCATCGCATAGACCTTGTCCCTCTCGTCACCGATGAACCGTACGCACAGGCCCTTGCAAAGTATCTGACGCTTCGAAAGAAATACGGATGACGTTCCTAAACGCGATTCTCCTTGGAGGCATGGTTGCCGGAGCGATCCCTGTTATCATCCATATTATCAACAGGAATCGCTTCAGGCAGATTCGATGGGGCGCGATGCACCTGCTCGAACAGATTCTCCGCATCCAGAAAAGACGCCTGAGAATTGAGCAACTCCTCCTGCTGCTGGTACGAATCGCAATCCCCGTATTGCTCGCACTGTGCATGGCAAGGCCCGTACTGACCGGAATTGAAACGCTCAAAGGCAGGGCCAAAACATCCCTCGTAGTCCTGCTCGACAACAGCTACTCCATGAACGCCGTAGCGCCGGGGGGCTCGCACTTCAATCAGGCAAAAGCACATATCAACACAATCGTAAATGCCCTGCCCAGAGGTTCGGAGATAACCGTCGCATGGATGACAGGCCGTCAGTCCGCCCGCCTGGGACCAACGTTCGACCAGAACAGAATGCGAGGAATGCTCGCGGCTAAAAAGCAGGGCTTTGGAACCGCCGATGCCGCAGCAGCGATTGAAGCCGCATCGGGAATTTGTGCCGGCGCCCACTACAAAGACCGAGACCTTGTAATAATGAGCGATTTCCAGAAACTCACATGGGACTCGGATACCGCAGAGGCCAGACAAAGGGCACTCGACCTCGTCGCAAACATACCGCTGCCTCCGGCCATTACCCTGTTCAGGACAGGCAAAGAAGTAACAGAGAACGTCGCCGTCGAGTCTCTCGACGTTTCCCGGCCTATTATCGGAGTCGCTCAGAATTTGCGAATCCGTGCCGCGATCAAGAACCACGGCAAGACAACCTTCGAGGATATGCGGGTGTACTTTCGCGTGGACAGTGAAAATCGCTCCGCCTCGCAGATGACCCTTGGCCCCGGCGAGAGCGGCCAGGTGGTATTCTCCCACGAATTTGACAGCCCGGGCTCCCATGTCGTCGAGATATACGCCGACGCAGACCCACTCAAAGCCGACAACGTCAAACGTTTCAGCATCCCCGTCTGGGATAAGCTGCCAGTGCTGCTGGTATCGGGAGATACGAATCCCCAGCCTCTCCAGGCCGAAACAGCCTTTCTACAAATCGCCCTCCAGCCGTTCACTTCCGCCGCTGCAACCCTGTCCGACCTGATAACGACCAGGCTGATAACGCCCGACAAGCTCACCGCAAAGGAGCTTATGGAACATCGCGTCGTGGTCCTGGCCAACGTCCCCAGGCTATCCGACCTGCAGATAAAGATCATCGAGGACTACGTCCGAAGAGGGGGAGGCCTGCTGGTCTTTTGCGGCGACCGGATAGACCCCGACTGGTACAACAACAAGATGGTCGCCTCAGCAACGGGGCTGCTTCCCTGCGAATTCGCACAAGTAGTCGATTCCGAAACCCTCAAGACCCTGCCGGCAGGCATCGTTGCCCAGCACTACGACCACCAGGCCCTCGAGTTCTTCAACGACCCCCGCAACGGCAGCCTCCAGGGCATCAAACTGCAGACCTGGTATAAGCTCGCAGCCCCCCAATCTACGCGGGATACGTCCGTAATAGCCCATCTTGATTCAGCCGACCCTTTCCTCGTCGAGAAGCAGTTCGGCAAAGGACGTGTAATCCAGTGCTGCACCGCCTGTGACGACGACTGGAGCAATCTGCCCGCAAGGCCGGCCTATCTGCCAATGATGCAGCAATTGGTAACCTATTTGGCCTCGACCGTATATCCACCGAGAAACGTCAACGTCGGTCAGCAGCTTGCAGCTCTGCTGCCGCCGGAGAATGCAGGCAAAACGGCTGTACTGACCGACCCCGAAGGCAAAAGACACGAGCTCAGCGCAATCCTGAAGGATGACCACTGCCTCGTCGAATTCGCAGACACCGAACTGCCGGGCCTGTACGTCCTCGAAACACCCGAAAACGAAACGATACACTTCGTGGTGAATACTTCCTCGGAAGAATCAGACCTCACACTGCTGGACGACACGGAATTCGCCGAACTCGCAATGCAAATGAAAGCAAAACCTGTCTCGTCGGCCCAACAGTACCTCCAGTTTGACCAGCGCCGCCGATTCGGACGCGAGATGTGGAAATGGCTCCTCGCAGCCGTACTGCTGCTGGTCTTCGTTGAGATACTGCTGCAGCAGCGCTTTGGAATGGTGAAAAATGACGACCATTAGATTCATAGGCGATTGGAGTTTGTATATCGGCGTGCCCGTGGCACTGCTATTGGGAACAGCGACATGGATGCTCTACCGCCGGGAATCACGCGCCCGACGTGACATCTATGCCTGGCTCCTGCCGGCCATCCGCACAATCGCCGTGATAATGCTCGTACTGATGCTGACAGGCCCCGTTTTGCACCACCGATGGGTCGTAGGCCAACTCGCCCGCATACTCGTATTCGTCGATGCATCGCAGAGCATGGGCGTGACGGATAAGGACATGACCGCGGGAAGGAAGATTCTCGCAGCCGCTCAGATCGGCCTGCTCTCAGACGAAATCCTCCCTGCAGACCTGCTCAATACCCGCAATGCCCTGGCACAGGCCGCCATCGCAAGACTGCCCGCACAGCCGTCTCAGCAGGATATTACAAAGATTACCACGCAGTTCAGCCGCAACATAGAGAATGCCTATGAAAGTCTGCAAAAGGTCAAATTCGACAATTCCATGCTCGTCCTGGTCGAAAAAGGCACGATTCTTTATGAACACTGGAACAACTTCAGCGGCTCGAACCTCGGCGATTTCGCACGGGCCAAAGGTTATCCAGACGAGCCGACCGGAACCGAACAACTCAAAAAATTCCAGAGCAGGTCGAACTGGAACGATAACTACTGCTCGAAGATATCAGGCTATATATATCCCCTCGCAACCGGCGAATATACGTTCTGGGTCAGCAGCGATGACAAGAGCTGGCTGTTTCTCAGCACCAGCGACGACCCTGCGGCAAAGGTCCAGATTGCCAAGGTCTCATCGTGGGTCACGTCCGAGAAATGGGACCAGAATGCCGAACAGCAGTCAAAGCCGATAACCCTGCAGGCAGGCAGGAGATACTACATCGAAACCCTGCATATAGAGACGACCGGCGACGACCACATCGCCGTAGGCTGGCAGCTTCCTGACGGCGCCATGGAGCGTCCGATACCCGGCAGCCGACTCTCGCCCTTCAAGGCCGCGACCGTCAACCAGCCGAGCCTGACATCGAAGCAGACAGCCCTGCAACAATTCCGCGCCGAACTGCTCGAACCAGCCCGCCAACTGGCCGGGGATGATTCAAAAAAAGACCCCGAGCAGACCGCCAAAAAACTGTCAGAGCTTGCCGCCAAAACCGACTTCTGGCGAAAGCAGATTCGAACGGCGATCGAGCAGTGGGGAGCGAAGCTCGCAAGCTCCGGGGTTGACCAGGTCAGCCAGGCGATAAACCGCTTCGATCAGATGACGCGAATCGAACGAATCGGAGAACTGCTCCTGCACGGCGAAAACCCGCTGCTCGCCAGGCTCGCCGAAAGTCACAACATCGATCTTCTCGCCCTGACAGGCAATGACATCCAGCCCCTCTGGCGAAGCAGTGCCGGAAGAAAGCTGTCCTCGACGCAGATTCCGCTCAAACTCGGCATCGAGCCGACAGCAACGGCAACAAATCTTTCGCTCGCGCCAAAAACAGCAATCGGAATCGCCCAGGCCCAGACAAACAAAAAGACCGCCAAGCCGGAGAACATCAGCAAAATTGCCGCCGTGATGTTCACAGACGGACGCCACAACTTCGGAGAATCACCGCTGCATCAGGCTAAAATCTGCGGCAGCCGCGAGATACCAATATTCACCGTCGCCACAGGCACTATGCACAAGCCCCAGGATATCGCCGTCTTAGGCATCGAAAAGCCCCTCTCGGTCTTCCACAAGGACCGGGTCAAAGGCAGAATAGCCATAAAAGACGATATTGCCCCCGGCAAGCAATTCATGCTGAGAATCCTCTGTGACAAGCAGACGCTCTGGGAAAAGCAACTGACAACCATCGGACTGGGCAGACGAATAATAGACTACGATTTTGCCGTAGCAGAGATACTCGAACAGAAGCTCGCCGGCAAGGAAAGAGAACTGACCTTCCAGAGCTTGCCACTCAACTTCACCGCCGAGATATCGGGACTTGAGCAAATCGACTGCGAGCCCGGCAACAACGCTCAGGTATTCAGAACAAGGGCTATCTTCGAGCACAACCGCGCCCTAATCCTCGACGGAAGGCCCCGATGGGAATTCAGATACATCCGCAATCTCTTCGAACGAGACGAAAAATGGGACGTCACAACGGTCCTCGCCGATCCAACAGCACCCAATGGCGGCGTCCAGAGGGGCGACAAACCCACGATGTTCCCCGCTGACAGGAACCTCCTTTACACATACGACCTCATAATCATAGGAGATTTCCCATCGACACTGCTCAAGAACGAAGAGCTCCAGTGGATTCGTGACGCCGTCAGCAGCCGCGGGATAGGCCTGATCCTCATCGACGGCCTGCGAAACCATCTTCGCCCCTACGGCAAAACGCCGTTAGCCGAACTCATCCCCGTTCAGTGGGATGCCTCCGAACCAATCACTAATCCCCAATCATTGAGACTGACCGAAAAGGGAGTCTTGCGACTCACTGAACAAGGCGCTGATGTCGCCGCACTTATGCTCTCGACAGGAACAAAGACAAACAGCGAAATCTGGGAATCCCTCAAGCCGCCACACTGGCTCGCCCAAATTCGCACCCTTCCGGGAGCAGAGGTGCTCGTCGAAGCCGTTCTGCAGGACAAGACCGTACCGGCGATCGTGTTCAGAAGGTTCGGCGCCGGAAAGGTCCTGTTCACCGCTTTCGACGAAACCTGGAGATGGCGGTATCGAGTCGCAGATGAGTATCACCAGAGATACTGGAACCAGGTCGGCAACTTGATTATGGCAAGCCCCTTCGCCGTCAGCGACAGATACGTTTCTATCGATGCAGGCTCGCTGATATACGCGCCGGGACAGAACATACGAATCCGAGCCAAAATCCGCGACACACAGGGCCGGCCTGTTACAGACGCCGTCGCATCCGCGGATATATTCCTCGAAGCAAGAAAGGTCGCCGAAATCCCCCTCGAACCGGACGAGAACAGCGGGGAATTCAGAGGAATAACCGCCCCAATGCTCAGCGGAAACTACGAAGTGAAAGTCCGGGTGCTCGGCTACCCGGAGGATCAGATGCTTGCAAAAGCACAGTTCTACGTCCAGCCCCCGGAAGCCGGAGAACTCACACAACTCGACTGCGATGAACAGATACTCCGGCAGATAGCTTCTAACGCATCAGGGGACTTCTTCCATGAAGAGAACGCATCAGAGTTGAGCAGCCGCCTCAAACTACTAAGCGAAGGAAGGGTTATGCAAAGCGACACGGCACTGTGGCAAGGCTATTTATGGTTTGCAGTCATCGTGCTTCTGATTACAATCGAGTGGATCCTGAGAAAACGAGTTGGAATGCTCTGAGAGCCTGCGCTCTTGTGAAAGGGTTATGCTATGAATACTCACCTCGATCCTGTCACATTATATAAGCTCCGGGAATTCGCAAAACGCCGAAATCGCCTCATTGCCGTCAGAGGCGCATGCGCACTGATCGCAACCGCCCTGGTTGCAATGTCCGTGGTAGCCTTTATCGACCTGCTGCTCGTCCTGCCCGACTGGGCAAGAATCACCCTCAGCCTCACAGGCTATGCCTTGGCGATCTCCGTGCTCTATTTCACCTGCCTCCGTTGGCTGCTCCGCCCCGCGGATCTGGCCGGCCTGGCCCGAATGTTCGAATCCGAACACGAAGAACTCAAAGAGAAGATTCTCTCCGCCGTTGAACTCGGAAGAACGGATGCCGAAGCGGTACACGACTCGCCCCAACTTCGGGCCCTCTTCCAGAAAAGAGTCGCCTCACTGATAAAGGCATACAAACTAAAGGTCATCCTGCCGACAACGAAGATACTGCGCTGGCCCGTAATAACATTTGTCGTCGTGCTGTTCTGTGTCGCCCTGACCGTAATACCGAAGCTCAGGTACGCCCAACTGATGGCCCGTGCCTTCGCTCCAACTGCCAACATCGCCAGGGTTTCCGCCCTGCGAATCAGGATAGCAGAGCCCGCAGACCCCGAACCGCTCGTCCCGCGAGGCGACCCGGTGACAATCGTAGCGCAGCTCTCGGACAAGAACGAGCGTAAAGTCTTTCTCGAATCCTTCACGGACCAGGCCCAGCCGATGATTATAGAGATGGAGCCCGTCGGCAACCAGAAGTACGCAACGACCGTCCTCGTCGCGCGAGAGAGCCTGACATACCGCGTCTTCGCCGCAAAGGCATCGACCCGCCAATACACAATCCGCTCTCGCCGGCGGCCCCACGTCACCAGATTCAA
The DNA here is from genome assembly GCA_016932835.1 of Sedimentisphaerales bacterium. Classification (GTDB taxonomy): domain Bacteria; phylum Planctomycetota; class Phycisphaerae; order Sedimentisphaerales; family Anaerobacaceae; genus JAFGCD01. The sequence continues at coordinate 11,765 of JAFGCD010000028.1, forward strand.
CAAAACATACCGCTACCCGCCCTACTCCAGGCTCGAAGACAAACAGGTCGCCGAGACAACCGGCGACTTGAAGGCAATACAGTCAACATCCGTCGATCTGGATATAGAGGTTGACCAGCCCGTCGAAGACGCCGAGCTCCAGATCCAAATCGCAGAAACCACACAGACCCTGCAGTTGACCGCGACAAGGCCGAACCTGCTCCGTGGGAAGATCGATATCATCGAATCCGGAACATACAAAGTCCATCTCGTTGCGAAAGAGACAAAATTTGAGAACAAGTTCGCTCCGAACTATGAAATACTCGCCCTGCCCGACCTCGTCCCCGATGTGGCACTGACAAGACCGGAATCAACTGTTATCATGCCCTCGGATGCGATAGTACGCCTCGAAGGAGCGGCAAAAGACGACCTCGGCCTGCAGACTGTAGAGCAGTTTATAAGGGTCAACAACGGCCCGTGGAAACAGACCACGCTCGCCGAAGACCCCGGCAAACAACAAGTCATAAAAAAGAACTGGGACCTGCTGCCCCTCGAACTTAAGCCCGGCGACAGAGTCTCAACAAAAATCGTCGCAACCGACCTGAAAGGAAACAAGGGAGAATCCCTCCTCTCGCAGATTACGATCAGCTCTCCGGGATTCTCCGTAAAGAATCTCGAAAACAGCAAGCAGAAAAAGCTGCTCCAGGAATCCCTCGTTCGCCTGGCGGAGACTTCGAAACAGTTGCAAAAGGACTTCCGGGCCTTGCGGGACGAATTCAACAACAACCCCACAAACAAAATCAAGATACATGATGCCCACCTCAAGACGCAGGTCTCCTTCGAGCAGGTCGAAGCCCTTACAAAGTCGGCATTCGCTGCGATAGAAAATATCACCGGCCTTTCTGAAACAAGGATCGAAGCCGACGACATGGTGCTGCTCGGCCAAATGCTCAGCAGGTTCCGGCACGATGACCTGGCTAATGTCAGCGCATACAGCCGACTAATCGAAACCGGCGAGGAACCGCAGAAAGAAGACTTCGACAAGGTCGTCGATCTCGCCGCCAGGGCCGAGGGCCACGCAAATCAGGCCAGATATGCGTACAGAGAAATCCTCTCGCACCAGCAGGCTCGAAACACCCTTCAAGAGGTCCACAGACTCAGGGCCAACCACGCCGAGATGCTCCAGCAGGCCCAACAGGACTCTAAGGAAGCCAACGACGACATCAAGAATAACGCATGGCGAAGACTCGCACGCCAACACAAGGCCGCCGCTGAAGAGCAACAGATACTCGAAGAAATGCTCGACGACCTCTCACAGTATGCAGACTACAACCAGGCAAGACAGGCAGAGGAAGTCCGCAAAAAACTCGCAGAGCAACGGAAAAAAACCGAGGAGAACCTCAAAAAAGAAGAACCGTCCGGCAGATTGGCGGATCGCAGCAGAGAAACCCAGGACAAGCTCCGCGAAGCGGAAGAATCCATGAAGAATATCGAAAGGAATCTGCGCTCCAGGGCCGCAGACAACCGGCGGGGCCTGGCACAGTCTATTGCGATATCCGCCAATGAACTGGCAACTCTGAAGTGGAGAGTGCAGGACTACGCCAATAAGCAGAAAAACCTCACGGAACTGCAGGCAAAGCCCAATATCGAAGCAAAGCAGGTCGATGAAATGAGGCAGCAGACACTCAAAGCCGCCCAAATCGCCGAACACAGATGGGGCTCGGCATCCGGACAGTTCACCGATCGCGCAGACCTTGAAGACGCACGCCAGTCCGTCAGGCACAGCCTCGTAGCAGACACCGCCAACACAGCCGCCGCCATCGACACCCTCCACACAACGGCAACCGACTCGGCACAAATCGAAGATTCCGCAGAAGCGATCTCGCAAATAGAGAAGGCCTATCGCCTGCTCGAAACAGGCCACAGCTTCTTCGAAGCCGCCGGTTTTCTAAACGAAATGACTGCCCAGGAGAGATGGGAGTTCGCAACATCCGACGCCTTCACCCAGCCCCTGACCCGGTGGGACTACTGGCAAAAACAAATCAAGCCCCTGCCTGACCGCTTGAGAGAGGCGAAACTGCCGAAAGAAATCTTCGAGTCCCTTCGAAAAATCATAGATTCAGAACCGTTCAGGAAAATGGACGAGGAAGCAAACCACAGAGACAATCCAGAAAACAATAGCAGGCCCGTCCTTTCTCAAATGCAGACACTTTCTGAGCAGTTCGCAGAACTCGGCGAACAGATAGAACCCTACATGGCCGAGGCGCGCAAGGTAATCGCCGAATACGCCCCTTCGATAGTCGAGCAGTTGCACGCCGTCTCCAAGCTCGCCGAGCAGATGGAGGAGCAGACCTCGGAGTTGACCTCGCAAATCGACGAACAGCAATCTCAACGGAACCGCGCCGAGGCCGCCGCCCTGCTCGATGAGCAGCAGCGGTTGAACGAACACCTCGACACAATCCGCGACTCTCTCCGCCGTGATGCAAACATCCAGAATCTCGCCGAAGAACAGGGCCGCCAGCGAGCCAGAGACGCCGACGACGCCATTGCAATGCTGCACCAGCCTCCCCCAAAGGCCGAAGACCTCCTCGCAGAAGCCGCAATGAGCCCGGAAACAGACGCCCAGAAACACGCACTCGAACAGGCCGTCGCCCAGCAGGCCGAACTAAACGACGCCCTCGACCTAATCACGCAGCACTATGAAAACCTCGAAGCAGGAACCCCCGAGCAAACCCGACTGGCCCTGCGGCAGGCAGAGAAGGACTCCGACCTGGCACGAAATCTCGACAGCCGCTACGACAGGCTCGACGAACTGGCGAGAATGGCCCAGGAGTCGCCGGATCAGCTCAGAAAACTGCTCGAAAAGGAGTTGATCCAGAATCAGCCCATGCAGGACGAACTCGACCGGATCGCCGACAACACAATCCAGCAGGCCGCCGCAGGCCTTCAAGAAATGACCAACCGCGAGGGACATATCTCCGAAAGACTGGAAAAAATCGCCGAAAGGCAGGACCGCGAAAATCCAATACTGGCGCCGATTACGAATAAGGCAAATGAACTGGCCAAGAAGGCGCAGGAACTCGCCGCAAGAGCAGAGAATCTCGCCGATCACAAGGTCGCCGATGCCGCAAGGAAATCCAACGAAGTCGGTGCAAAGGCTCAGCAGCAGTTCGACAGTGCAAAGGATTCCCTGAAACAAGGGGCCCAACAGATACCAAAGGCATCGGCGCCCCCATCGGCGCAATTGGCTGAGAATGTCGAAGACTTCGCCCGAAATGTTGACCAGGCCAAGAGCAATCTCGATAAGGCCGGCGACAATACCAAGGCAGCCGCCAACGACCAGAACAGAGACCAGGCAAATCAGGCCGCCCAGACCGCCCGCGACGCAAGCAATGAAGCTCAGAATATCTCTAATGAGGCCGGGCAGCTCGCCGCTCAACTCAAGGACCTCGCCCGCCGGCGTGCAGAGGCCGACCGGCAGATAGCCGCCCAGGCCCCGCCCCAGAATCAATTCGCCCAAAAAGCAAAGCAGCTCGCCGAGCAAGCCGGCCAAATGGCTGCCGACGACATCCCCCAGGCCGCGAAGAAAGCCCGCGACGCCGGCGCCGAATCCTTCCCGGAATTCGCCCAGGCCGCCAAGGCCGCAGGCAATGCAGCCGAGCAAATGCCGACCGATTTATCCGCTTCCCCGGCGGAACTGGCAGAGAAGGTCGAGCAATTCGCTCAATCGATGGACCAGGCCGGAGGAGACCTGCAGTCGGCAGTCGGAAAAGTCAACGCAGCCAAAACCGAAAACACAGACCAGAAAAACCAGGCCGCAAACCAGACACAAAACGCACAAAACAAGGCAGCAGATTTAAGCAGGCAGGGAAGCGAACTGGCAAAGAATATAAGGGACATGGCCAGGCAGTACTCCGATCAAATCGAGAATACCGACCGTCGCCAGCGAGAAATAAACCAAATGGCCCCCGAAGTCACCGACGACATCACACGCGCAGCCCTGCATGCCGAAAGGCTCGGCAGAGCAGACGCCGGGCCGCTGCGGCAAACCAGCCAGGCAATGCAGGACATAGGGCAGAACGAACTGCCCCAGGCCAGGCAGGCCCTCGAAACCGCTGTGCACGTCATGCAGGCCCAGCCGCCCGTCGAGCAGGCCTATGATGCCCTGGCAAGTCAACTCGAAAACCTCAACCGGATTCAGGCGGATCCCGCAGAATCGCAGCAGAACGCCTCACGCAGCCCACAGACCGGCGAAATGGCACAATGGATGGCGCGAACCCTCGACCGCCTCGACGCCGCCCAATTAGCACAGGACAATCCACAAATGGCGCAGCAGGCACAACAGGCTATGGGTCGGACTATGGAGGCGCAGCAGACCGAAATGGCGCTGGCCAGGGCGCAAAACCAGGCCCAGGCCAGAGCACAAAGCCGTACTCGCAATGCCGCCAGAAACAGATTGGCGTCGAGATTCTCAAGCGACCGGACATCCGCGGATATGCCCCCGCCGACAGGTCGCAAACTGCCCGAAAACCCCAGGCTGCTTAGCGGAGACTGGGGCAAACTCAGGACACTCTCTGCAACAGACCTCATGAACGCCCAAAAGGAGGCCGTCTCAGAAGACTACCGCGAAATGGTAAATATCTATTTCCTCGTAATATCGCAAAAATCAAAGGAATAAAAATGACGCCGCAGGGACATTTATGTCCCCTTAGGCACAAAGACTTTTATGGAGAACGCCAGGAAAATGAACTCGCAGAAAAAACCGGCAGAAAACAACCTGTTCCGCAAAGCCCTCTGCTGTCTCATCGCTATGACGCTGTTCGTCGCCTCAATCGCGCCGCCGATCTTAGCCGCACAAGCCGACAAAGAGGAGCAGGACTGGGAAAGGGTCAACCGAAGCGCAGAACGCGCCGTCGAATACCTAATAAAACAGCAGCAGGACAGCGGAGCCATCGTTGACAACAACAGACACCACACGACCATGACGGCCTTCGCAATCATGGCGATGCTCGCCGTCGGCCACAAACCGGCCGACCAGACTAAAGAAGGCCAGGCAATGAGAAAGGCCCTCGAATTCGTCCTGCACCAAGACAGGCAGGAAGAAGACGGATACTTCGGAAGCAAAGACGGTTCGCGAATGTATGGTCACGGAATAATAACCCTCATGCTCGCAGAAACCCTCGGCATGGGAATAGACGACGACCAGGACGCGATTATACGAAAAAGGCTCATGAAAGCCGTCGAGCTCATCCTCAGGGCTCAGGCAATCAAGAAAAGCGAGGACAGACACGAAGGAGGCTGGCGATACAACAAAGACTCCACCGACAGTGACCTGTCCGTCGTCTCATGGCAGCTTATCGCCCTCAGAGCCGCCAAGGGCGCCGGCATAGAAGTCCCGAAAGAGGCCATCGACAAGGCCGTTGACTATGTAAAAAGATGCTACAGGCAAGACAGCAAAGACAAAACAAAAGGATACTTCTGCTATCAGCCCGGTGATGGGAGCATGAGATTCGGTTCAGCCGCAGGCGGATTCCTCACTCTACAGATATGCGGACAGTACGATGCACCGGAAGTCATAGGAGCAGCAGACTTCTTCCTCGATTACGACATACCGAGCCTGCAGGACAGAGAGCATTTCTACTACGGAATGTATTACTATGCACAGGGAATGTTCCAGCGGGGAGGAAAATACGCCGACCGAGCCAGAAAAGTCGTACGAGAACTGCTCCTTGACAGACAGCAGGAAGACGGCTCATGGCCACTCGGAGTAAGAGATGAGGAAGGCGGAAAGGTTTACGTAACATCCCTGGCGATGCTAAGCATGTCAATACACTTCCACTACCTGCCCATATACCAGAGATAACGCGATGAGTACAAGGGGCGGGACCGGGCAAATCCCGCTTCACAGAACGTTCTGCATGCCCTCAATCTTCAGGAGGGGGCTCATCGAACATTTTCTCTTCCACAAGTTCCCGCAGCGCCTCGATTAAATCCTCCGCATCATCCCCTTCGGCCCGAATCTTAAGCTTCGTCCCAACCGTCGCCGCAAGCATACTCATCTGCATGATACTCTTGCCGTCAACCTCCGTCTCGCCGCTGCTGACCGTAACATCGCACTTGAAACCGTTCGCAACATCGACAAACAGCATAGCCGGACGCATGTGCAATCCGTCTGCGTTTTTTATCTCGACTTCCGTTTCGCAAATCGGCGTATCCAAAAAGTCATTCCCCTTATGGGCCCTTCGAATTCATCACCCCGACCGCCCTCACAACGAGGGATTCTCATCCGCCTCTTTCAGAAGGTCCGATATCGCCTCGGACGTCTGGGATTGCCTCAGGAACTTCCGGAACTTCTCATCCTGGACGTGCTGGAAAACCTTTTCCATGGCCTGCAAATGCTTGTCCGGATAATCCTGCGGGCTTATCAGGAGTATTATGGAATACACCGGCTGCTTGTCCAACGCTGAAAAATCGATACCGGCGGAACACTGACCGATAGTCGCAACAACATCCCGGACAACTTTGTGTTTGACGTGAGGAACAGCCACACCTCTGCCCATACCAGTACTCGCTTCGCACTCCCTGGCGATCACAGCCTTGGCAATCTTCGCACACTGGCCTTTGCCGAGTTTCCCAGCCTTGTCCAGAGACGAAACAAGCTCGCAAATGGCATCATCACGACCGGTAGCATTCAACTCAGGGACTATCGCCTCAAAACACATAAAGTCAGAAAACTTCATCGTATCAGCCCACACTAATCACTCATGCTAAAGAAAGGCCCAACAAAAGCAGAACACCTGCCACACAAACAAAAATCTATGTCATTTCTCCCGCCGAACCGGAGCCGGCACGCTTGTTGTCTCGTTCCTTGCTCTTCGCTCGTCGAAGTTGTCGCTCAAGCTTGTGAACCGCCACATCGATGCAGCCGTAAGCATCCTCGCCGATTTCGCTGCAAACGAAAACCTTGCTGTGCTCGGCACGAGCGATTACTTCAACACTCACCGAACCCCCTTTGCCCCCGTCGATTACGACTTCAATCTGACTGATGCTGTCATAATAACGCGGAAGTTTCGACGCCTTCTCCTCCGCATGGCTCTTCATAGCTTCTGTCACATCTATGTGTTTTCCGCTAATCGTGATAAGCAAAACTGTTCTCCTTAAATATTACAAATACAACAAAATCTCTGCTCAATCCTGACTGTCAAGCTCAGAACTCGATAAAACGGGCATGTCTTTACCCTTGGCAGGCGTTATCACACCACCACTGATCAAAAACCGGAAAGCCTCCTCAACCGTCATTTCCAGATCGATAACCGTCTTCTTGGGAAGCATTATCACGAAACCTGTGAACGGCGTCGGCGACGTAGGAACAAGAACCGTCAAAAATTCCTTCCTGACGCTCTCCGTCACGTTCTTAAGCCCCGAACCCGTAACAAGCCCCAAAGACCATATCCCCTTGCGGGGATACTCAACCGCAACAACCCTTGAAAACGAAAGTCGCCGCTGCTGCTCCGGCGCAAGCAGAAAATCCGTCACCTGTTTTATATAGGGATAAACCCTCCTGAAGACAGGCGTATTCAGAATGAAACCCTCGATCATACGCCATAGAGCCCTGCCGAAAACACTCGCCAAAATGGCCCCCACAAGGCACACGCCAACTACTGCGATAACAAATCCGACTATCGAACCGGCCTTACCATCGACGAGTATCTTGGTCAGGTCAGCCTGAGAAATCCACTCCTCACCCTTGAAATGAACTATCAGCTTAACAAGACCGCGATTGATATGCACGCTGATATTGTCCTGGATGAAAGTGTAGGCCAGAACAAAAATCCAGATAGTCAGAACCGCTGGCAGCAATACTGCCATGCCGCGGAGAAAGTAGCCTTTGAGACGTCCTGTTACCGGCATATCTTTAACGCCAGATCCTTATGTACTTGTCCACAATCTTTCGCCCTCTCCTTCATACAGGGGCACGTGCCCGCCTGTCGCCCATACCCGTAAATTACTCCGCCGGCTTCGCGCAGTCAACAGAAAACTCCTTGGGCAAATGAGCGCCGGCCAAATGGATGATCGCCCCAGGAACCGAAGCAAGAAGCCAGATAACCCGCTGGCACAACGCAAGAGCCACGGCATCGCCCTGAGAAACGCTGGGAACCGCGAAATTCACGAAGAGAAGGACAAGGGCCCCCTCGACGACAACCGCCCCGCCGATGCTCACCGGAACTGCGCCGATTACCCATACCAGCGTGAAAAACACGTAATAATACTTGACGCCCGCCTCGATCCCGAGATTCTTACCCAAAAACCAGAAACCGGTAATAGTGGTTATCTGCAGCAAAACCGTAAGCCAAAAAGTCGCCAGAATCACAAGAGGTCTTCTGCCGTACAGCTTGCCCGCATACACAAGCTTCTCCGCCATTAGCCTCGCATGCACGCAGGCAGCACCCCAGACTCGCTTGAGCATTGCCCGCCCTCCGGCATGCACCAAAAATCCCCCAAGAACCGCCGCAACCACTAAACCAGTCACCGGCCAGTACCGTGATAAAACGCCGCCCGAACCGGACTTCGCGGCAAACTCTATCTTCTGCCCCGCAGACCGCAGGAAGACCACATAGAAGAAAAAAGCAATTATCAAAGTACTCGCCAGGCCTATCGCCCTGTCCACAAGCACGCTAAGGCCGGCCTCAAACCGCTTCTCAGTATGTTTGCCCACATACCATATCCGAATCAAATCCCCCCCGATTGAGCTTGGCATGACGTTGTTGTAGAACCAACCCAACAAATAAAGCCTTACAGCGGCCAAAAAATCAATATATATGGCCTGAGTCCGCAGCAGCAGCCACCAGCGCAGCCCAACCAAGACCTGACTGACGCAGAAAACCCCGAATACGCAACCAAAAACCCACATATCCATTCGGACGAAGACACCTTTAAGCTCCGACCATCGATCACCTGAGGATAACCACATTATCGCAGCAACAACACCCCCGGCGACTACTGCGATACGCAGGATCAGGAATACGTGCCTTCTGTTTCTCGATTTGTCCTGGGCCACTGAGCTAACTTTCTATTAAGCGAGACCTTGCTTCAGTCGATAATAACAGGTAAAACCTACCCTGGCAAGCAGGTAGAACCGGCCATTATAGGAGATTAATATCAGTGAGTGAAAGCAAGGTTATTGAAGAAGGACTCGAATTTACCCCGAAATTTGACGAAAACGGGCTTATTACCGCCATCGCTCAAGATGCAAATACAGGCCAGATCCTGATGGTCGCATACATGAATCGCCGGGCGCTCGATTTAACGATAAAAAACGGTTACGCCACGTATTTCAGCAGATCACGACAAAAACTGTGGAAAAAGGGCGAACAAAGCGGACATCTACAGAAAGTGCGGCAAATCCTGGTCGATTGCGACCAGGACTGCCTGATCCTAAAGGTAGCCGTTGATGCAGGCCAATGCCACGTAGGATACCAGTCCTGTTTCTATCGGGCTGTAAAAGAAAACAGCGAAAAAAAGCTCGAATTCGTCGCTGAAAAAACGTATGACCCGGACGAAGCTTACCGGAAGTGAGAATTCAGCCATGTTCTGCAGCAATACATTGATCTGCCGTACCGGAATTTGAAGTGATTCGAGCGTAAGCACTAAGCGGAAAAAAAGGCTCTTGTCCTATAATAGCCGGAAATTTTTGCCCGTTCGGTCGTTTTTTTGAAGAATTTGCTGTAATTTCCCGTTTGGCTTGCTATAATGAAATGTTATACGAAGAAATTGCAATATTACTACACCAGCCTGAGGAGCGGGTGCGATGGTGTGCTATTGTCATCTTCGGTTTTTCTGCTGTCCGGCGTTTTTGCGGCACGCCGGCATGTTAGCTGCACCCGGTAACTGTTTCCTTGAGATGGAATTGGTTCTCTGAGTGACTGTTGTCACACAACGCATATTTGGTATTCAAAACCTGTTAAGGAAAGCTTTTTTCTGTTGGAGGTTCGAATCATGAAATCTGCAAAACTAACACTATTGTCGGCGTTGACGCTGTTCCTGCTGTTCGGTGTCGCCCCCGCTGTCCGGGCGGACTGGGACCCCGGACAACCACACAAAATGCACCACCCGCAACTGCCAAACCCGGAAGGCTGGGATGTTTGCATACGCGACCAGTGGGTAGCCGACGATTTTGAATGCTCCCAAACCGCCCCAATCGAAGATATTCACTTCTGGGTCTCATGGCGAGGTGACGACATCGGGGATATAGACTCGATCGAACCGGACATATCTATCTGGAGCGACTCAGGCGGCCGGCCAGGTATGCGCCTGTGGACATGGAACTGGGAAGGTGACGTCACAGGCCGATTTTACGGCACAGGCATTCAGGGCTGGGTCTGCCCAGGCTCTGTTCCGCCCGAGATGATACCCGGCGACCATCAAATGTTCTTTCAAGTCAATATCACAAACATTAAAGACCCATTTACACAGATAGAAGGAACAACCTATTGGCTCGTCGTAAAGGCAAACATGCCCACGGGACCCGTGCTGGGCTGGAAGACTTCCGCTTCGGAGCCCCCCCTGGGACCGCTCGGACCTATCTGGGGCTCGCCGGCACAGTGGTCGATGGGACCGGATACCGGAGCGCCGTGGCAGCCTGTCGAAACAGGGACAACAACGATACAACTGCATGATATGGCATTTGTCATTACCGGAGAACCAACTTTCATACCCTACGAACCCCCGACATTGCAGGTAGGACCATGGCTGGTCTGCGAAGACTGGCACAGATGGATCTCGCCTGACGATACAATACCCGTTCATCTGCAGATAATTGACCCCTGCAACGATATAACACATGTGGATTTCTCCTGGGCCTTCTACGACCCAGCCGGAGGTCCGCTCGATTGGCATCTTTTCTATACCGACACGGACGGCAATGAACCAACGCTTACAACACTTCCAGACCCTTATGCGCCGCCGGAAGGAGACGGGTGGAAAGGATACCTCGAACCAGGCGCCATACCAATGCCAGGAGGAAATGAGCCCGTCAGAGTCGTTCTAAAGGCTGAAGGTTACACCATAGACAGCTTCTTCGATATAACATACGAGATAGAACTCGACCCAAGCCCTCCGGATAAAGTAGAAGTGATTACTGAAGTCCAGGACGACACGCTGATTGTCGATGTAAATCCGAATCCTGACTATCCTCAGGACATCGACTATGTCGTAGTCGAGGTCGAACCCAAGGAAGAGTACTACCAGAAACCCATTCCGCGTCTCAATCAGCTAAATGATAACCGGCTGTACGACGGAGGATACCATTGCGCGCCGACGGCCACCGCCGCCTGCCTGAAATACTTCGAAGGCCAGGGTGACCCTGACATCGCCGGCGGACTCAGTGGAGACGACCTCACCGATGCATTAGCCGAGGCCCAGGGAACCAACAAGGGTGGAAAAGGAACCGGCTTCTCGGAATGGGTAAACGGAACAAAGAACTGGATCGACGACCACGGCGGCGGATACTCGGTACGCTCAGGTAGCTTCGACTGGAAGACTGCAAGAGACGAACTCGAACGCTGTCAAGACGTTCTCGTCCGGCTTGAGTGGCCAAGCGGCTTCGGCCACGCACTGACACTCAGTTCCGTTCATAACACCCCCCAGGCCGACGGAACGATTCGAATCGACCTGATGGATCCCTATGGCGGTACAACCTCCGAAGGAGACCTCAATCCCAATACAGGCGGATTTGACAACTTCGAAGGAGCATCCGGAAATAGGGGCACCTTCTCACACATGATTATTATATGTCCGGAAGAAGAAGGACCCGGCGGCGGTGGAGGCGGAAGCACACAGCCAGGCCCAGATCCTGCGCCTATTCCGATCCCCCTGCCCGACCCCGGAAAATACTTCGTGCGAGTAACCGTTGTTGACGTTACCAACCACGCTGCCACATTGATCAGCATAGTCGAGCGAAACGAACCTGAATTCGGCGATGCACCTGAAGGCGCGTTGGCGTATCCTTCGACCTGCAAAATGGGAGCCTTCCCGACATGCATGAACGTCGGACCGGCAATGTGGATACAGCATTTCAGTTCCGGACGCCTCTTCTTCGGACCGTTGGTTGACAGTGAACCCGAAGGCAACGCCGGATTTTGCCCCATGTTCAATCCTAATACGTACAACCAGGACGAATGCTTCGGCGACGCAGACGCCGGTTTGATAAAGCCCCCGGCTTATACCATTGTAGGCCCGGTAGGCTCCGAATCCGTCGTTCCATGTATCACGACTCAGACCGGTTCGCTCGGCACAGTATGCCAGCCGGCAGTATGGGGTGCTAATATCGACATTCACGTCACCAACAACACCCCGGCCGAGGCGTATGTAAATGTCCTCGTGGACTGGAACAAGAGCGGCGAATGGAGCGGCCAGAGCACCTGTCCGCCGTGTCTCGGAGGCGCTATGACCCCCGAACACATCCTCGTTGACTTCCCAATACCCCCAGGCCACAGCGGACCTATCTCTATGCTAATGCCCGCAGGCAATACCTTCCTGATCGGGCCATATGCCGGATACGTCTGGACACGCTTTACCGTCACGCCTAACAGAATGGGCAACGGGTGGCCCGGTGACGGAGAGTTCAGCGACGGCGAGACCGAAGACTACTTGATTCAGCTGGATCCCGCCCCGCAAACCCAGGAATGCGACTGGAACGAAGGCGACGACCACAAGATGCACCATCCGCAACTGCCCGACCTCAGTCCGACCGGTATTGATGTCGATATGTTCTGGACGCCGCTGGCCGATGACTTCATGTGTTCCGAGAGCGGCAAGATTACAGATATTCACTTCTGGGGTTCCTTCGCCGACGATTGTCTGCCGCCGGGAGGACCCGGAAGCCTGACATTCCAGGTCACCATTTACTCCGACATTCCTGCTACCATAGATCATCACAGCATGCCCGGCGACGTATTGTGGGGTCCGAGGGTATTCACCCCATGCGAATATACGGTGGAAAGAATGCCCGATGGGCCCGAAGACTGGTATGACCCGATAACCGGAGTGTATTTCCAGCAGAATCACTTCCAGGCATACCAGTACAACATCTGCATTGATGATGAAGACGTCTTCCACCAGGAAAAAGGAACGATATACTGGCTGGAAATCAAGGACCTCCCCGACGCCGGCTTCGAACCTGACTACACCTTCGGCTGGAAAACAACCCAGCTCGACCTCCGCTGGAACGACGACGCTGTCTATCGTCCCACAGCCGGTGGATGGGCCGAGTTGAAATATCCGGAAGGGCATGTGTATCATCCCGAATCGCTCGATCTGGCCTTCGTCATTACCGGCGAGCCCGATCCCGAGCCCGATATCGACTGGGGCGATGCGCCCGACCCCACCTATCCCACGTGGGCCGCAAGTCTTGGCGCCAGCCACACGATCGTACCTGGCATATTCATGGGCAACACCGTTGATCGGGACCCGGACGGCCAGCCGACCGCAAATGCCGACGGTGATGACATCGACTCCGTAATCAACGACGAAGACGGTGTCACATTCGATACGCCGCTGATCCCGGGCCAGCCGGCCCAGATAACCGTAAACGCCTCGCAAGCCGGGCCGTTTATCAGCATCTGGATTGACTACGGCGCCGACGGCGGATGGGCCGAAGCCGAGGACTACGTTGTCCAGAGTCAAATGGCGACGGTAGCCGGCAACAATTCCTTCCCGTTCGTAGTTCCCGCCACTGCTGTGCCTGGGCGAACCTATGTCCGCGTCCGCTTCACCACAAATCCGCAAATCGGCTTCAGCGGGCATGCAACAAACGGAGAAGTCGAGGATTACCTCGTTACTATCGAAGCGCCTTACGAACCCAAGCCTCCCGTCCCGCATCTGAAGTGGTCGCAACCGCCGATCGAACTCGACCCGGTTCCCGGTGTAATGCCGACTTACTGTGGATGGGACCAGTTGTCCCTCTCAACGAAGGAACTTGCAGGACAACTCGCTGTCTGGCAGATGGCAGCCGATGATTTCAGGTGCCTCGGCAGAATGCCGATCACCTCGATTCACTGGTGGGGTTCTTATAAAAACTGGACCGAGCAGGATATTCCGCCCGGAGCCAGACCTGTATCCTGGCGAATTGGATTCTGGAGCAATGCGCCAATTGACGCGCTCCACCCGTACAGCCGCCCGGAAAAACTCCTGCACGTAATCACCGTGGACCCGTCCCAGGTAGAAGAGATATGGGTCGGAATGGACATGTTCCCGGACCCGGATATTTTGCCTGAGTCCTGTTTCCAGTACTACGTGCAGTTGATGCCGGAAGACTACTTCTGGCAGGATAGCTACATTGAGGATAATAACGGCGATACGGTCTTCTGGATCAGTATCACCGCAGTCTATGAGGGCTTCCCAGGACCGGAATACCCCTGGGGTTGGAAAACCAGACCGGAACACTGGATGGACGACGCTGTTGCATTCTCGCTCTTCCAGGACGACCTTAGAGTCGGCCAGGTCCTCGACCCGGCTACAATAACGCCGCTTGAAGCTACCGTCTGTGAAGAACCCGAAAGCTACGATCTCGCTTTCGAACTCGACACCGACCCCAATTACATCAAGTGGGAACAGCCGTTTACAGGGCTGCGACATTGGCCTCACTACGAAGACGAAGAATCAATGGGCCAAGAGATTATAGTAACGCCCACCAAGCACGAGCAGCTCCCAGATGTCACACTGCCGGGACTCCATTGTCACGATTCTGTCTTCGGACAGATTACACTTGCCGACGACTGGAACTGCGAAGGCGGTGAAGTAACCGACCTGCACTGGTACGGCAACTATGAAGTCGATGCGCTCGGCCAGGAAAAAAGAGGACGAGGCATTCAGTCGTTCCATCTCAGCATACACGACAATGCCTCGCCTGAGTGCCTTCCCGCAGAACCGGAAGTCATGGGAATCGACATCCTCTTCGCCGAAGCATCAGAGACCTATACAGGCCTGATTAACAACGAAGGGTGCAGGATATATCGCTACGATTACGATCTTCCTAATCCCTTCCCGCAAGAAGAAGGGCGGAAGTATTGGTTCGATATCGCCGCAAGTTGCGTCGAACCGGCGAATCCTGCTATATGGAGGTGGCAGGAAGCCGGCAGAACAACAAACCCGACCCTCTGCGGCGCCGCAGAGAAGAACGTCCCCTCTCCGGGTATGTGGAAGACTATCACGTGGCCTCCGATACCGCCGTCAACGGAAAACCGTTACAGTGATATGGCATTTGCCATCACCAACGGCCCGAGACAGCCGGAAGTCCTGGTCCAACGCCTCGTAGCCGATGATTGGGAATGTACGACCAGGCAGCCGGTTGTCGCCGCGGTTTGGTGGGGCTCATACATAGGCTATCGTTACAACGCCTGCCGGTGCCTCACCGCCCCGAGACCGGTCAAGCCCGACTACTTCCTGCTTACAATGTGGACAGATGTCCCCGCAAATGTGGACCTGCCCTACAGTCATCCGGGCATAAAGATATGGGAGTACAAGGCCTATGAATACGATGAGGTAATGGTCGGATACGACAAATATCCGGAAGACGTCCCCGGTGCCCAGTATGGTCGTGAACCGGTATTCAGATATTCGGTCCGACTGCCTATGGACGCCTGGTTCCACCAGGAAGAAGACGATGCTATCTTCTGGTTCAGTGCAGTCGCTGTGTACCAGGATATGACAGACCCAATCTATCCCTGGGGCTGGACAAATCACTCGCATGTATTCAACGACGACGCCGTAGCGGGAACAAAGGACCCGACCGGCGAGTGGATATGGGAAGAACTCTATGACCAGACGGGCATTAGCGAGGATATGTCGTTCATCCTCTTCACGGAACCCGGATGTTTCCCGAGTAACGATCCTAATTACATAGAATGGCTCAGAGTTGGCAAACCACAATGCTGGTGCTTCAAGCGACAATGTTATGGTGATTCCGACGGCGATAAGGAAGGTAGTCCGAAGATAGGGTACTACTATGTCCACTATGATGACCTTAACGTTCTGACGACAGTATGGAAAATCTCAGAGCCGCCTCACGGCCCGGGTATTGCCACGGCCACGGGACCGGCGCCTAAACTCACCCCAGGCATCTGCGCCGACTTTGCCCATGATATCGAAGGTAGCCCGAAGATAGGATACTTCAGAGTCCACTACAATGATTTGAATAAACTAATGGCAAGCTGGAATATAGCAGAACCGCCTCACGGTCCAGGGCTTCCTACGGATTGCGGAGGAGACCTTTAGAAGTGCAACGAAGACTCGTTTGATAAGTGAGTTTTGTCAACCGGAAAATCGTTAGATCAGAGAGGCCGGTCGTTAGACCGGCCTCTTTTTCGTCTGTCTAAGAGGAGATGCTCCTTCGCAAGACAATGCTTAAGCACAACATCTGATACTGCCTACCTTGTGACGGTCTGAATTTCGACACCGGCAAATCAAACACTGTGCCTAATGCCTTCGTTCTTCTTCCGCAAGGCTTATATCCGCACCTAACCGTAAGCCGATTCTCCATGCAGGCCCATCGGCAGCAATCTGGACCTTCCCTCAAAGGCCGCAAGAACCGAACCGGAAATGACCAAAACCGCTCCAAACCATAACCAGAACATAAACGGCCTGATCTTTACCGTTATCGTCGCCTTGCCGTCCGGCGTCAATTCCTCGAACGAAACGCTGACATCCGCAAATAACCCTGTATCAACGGCGGCCTTGGATCTGACAGGAACCTGCGGCCTGCCGGGATAGGATTTTCGATGAGGCCAAAGCTCCGCATGACGACTGCCTTTTGTCAGAAAAATGCGAGGCCCAGCCTGTTCCACATCGTTGGTGATTTTTTTCTCGAACGAATCATAAACAAACTCCCACCCCCCGAATGGCAGTGTGTCGCCTTCGTCAAGTGACGTCTGAACACTCCTGTCGGCGCCAGACAGACCGGCTGAAATCAGCACAAGCACAACGCCAAGATGACAAATACACCCGCCGATCTTCTCACGATTCTTCAACGCAACAAAAAACCTTATGAGAACAGCAATAATACTGAAAACACCGCATGCACAAGCAAGGCTCAGCAGTAACGTCCGATTGGCGAGCCTGTACGCAATGCCGAAACATAAAATCCCGGGAGCACAACATATCAGGATCGGAAGCCTGTTGCTGCCTCGCCTCTGCCGCAAATCGACCAAACCGTAAAATCCGATAAGGAAAATCAGTGCAATGCCCGCAACCGAGATTACTTCGCCATAGAATGACATCGCCGGAATGTGAATCGTCGTAGAGTTTGTAACCACTTTGAGAATAGCCGACATAAAGGTCGCAAGACCGATAGCCGCCGCCGTAACAACAAAACCGATGTTCGACCAGAATAGTATCTTGGACCTGTCCAGACGAAATATGCCCGGACGGACGCGCACAACCGATACCGTCCTAACCGCCTGAACAAGGCAGAACAGCCAGAGAAAAAGGCACACACAGGTAAAGCTCAACAGGCTGCTGGAGACCTCGCTCCTGCCGAAAGTGTGGACGGATTTCAGAATGTTGCTTGACCCGACAAATGCCAGAAACAAACACAAAACAAATGGAATCGGCGCCAATGCCAGTGTCCAACGCCTGAATTTATCGCAAAGCTGCATCGCGTTAATACTATGTAACGCCGCTATGGCCGCAAGCAAAGGCAGGAGCGATAGATTCTGGATAGGGTCCCACACCCAGTATCCGCTCCAGTCAAGCTCGATGTAAGCCCAGCGAACCCCGGAAACAATCCCAAGGCACAAAAACCCAACGCCGACCAGCAGCCATCTGCGTAACTGAGCGTAAAGCTCGCCCGTACCCGTGCCGCCCCCGAACACCGAAGCCACAACAACGATAAAGGGAATCATGAAAGTCGAGTACGCAAGAATAAAAGCGGGAGGATGAATGAGCATCCACACACTCTCCGGCAATGGGCCGGGACCGGCCCCCTCAGTCACAGCCGTTGAACTGCAGGCAAAAGGCCTTGCAACCAACAAAACTATCAATGAAAGTCCGAGACATACTGAAGCCCCGACTATCATAGCAGTTGCGTTAAACGCTGAGCCGTCGGTCTTGAGCGTCGCCAGCCACAACGCAAACAGAACCACCGCCGCCACAGACCATAACAGCAGAGAACCGGGAGGCCCCGCCCAAACCGCACCGAGTTTATAGATGAACGGCAGCCGAGACGAGCTGAACCGAGCAACCGCCAACAGTGAGAATTTGTCCTCGATAAACGACCGGATAAAAATATTCAGCACCATGATTGACGATGCCGCAGCTCCAAAAACAGTGAGTTTCGCTAAGAAAAGCGTCTTCACCGCCGAACTGCCGGAAAGCCGCAATGAAAATGCGCCAAGAACCGCCGCAACGATACAAAAAGAAGGGATAGAAACCAGAAGCTGATCGGCATATGAATCCATCATTGATCCCAACTAAAGTCTGTCAGGCAAAACCAAACTATTTCTAACCCTCGTCCAACCGAAGCATTATACTGTACTCAATCTGTTACGAAAGCTAAATCTTGAATTCAAGGAAACCAACATGAGACTATCGATCCTCGCTGCAGTGACCCTGCTGCTGACCTGCCGGACCGTTGCCGCTTTGGCAAGCCACAAGGCCCGCACTGCCCGAACGGAAACCGGCATAATAGCCGACAATGGCATCTTATCAGTCCGTTACGACCTCAAAGCAGCCGTTTTCTCGGCACAGAAAGCCGGAGAGACATTCATCCGGCGGGGCAAATTCGAGGATATTACCGACGGTGAAACCGTAACCGCTAAGATATCAAGCTTTGATAATACACTCGGCCGGGGTAAAGCTATCGAACTTGAATTTCCGTCCGGCCGCAACTATAAGCTCTCACTCTACGACAAGAAGCCATTTCTGTGCATAGGAGTCGAAGTACACAACAAAACAAATAAAACCCTGATAATCAACGAACTCAAAACCGCAAGCCTCGAAATAGACCTCGGAAAATCACCCGCAGAACTTCGAACTCTCGGATGTGACGGCCTTAC
This sequence comes from Sedimentisphaerales bacterium, assembly GCA_016932835.1. Lineage (GTDB taxonomy): Bacteria > Planctomycetota > Phycisphaerae > Sedimentisphaerales > Anaerobacaceae > JAFGCD01. Next base: position 30,793 of record JAFGCD010000028.1, read on the forward strand.
CGCCGCCGACGAAAACAGGGCCAGCTACACATTCCTCGCACTGGCGAATCCGAAAACTGACGCGGGATTGGTCTGTGGATGGCTGACCCAGGACAAGGCATCAGGCATCTTGACTTCCAGGCAAGACAATAACATCGTTATCGTCGAGCTGAAACTCGAATACGGCAAGCTGCTAATCCAACCGGGACAAACAGCCCAGGCTGAAATCGCCGCGATAGGATACTTCGAAAATACCATTGCAGGCCTCGAAGAATATGCCGACACAATCGCAGAAATATACAATATCAAGCTGCCCGGCATTCCATCAGGCTATTGCACTTGGTATTCCAATCCGCACGGCGGAGCCTCCGACGAAAAACACATGGCCGAAATGGCCCGATTCTGCAGGGACAACCTTACGAAGTTCGGTTTCAACACACTCCAAATCGACGACAATTGGCAAATCAGCGGGCGCGATTTCACCGTCCACAACCCCAAAGGACCATATCCAAACGGTATGAAGACCACCGCCGACAACATCGCCGCAGCCGGTATGACGCCGGGAATATGGTTTATACCGTTCGGCTGGGATCATAAGCGGCAAATCTTTGCAGACCATCAGGACTGGTTCGTACACAGACAAGACGGCTCGGTCTATTCAGTCCACTGGGCCGGAGACTGCCTCGACATGACCCACCCCGAAGCGCGAGACTTTCTCGATAATGCAATTCGCCGGATGACACGGGACTGGGGCTACAAATACATTAAAATAGACGGCCTCTGGACGGGCATGGCTGTCAAGATACTCTATCCAGAGCCAAAGTACAGACCAGACGGCATCGGCGACGCAGTCTTTCACAATCCCGAGAAGACTAACATTCAAGCCTATCGCGACGGCCTCAAGCTTGTCCGAGAAGCGGCCGGAAAAGACGTCTATATCCTCGGCTGCAACACCGCACAAAACATGCGGACCCTCGGAGCGTCGGTCGCCCTCGTCGATGGAATGCGAATCGGAAGCGACACCGGCGCAAGATGGGGCGGAATCCTCAGAGGCGCCCTGATGGGATCGCGACTATACTTCTTACACAACCGTATCTGGCACAACGACCCCGATTGCTTAATGCTCCGCAACCCCCTCACTATCGCACAGGCACAAACATGGGGCGCCTGGATAGCGGTCACAGGCCAGTTGAACATGGTCAGCGAATGGCTGCCCGCCCTGCCGCCTGAAAAGCTCGACGTCCTCAAACGCTCGATCCCAAATCACGGCCTTTACGCCAGACCGATAGACCTCTTCGAAAACGACCCCGCTAAAATCTGGCGTCTCACCTCCGAAGCATCGGGCGAGAGAATAGACATCGTCGGCCTCTTCAACTGGTCTGAAAAAGAACCCGCATCAGTAACACTCGACCTCAAAAAGTTCGCACTGCCCGGCGCCGGCAAAACGCAATATGTCGGATTCGACTACTGGGCCGATGAATTCATCCCGCCTTTTGCAGATGTGATCGAAACAAATCTCCAACCCGCCTGCTGTCGCGTAATCGCCCTGAAACCTCTTTTAGATCGTCCTGTATTGGTAGGCACATCCCGCCACATTACCCAGGGCATCATCGACATAACCGAGCAAAGCTGGAACGAACAAAGCAAGACCCTCGCCGGAAAATCCAAAGTGGTCGCAACCGACCCCTATGAACTCCGCATCTTCAGCCCTGACGAAAACTGGAAGACAGACTCTGTAACTCTGGCCAAATCAGATAGCGAAGCTGGCGTCAAAGCAGAATCCAAACAAAGCGAGTGTAAAATCCGCATAACCATAGAAAGCCCCGAAAACCGCGAAGTCTCGTGGGAAATCGCTTTCGAAAAACAACAGCCGCAATGATATAATAGTCGCGCAATTCCTCGATTGCTCTATCTGCAGGAAGGATGCTTCATGGAACAGATAAATCGAAGAGACCTGATTAAAACAGGCATAAGCGCCGGCTTGATCGCTGCTTCGGGCATTACCAATACGAAATCTCACGCTGCTCTAAAGCCAAGCTCGAAGCCGCCGAACATACTCTGGATAATGATGGACGACGCCAGAGCCGATGCCCTCGGCTGCTATGGAAAACCCTGGGCCAGAACACCCAACATGGATCGGCTCGCCGCTCAAGGCATCCGTTTCGCAGCCGCAGTAGTCCAGAACCCGGTCTGTGTCCCATCCAGAACGTCCATGAAGACGAGCCACTACTGCAGCACTTGCGGCATAACCGCAATGGGCAACCCCCCCGCCGTCAAGCCGGCATATATGAAAAACGCAAAACCCGACTTGCCAAACCTGCTTAATGCCTGGAAAAACATCGGCATAGCGCCGGTCAACGTAGGCAAGACCCACGCATTTCAAAACGATTGGCTGCAAAAAGGCGACGCCCCCGCTCTGGTGGACTTCCTCGCTAAGCCAAAAGGCCCCGAAGGTAAAAAGAAATTCGACGAAGCCGAAGATTTCGATTATCGCCCGGTAAATATAAAGACCCACCGCTGGATGATAGGCGGCATCGTGCCGTACGCCCCCGAAGATACCCAGACATGGAGACTGGGCGACCTCGGCGTCAAGGCCCTCGAAGAGCTGGCCGCCAAGGACGACCCCTTCTTCCTCCGCGTCTCCTTTCACGCCCCGCACGTACCATGCCGAGTCCCGAAACAGTATTTCATAGACCCCGACAAGATCGACCTGCCCCTTCCGACTGAAGAGGAACTGAAAAGCAAACCTCGTTTCGAACGCGAACAGCTCCGAATCTACGCCGGCGGCCTCGACCTCACCGCACAGCAAATCGGAATCTGCCGCGGAACATATTATGGAATGGTCTCACTCGTTGACGCCCAGGTCGCAAGGCTCATCAAAACCCTCAAACAAACCGCCAAACTCGACAACACTATCATCGTAATCAATTCCGACCAGGGCTTCCAACTGGGCGAGCACGGCCTTTGGAAAAAGCGAGTCCTCTACGACCAGAATGTATGCGTCCCCTTCATTCTCAGTTGCCCCGCCATGCTGCCTCAAGGAAAAGTTATCGAACAGCCCGTAGAAATGATCGATTTTATCCCCACCCTCATGGACCTCACCGGCCTGGACATCCCCGAAAACATCCCCGGCAGGAGCCTGATGCCGCTGATCACAGGCAGAACAAAACAATGGAAACGGGCCGTTTTCTGCGAAATCGACCACAGCGGCTCGATGTACGACGAACTGCGAAAAAACAGCGGGAGACGAGTAATGGTCCGAACCGCACAATGGAAACTAATCTACTTCATGGACGAACGAGCAGAAGACAAAGACGGAGCCCTCTACAACTTGAAGCTCGACCCGCAGGAAAAAACAAACCTGTATGGCGACCCGAAATACGCCCACACGATAACTCGTCTCGAAAAACTTGCTGAAAAATGGGACCGAAACCGGCAAACATAGCCGCCGCACAGAAACTCAAGGAGACTTTTATGACCTGTCGAATCAACAAAATCCTGACACCGGTAATCGCAATAGTATTAAGCCTCTCAATTGCCAAAGCCAAGGCCCTGACAATTGCCAGTGACGGAAAAGCCCGCGCCGCGATAATCGTCGCCGACGACGCACCGGAACCCCAGCGCCACGCAGCAGACGAATTGGCTCGCTTCCTCGCGGAAATAACCAACGGCGATTTCCAAATCGCCCATGTCCCCTCGAACGACAACCATGCCTGCATACTCGTCGGCACCGAAGCCGCAAAGGCCGCCGATCCCGACTTCACCACCGAAGGGCTCGGCAGCGACGGTATCATAATACGCACCATCGGAAACAACCTCATACTCGCCGGCGAAAACCCCAGAGGAACCCTATACGCAGTCTATACATTCCTCGAAGATTATCTCGGATGCCGCTGGTGGTCCTCCAAAGTAAGCACAATTCCAAAACGCAGAACCGTCGAAATTGACAACCTCAACGTCCGCTATGTCCCCCCGTTCGAATACAGAGAACCCTACTGGACCGACGCATTCGATGGAAACTTCGCCGTCAGAAACAAGTGCAACGGAAGCTCCGAACGCCTCGATGCCAAACGAGGCGGCAAGCACATATACCAGGGCTTCGTCCATACCTTCAACCCCCTCATCCCTCCTCAAAGATATTTCGAAGACCACCCCGAATGGTTCAGCGAAATAAAAGGCAAACGCACCGCCGATCACGCCCAGCTATGCCTCACAAACGAACAGATGCGCGCCGAACTCGTCAAAAACCTCAAGGCCAACCTCCGAGCCAACCCCGCCGCCACTATCGCTTCCGTCTCTCAAAACGACTGGCACAACAACTGTCAATGTCCAAATTGCGCCGAAATTGAAAAAGCCGAAGCAAGCCCCGCAGGCCTTATGCTCCGTTTCGTCAACGCCATCGCCGAGGAAATCGAAGACGAATTCCCAAACGTCGCAATCAGCACCCTCGCATATCAATACACCAGAAAGCCACCTAAGATTACCAAACCGCGACACAACGTAATAGTCCGCCTTTGCAGCATAGAGTGCTCTTTCAGCAAGCCCCTTGCCGACGAAAGAAACAAGGCATTCCGCGACGACATCGTAGGCTGGTCCAAAATCGCCGACCGACTCTACGTCTGGGACTACACCACGAACTTCCGCCACCACGTCATGCCGCACCCCAATCTGAGGGTCCTCGGCCCGAACGTAAAGTTCTTCGCCGAACACAATGTAAAAGGGCTCTTCGAGCAGGGAGCATACGGAACCTACGGCGCCGAAATGGCCGAACTAAGAGCATGGGTCCTCGCAAAACTCCTCTGGGACCCGAACAGAAATGGCCAGACGCTCATCGACGAATTCATCGCCGGCTACTACGGACCCGCAGCACCGCACATAAGCGAATACTTGAAGGTCACGCACGATGCCGTCGAGGCAACCGGCGACCACCTCGGCTGCTTCTCAGATCACAATGCGAAATTCCTCTCATTCCAAACCCTCAGCGAAGGATTCGCCCGCCTCAAAGCCGCCGAGAACGCCGTCAAGGACGACCCTGAACTCCGCTTCAGAGTCCAGGTCGCCCAACTGCCCGTCATCTACACCCTGATAATACGCTGGAAAGAAATGAGAGATGCCGCAGAAAAGGCAAATGCCGATTGGCCCATACAAGACTCCATACAGCAGGCCTATGACCACTTCGTCGAGATCGCCGAGAAAAAGAACATCACACGCCTCAACGAATGGCAAAACGGTTTTGTGCCAATCGACGAAGCCCTCAAACGCTACAAGAACCCCAATCCACAATAAACGCCTAAAAAGTCCGATAGAAAATCTGCTCATTTTCTAAAGAGTCGTAAAACGGAAGCACTTGTCCGTCATTTGCCCTCCGTCCGTCTGTTTTGCATACTTTACTATAGACTGATACTGCCCCGCTGCAGCTTTGGCCGGGCGATATCTCATTACCCGGGTCCCAACGGATGAAGATGGAATCCGCATACTTGCCCTGTGCTGTAGAATGTTCCGCCTTGACGATTGTAGATTCGCATATACCGGTCAAAAAAGGCCTTTGGTAAGGAGTTCTCAAATGTATAGAACCTTGACGATAACCGTTGTATCCGCCGTATTGGCTCTGGCGATTGGCTGCTCGGCCATAGCCCCAACAGCGAACCGGACCAGCCGTACCGAATCGGTCGTCAACGCCGAGACAACGCCGCACGCCAGCCTCAACTACGTCTATCTCGTCCTCGACCCCCAGACCATCGATGCAATTAACGACTCGGCCTTCATCCGCAGCAGCTTTTGCCGCTTCGGCTACAGCGCCGCCGCATCCACCGCCGCATCAGCAGCATACCTGCTCGGACGGGATACCTGCATCGAAATGCTCGCTGCCGCCGAAACACTTACAACAACCGAAGGAAACGCCGGTGTGTGTTTCGTCACGGAAGAACACGGTGATATAGATGTGATCTACGACAACCTGCGCACAAAACTCGGTGCCGATGTCAAAAGGGGATCGAGCATCTTCAACACAGGCTCGGCAAACGTAAGACGATTCCGCTTCGTCAGTTCACACCCCATCAATCAGACCCCGCCCTTACTAACCTGGGTCACTGAACCCGATGCAGCCTTCTCCAGAACGGTAGGATTCACCACCGCACGCATTCCCGCCAATGCCGCCGCCCGGCAGGAAAACCAATATCCGCAACCCATGTTCAAAAATATAACATCTATAACCCTCGACCTCAGGCAGCACGAATTCGACCACCTAAAAACACTGCTCGCCGCATACGGCTACGCAGGCAAAACCGCCGGGAATATAACCGTATTCTCTGCACCGGGACTGGAAATTCGCGCAGAGGTATCCGCCAATCCCAAATATAGAATCCGTGCCATCCGCTGTTCTCTAACAAGAAAACCTGCATCACCCGCCACAATGGCCTTTGGCCCAAACGCATCTTTGACCATAACAGAAGACGCCGTCGCACTATGGACCTTCGGCCCAAATCGCACTCTTTATGCCCGCAACTGACCGCAGTCGCCCCAACATTACCGGCCGTATCATGACCGAACGCATTGGCAGAGATGCCAGAAAGCTTCTTAGCGATTCTCTGCCCCATAGGCGCATATCTGCCAAACATCCCGGCAGCCCATGACGCCGCAACAGTAATTCATCGCAACCCAGATTGTCGCTTGTTCACTCAGATCACTCTCCGTCGTCGCAGCCAATTGACAACACCTGCGCCGATACCGACAAGAACAGCAGCGCCCGGAGCCGGTATCGGGTCGATCGGTCTCGTATCAAGAACCGCATAGTCGAACACCACATAAGGCTCGCCCGGAGCAACAATGTCTATCGTAACACGACCGTCGGTCATATCGCTCCACGATACGGGGGCATAAGCCGCCCAGATGTAACCGTCAACGCCCCCGGCACTGTTGCCAAGAAGAGGAACGATAGAACCTTCAACAACCGCAAACATCGGATCCGTGTCATAGTCACCGTAAACCAGACTGATGAAATGATCCACACCGTAATCCGCAGCACCGACCGTCGGCACTGTAAAAGTGAACGTGAAGGATGCCTCATCAGCCTTCCAGTTCGCACTGCCCGGAGCAGCCGCATAACCGTTCGACAATGCCACATCGGTCCACTTCGCATAGTCGTCGAGCTTCTCCGCCGGCGAGCGATTATCGAAAACATCGCCCAGACCGCCGGCCAGAGCCCTTACGTATCCGTCGCCCTCGATATCGGGCAGAACGTCGCCGGATTGCAGTATCCCGAGAAGATCGCGGTTCGCTGCGTTCCCGTCGGCGCCGTTCCAACCCGCCGCATCGCCGAAACCGAACCCGTCAACATCGCCGACATACGTCGTCACGGCAGAGCACTTCACGCTCCACAAACCCAAAACCATAACAATCACAACAACACTAATCATTCTTGTTCCAACATTCCTTTGCGTTCTCATTTCGAATTCCTCCTGGGTTTTCTCACCCGGCTCAATAATGGTTAGTAATCCCATACTGCAATAAAACAAACATTCCCTTGGTTCAAACCTTCCTGCCTACGATGTCGGCGCAGAACCTCCTTTCCCGGAACGCTCGCAAAAAAAAAGAGCCCCGATACAATTGCCGTCCATTCCATAGGCTCAATGGACAGATATACTCCTATACAGTTTTTTCCATCTGATTTCTGAAGAATCCTCTCGAAAGACTGCCATACTCCTCGGCAATGCCGCAACCCTTGCCAAACGCTTGCCGTGCATACACAGCACAGCTTACCTCGCAAAAACGCGCATAACACAGGCGCGCTCACAACCACGAGTACGGTCTTCAACCTTCGTCAGCAAAAGTACGGCAGGAAACTACAGAATCCTTTCCGTCACCTTCGCCCCCTATATGGAAAATATACTACGCTATCGGACCTCAATTTGTCAAGCAAAATACGCAGGATACGCCCCAAAACACCCCTTTTTCGCCGAAAAACAAGGTCTCATAAAAAGAGCGGTTCCCGCCCGCAATACACGGTTTTCACCTCAAAAACGTTCCCCGACCAAACGACAAAACACTGTTTCCTCAAGAAAATGTCTATGCTCGGCTCAGCCCCCATCACAAGCCAGGACTTCGCCGGCCAATCAACTTCACCGAAACCACGCCGCAGCTCCAGCCGCACTGTCACCCAAACCGGAACCGATCCGCCTCCGGTATCGAAACACACCACACCAAATCCCAATAATTCTCGGACTTTAAGCCTTTTCATATCCCAAAACAGCTTTCATGAAACACCGACGATAACGAACTCGCCGCCCGCCCCCGCGCTTGACAGCATCGCCGAAATATCGTACAATTAATGTTCTAAATGCCGCTCGTATTAAATGAGGTAGAAAATGCAATTGAAATTACGGTTCCTCGGCGCCGCTCAAAACGTCACCGGATCGAGACATCTCTTCGAAGCAAACGGCGCCAGGATACTCGTCGATTGCGGACTTTACCAGGAGCGGGACTTCAAGGATAGAAACTGGCAGCCGTTTGTCGTGAACCCGGGCAAAATCGACGCAGTCCTGCTGACACACGCCCACCTCGACCATTGCGGCCTCTTGCCCAAACTCGTCACAGAAGGATTCAAAGGCAAAATATACTGCACCGCGGCAACATCCGAAATCGCACAGATTATACTGCTCGATTCCGCAAAACTCCAGGAAGAAGACGCCGAATACAAACGTAAAAGGCATGAACGAGAAGGCCGAAAAGGCCCCCACCCATACGAACCGTTATACACCGTAGAAGACGCCGAGAACTCCTTCAAACACTTCTCGCCCGTGAAATATGCCAGACCCGTCCGGGTCGCACCTGGCATCGAAGCTGAATTTCACGAAGCAGGTCACGTCCTCGGCTCGTCGGTAATAAAGGTCAGGGCAAAAATCAACGGTGAAGAAAGAACCGTCCTCTTCTCAGGCGATATCGGAAGGCCGCACAGGCCGATCGTCCGAGACGCAGACCATCTCGACCATGCCGATTATGTCCTGATAGAGTCAACCTACGGCGACAGGGTCCACCAGGGTAGAGAAGATACAAAGAAGGCAATCGCAGACATTATCAACGCCGCAAAAAAGGCCGGCGGAAATATTATCGTCCCGAGTTTCGCACTCGAAAGATCACAGGACATCCTGTACTACATGAACGAACTCATCCTCGAAAATGCAATACCGCACATAACGGTATTCCTCGACAGCCCCATGGCAGCAAGCATCACAAAGGTCTTCAAACGCCACCCCGAACTCTACGACGAGGAAATGACCGAGTTCATGAATAACCACGAATCACCGTTCGACTTCCCCGGACTCAGAATCACAGCATCGACAAAAGAGTCAAAGGCTCTAAACGAAAGAAGGGGAACACAGATGATAATAGCCGGATCGGGAATGTGCACCGGCGGCAGGATCAAGCATCACCTCGTAAACAACATCACAGACCCGAAAAATACCATCATGTTTGTCGGATACCAGGCCGTAGGAACACTCGGAAGAATAATCGTAAGCGGCGAAAAGGAAGTCAGAATCCTCGGCCGGGAGTACCCCGTAAGAGCGACAATTGCCCAAATCGGAGGTTTCTCCGCGCACGCAGACAAAAAAGAACTCCTCGACTGGCTCAAGAACCTGAAAAAACCACCGAGAAAGGTTTTCGTTGTACACGGAGAGGAAAACAGCGCAAATCATTTCGGCGATTATATCAGACAGGAAACCGGCTGGAACGTCACCGTCCCCGCCTATCGGGATGAAGTAATCCTCGACTGATAATATATCAAGCGTGAACCCCCAAGCGCTCTTTCAAAGGCCTAAAGCCTGTCCCCGGGAAAAACCGTCTGTTAAGACTTCCGGGATATCCATGACTTTGATACGAATCTTCCGGCCAACATAGACTCGGTGCGAATGCACTCGTTTGCCAGTATCATCTCCGAAAGCGTGTTGGTTGTCATTGCGAGGAACGAAGTGACGCCGCAATCTACTGCCCTTCGCAACAGAGGAGATTGCCACGCCCCGATAAATCGGGACTCGCAATGACCGAGCACATAGGCCGCCAAAAATTTCTAACACATACGCAAAGACCGGGCTGTTCTCATAAACTCCCGAACCCCAGGATACCAGCGACTGCCAAATGGAATTGCCGCCAGCATCAGAAAACATCGGTCTCGCTCGGCGAAACCGCGGAATCCTCTTTCTTCCTGCCGCCGAAACGACTCAACAGAATCCCAAGCTCATATAAAAAGTACAGTGGAATCGCCAGAGTTATTTGAGATATCACGTCAGGCGGAGTCGCGACCGCTGCCACGACGAACACGCCGAGAATCACATACTTGCGAATCCGACAAAGCGTATCCACCGATACCAGACCGCTCTTTGTCAATATGAAAATCGCTATCGGAGTTTGAAAGGCGACCCCGAAAACAAGCATAAGCAGCGTCACGAAAGATATGTAATTCTGGAATGTGAAATACGAGTTCACTCCCAAAAATTTGCTGTTGAAACCGATAAGAAACTTCAGCGCGAGAGGAGCGACAATAAAAAGAAAGAACAGCGCCCCTGCCACAAACAACCCCACTGAAAACGGAATTGCCGTGGTCACATATCGCCTCTCATGGGCAAAGAGACCTGCCGCCACGAACATCCACAACTGATAAAAGACCCACGGAGAAGAGAGTATAAGACCCGCAATAAGCGATATCTTCATATAGCTCACGAAGCCGTCCGCAGGCGCAAGCGTCTGCAGACGCGCCCCCACAACCACATTGTCAGACTTATCCTTCACCTCGACTGCGACTCCGCCGCCGGGCCAGGATCGCAGTGTTTCGACATAGACCTTTCGCAGATAGTCCACGGCATTCGGATCAATAGCAGGAGCATTCGAATCTGTAACAAGCTTGCTGGCAAGATTCGCAAAGAAAACGGTAACCATATCGTTCGGATCACGTTGTTCGGTCTTACCGCCGCCGCCGGACTTGCTGCCGACCACCTTCAGGTAAGGACCCTCGATGAACCTGATTATGTGCTTGCCCATCAGAAGACAAACTACCATCCCGATGAAAAGACCGAAAAACGCCAGGATCAAACGCGCGCGAAGCTCCTCAAGGTGGTCGCCGAGACTCATAGTAGAATCGAGAGGATCCGCTATCTTCTTCTTTGTGCTGCCCATTTCGACTTGCAACGGCTTATATCCGGAAACGCTGTCACGATCCGCTACTTCATCGGATCGACATCATCGTCCAGGCCCGCGGCTTCCTTGGCTTCTTCAACTACTTCGTCCTTGACCTGCTTAACGTCGCTTGCGAGATCATCGGTGCTCTCTTTAGCTTCGTTAATGCCTTTCTTGAACTCAGTCATGCTCCTGCCAACACTGCGAGCAATCTCAGGAAGACGTCTGCCGAATATCAGCAGAGCAACCACAAGAATTACTATCCATTCCCAACCACCGGGAATACCGCCCCAAGCCAGGACGCTTTCCGAACAGCCGACCATTGCAATCTCCTTTTTTTCGGCGTCGCCCCTCCGGCTCCGGATCAAACAGGACCTTGGTGTAGCCACCTGAACGACCCGGCTATATGACACCTTTCAACGGAGCGAGAGTACTCCGTCAATATCATATTTATCTTTCCGTGACCGATTCGCAAATCCCGCCGGGACCTCAGTAACGCCACCCGGCTGCACTCGACGAACAGACACGCCACAAACAGATTCTACAAGAACCCGATAAACATTCAATCTTTTTTTTCAAAAAAAACAAGCCCAAAAGACACTTCGGATAATAGCCGCCACGCTTTGTCAAGCTTCAAAGACAGCAATATCCCGCAGCCGGTCCGCACATTTTGCCAAAATAACCCCGTTTGGCCCTGCCGAGACGCTCTGGCCGCCGTAAACCCGCCCTTTCCAGGGCCCGTGAGACAATTTCCCCACCGAATTGGTCCCTACAACCACCGCCCCGGTCTTCCTGGCCGCATTGACCACAACACGCTCAAGTTCCTTGCCATGGCCCGGCCAATCAGCCTCAACAGCCGCATAGCCATAGGGAACAACCACCAACTCCGGCGTCAGCTCCCCCATCCTCGCCAGAATCTCATCCTTATGAGTATCAGCACATATCAATAACCCCACCCGTCCCAGCCGGCTCTCAACAACAGCAACTTCGCCGCCCGGCGTGTATGGAGGCCTCATCAACTCGCTCAGAAGTATAATCTTGCGATGCTTGAGGAGAATTCGCCCCACATCGCCAATCAGCACCGCCGAGTCGTACAAGTCACCCCCGTCTTTCTCAGCCAGGCCGGCACAAAGATGAATCGCATATTTTAGAGCCAACTCGCACAAACGATCCGAATCCGCACCCGGAATCGCAAAAGCCTTTTCGTGCGCTTCCGGATTGACCCAACCCAATATCGCGGTCTCAGCAAAGCACGCAATCTCCGCGCCTTTGGCCTTAGCCTCCGCAATCCCTTCCTCTATCCGCACAAAATTCCCTTCCCGGTCCCCGTCAACCAAATCCACCTGGCACATCCCGATCCGTACCATACTAATCCAGACCCTTCGCCCATCCTAACCGTTTCTTAATCCTTGATCTCCGAAACAATTCTGCAAACAACGTGACTATACTACCCAGCGATTCTCCCGTCAATATACCATCGTATCACTTGCCCACAGCATGGCAATCCACTATAATCATCCATAGCAAGATTCGATAATCCGATTCGAGAGACTCGAATGGAAAAAACCGGTCCTACTCATAGAATACTAATCCTCAAATTCGCACTCTGCCTCTGCATAATATCCGCTGCACAATCCCTTGCTGACAATCCGCCCTCAAGCCTCCTCGAAAGATGCCTTGAAGGCCCAATGGCCGAAGTCCGGGAAATTATCTTCGCCGCCAGACAGCCGGGAGCAGGAGGACATTGGTATGAAAACTTCGGCTACTATGCACAGGACAGCAGCAAGAAGGTGTTCCGGGCAAGGGGCCAACTGTGCAGCCTGAACATTCGAACCGGAAAACTCCGCGTGCTCCTCGACGACAGGGAAGGCTCCGTCCGGGACCCACAGGTACACTATAACGGCGATAGAATACTATTCTCATACCGAAAGGCAGGCTCGGATTATTTCAACCTTTACGAGATTAACGCCGATGGTTCAAACCTCACACAAATAACCGAGGGCCCATACGACGACATCGAACCGACGTACTTAAGTGACAGCTCCATAATGTTCTGTTCGAGTCGATGCAGAAGATGGGTAAACTGCTGGTACTCACAGGTCGCAGTCCTCTATCGATGTGACCGCGACGGTGCAAACATCGCACCGATCTCCGCAAACATCGAGCACGACAACACCCCCTGGCCCCTGCCGGATGGAAGAGTCCTCTACCAGAGATGGGAATACGTCGATAGAAGCAGGGTAGAATTTCAACACCTCTGGACATGCAACCCCGATGGAACGGGCCAAATGGTCTTCTATGGGAACATGCACCCCGGAACCCTGATGATAGACGCCAAGCCGATTCCCGGATCGGACAACAAGGTCGTCGCAATTTTCTCTCCGGGCCACGGCAAAGCAGAGCACGCCGGGGAAGTTACAATCCTTACACCCAAATCGGGTCCGGACGACCTCGCCTCCGCCCGAAAGATCACGAAGGACCCCGAATACCGCGACCCCTGGGCATTCTCGGAGAATTGTTTCATCGTCGCCAAAGGCCCTGCCCTGCTCCTGATGAACGCACGCGGACAAACCGAAGAAATCTACCGCCTGACGCAAAACCTAATCGAGGAAGGAGTACAGGTACACGAACCGCGCCCTCTGACAAAAAGGCAACGCGAACCGCAAATCCCCCCGCGACTCACAGCCCAGGCCGGCGCCGGAAACCTCGTCCTCCAAAACGTCTATACAGGCAGAAGAATGCAAGGTGTCGAAAAAGGAGAAATCACCGATCTTCTCGTCCTTGAAACCCTTCCCAAACCCGTCAACTTCACCGGCAAAATGCCGCCCGTCAGTTTCGGCGGAACATTCACCCTCGTCAGAATACTCGGAACAATTCCCGTCGAGCCGGACGGCTCGGCCTACATGGAACTGCCCGCTAATCGACCGCTCTTCTTCGTCGCTCTCGACGAAAAAGGAAATTCCGTCAAAAGAATGCACAGCTTCCTGACGGTAATGTCGGGAGAAACAACAAGCTGCATCGGATGCCATGAGCAGCGAACCAAAGCCCCCGCGAATCTCGGCGCAAAGGCAATAGCCGCATTGAAACGCCCCCCCAGCAGACTATCTCCAATCCCAGGTATCCACGAAGTATTCGACTATCCTCGCGACATTCAGCCGATCCTCGACAGGCACTGCATTAAATGCCACGACTACAAAAACCGCGCCGGACGAGTAGTGCTCACCGGAGACCGCGGGCCAATCTACTCCCACAGCTACTACACCCTGACCGTAAGAAACCAGCAGGTAATCGTCGGGCGGGACCGAGTCAAAACGAATCTACCCCCAAGAACCGTCGGAACAAGTGCAAGTCTGCTAATGAAAAAAATCGACGGAACACATCACGAAGTCACCCTCTCATCCGACGAGCAGAACATGATTCGCTACTGGATCGAAGCAGGAGCGCCATATCCCGGCACATACGCCGCACTCGGAACAGGAATGATAGGAGGCTTCCCAAAAAGCCAACTCGATACTGCCGACCGCGCCTGGCCGCAATCCAAAGCTGCCGCCGAGGCTATTACCCGAAGATGCCTGGCATGTCACGACAAATCCCTCCCTGTCCCGCGATATATCTCCGACAATCTCGACCTCATCCTTTCCAACCCCAGTTTCGACGACATACGATGCAAAATGTCCCGACACATAATGTTCAACCTCACCAACCCGGAGAATTCCCTGATCCTCCTCGCCCCACTCGCAAAGGAAAGCGGCGGATACGCGCTTTGCCGACCACGAGAAGGCGACGATTCCGAGCCGTTCACAGTCTTCGCAGACAAATCCGACCCCGACTATCGAAAGATTCTCGATTTGTGCGCCGCAGGCACAGAACACCTCGAAAAAATAAAGCGTTTCGACATGCCAGGCTTCAAGCCCAATCCGCAATATGTCCGCGAAATGAAAAGATTCGGCATAATCACCGGCGACGACGCACCAATCGACACATACAAAACCGACCGCGACTACTGGAAATCACTCTGGCCTCAACCCGCGAAATAGGACCTTACCCGCCGACGCCATAGAACCCTCAAAAATACCCCCTGCATCGAAAATTATAAACCCTTATCCAGAAATACTTTACGACTGACGAGCCGCCTTTTCTCTTGATTTTTGACTTCATTTCGGTTATCATAATAGCATCGTTGGAGTTGACTGTATTGTCATTCTGGTTTTAGAGATGGGCGATGATTAAATTCTATTACGAAACGTGGTTGCCGTTTACATTGAACAAAAGGCGAATTCTTTTTCTGTCGATCGCAAGTTACATAGCGCTGTGCTGACAGAATTATCCCCGCGTTTCGACCCCTCTTTAGACCGCTCCATTTCGCAGGAGCGGCCTTTCTTTTGCGCCGCCGCAACGCCTGTTTTTTCAAACCTCATAGGAAGCTCATAACGTCACCAGCACTAAACGCTACACCCGCTCTGGACAAACGCTCGGCACAACGGTAACATATTCGAACTCGCCGGTCTCCTGACAAGAACCGACGCAAACCGTTATCCGACGATTAGTGACCGAAAACAAAGCCAAAATTAAACACCCATCCCGACATAATCGGGACTCCGTAATCTTACACCTTGAACTTTGATCTTGAAGCTATCACACTATGCCATTTACGCCATATCATTTCGGCCCAAGCGGATTCGTCGCACTGGCGCTGCGAAAGTGGATAGACATCCCCGTCTTCGTCCTCGCCAATGTCGTCGTTGACGTTGAGGTCCTCGTCATCGGCTTCGCCAACCTCGGCTATCCATTCCACCGCTATTGCCACACTCTCCTCATAGGCGCCGCCCTCGGCGCAGCCTGGGGCCTGCTCGCATACGCCCTGCGCCGCCCATTGAAATCCTCCATGACCCTGCTTCGCATAAAATACAAACCAGTCCTGGCCAAGATGATCGTATCGGGAATCCTCGGCGTATGGCTCCACGTCCTCATCGACAGCCTCTACCATTACGACGTTAGCGCCTTCTGGCCATACTCAACCAACATCCGTCGCCTGACCCACTACATAAACCGAGGCCAAATAAAAACCTTTTGCCTTGCCTTCGCACTGCCGGCCGCGGTATTATATGTCTTCGCCGTAATCGCGTTCATAAAAACCGGCAAGCAAAACAAACTCTTACAAGGCGAAAAATGAAGCGAATTCTCCAATATTTCTTCAGGGGCCTGCTCATTACAGTACCAGTGGGATTAACTGTCCTCTTGCTGATATACGTCTTCCGAGGCCTCGACAGCCTCTTCGGAGACCTCTTCCGAAAAATCACCACAATCCCCGGAGCGGGAGTCGCACTCGGCCTGGTCCTGACACTCTCGATAATTACAATCATCGGCTTCATAGCTTCGAACTTCCTCGGCAGGAAGCTCTTCAATCTCATTGACAAGCTCTTCAAAAGAGTCCCCATAGTCAAAATGCTCTACACCTCGATAAAGGACCTCGTAGAGGCATTCGCAGGGGAAGAAAAGAAATTCGACAAACCGGTGCTCGTAAACCTCGGACCGGGCTGCCACGCCAAAATCATCGGGTTCATCACAAGGGAAACACTCGAAAACTTCGGCCTCAAAGACCACGTCGCAGTCTATTTCCCCCAATCATACAACTTCGCCGGAAACGTCTTCATCTTCCCTAAAGAGGCCGTCAGCCCACTCGACATCCCAAGCTCGGAAGCCATGACATTCATTGTCTCAGGCGGAGTAGCCGGAAAATAGCCGGCCGCCAACCGCAACCGGCATCCAAATATACCAAACCACCATGAACATTCATTTCTTGACATAGCCGCCCGATTCTGGCATATTTACTCCATTCAGCGGCTGCCGTGCCGCAACAAAAATACATCAATGATTTCGGAGTAAAAAATGAGAGCCTCAGAAATGCAGAAGGGCCAGACAATAAAAATCGACGATAAGATATATTCAGTTGTTGACTATCAGCACGTAAAATTGGGCAAGGGCGGAGCCGTCTATCAGACTAAACTAAAGAGTCTCGCAGACGGGTCCATACAGAATGTCAGACTCCGCTCAGAGGAAGTCGTCGAGGAGGCATACCTCGACAAGAGAACATACGAATATCTCTACTCCTCAGGCAGCGAACACATCCTCATGGACACGACTACCTATGACCAGATCACTCTCGACGACGATGCGTTCGGAGACGGAAAAAAGTATCTCAAGCCGAACACGCAGCTACAGGTCAGCATGTATGAAGGCAAACCACTCATAGTAACCCTGCCAAACACCGTCGATCTTAAAGTGACCGAAACCGCCCCGGAAATAAAGGGCGCAACCGCCACAAACCAGAACAAACCCGCAACGCTCGAAACCGGACTCGTCGTCCAGGTCCCGCCGTTCATTAAGCTCGGAGAAGTCCTGAGAATCGACACCAGAACCGGAGAATACCTCACAAGAGTGAAGGAATAGCTCGATTGATAGCCGCCGGAAATCCTATGTTGTCATTCCGACCCAACACGCGACGATACGCCGCACTGAGGAAACATCTCGAAGACGCCGCCCCGATAGTTGCGACCGTTTTCTCTGGTTGATTATTTAGAACACGACAAGAACATGTTCCAGAAGGTCAACAAAACGCTTGTTAAAATCTTCGGCTCCCGAAACGAGAGAATGGTAAAGTCGTATTCCTCGGTAGTCGCTGAAACCGCCGACTGGGAGGACCGCGTAAAGGCGCTGAGCGACGAGGCTCTAAAGGCAAAGACCGCCGAGTTCAAAAACGCAATAGCAGCAGGAGCCGACCCCGACAGCATTCTGCCGGAAGCCTTCGCAGTCGTCAGGGAAGCCGCCGTAAGAAACGTCCAGATGAGGCACTTCGATGTGCAGATCATAGGAGGCGCAGCACTCTACGAAGGTAAAATCGCAGAAATGGCGACAGGAGAAGGAAAAACTCTCGTCGCAACCCTCGCAGCATACCTCGTCCACCTCACCGGAAGAAAAGTACACATCATAACCGTCAACGATTACCTCGCAAAGCGCGACGCCGAATGGATGACCCCGGTTTACGCCGCACTGGGCCTCACCGTAGGCGCCATCCAGGCGGACATGGATACCGCAGGAGACGAACGAAAAGAACAGTATGCCTGCGACATCACATACGGCACAAACAACGAGTTCGGATTCGACTATCTCCGTGACAACATGAAGACATCCCTCGCCCACATGGTCCAGGGCGACCTCGAGTACACAATCATAGACGAAGTCGATTCCATTCTCATCGACGAAGCCAGAACGCCCCTGATAATATCCGGCCCCGCCTTCGACGATGTCACAAGGTATAAAAACGCCGACGGAGTCGCAAGAAAGCTTATGTCGCTCCAGAGCACATACGACCGGCTCAAGAAGCGAATCGACGCCGCTGAACGCACAATAGCAAATGCCCAGGGAGAACTCGCCGACGCAAAAAAAGCCAAAGACTCCGCCAGAATAGAAAAAGCACAGCAGGCAATCGAAAAAAATACCGCCGAGCAGGCCGCCGCACAGGCCTCACTCGAACAAACTACACAATACTATGAAGTCGAATTCGACCGAAAGCAGGTGCACCTCACACACGAAGGAGTCGGAGCCGCACAGGATATAGCAGGCGTCGGATCCTTCTACACCGGCTCCAATATCGACTGGCCGCACCTCCTCGAACAGAGCCTGAGGGCACACGTAACATTCGAAAAGGAAAAAGACTATGTCGTCCTCGAAAACAAAGTCATAATCGTCGATGAATTCACGGGCCGGCTAATGCACGGACGCCAGTGGTCCGATGGGCTCCACCAGGCTGTCGAAGCAAAGGAAAACGTAACTGTAAAAGAGGAATCACAAACCCTCGCCACCATAACCCTCCAGAACTTCTTCAAACTCTACGACCAGCTCGCCGGAATGACCGGAACAGCAGTCACCGAAGCACAGGAGTTCATGAATATCTACAAGCTCGATGTCGTCGTAATACCGACAAACAAACCATGCATCAGGGACGACAGGGAAGACGTAATATACAAATCAATCAAGGAGAAGTTCGACGCCATCGTCGAGGAGATAAACGAAATCAGCGCCGCCGGAAGGCCCCTGCTCATCGGCACGATAAGCATCGAAAAAAGCGAAGCGCTCTCAGCAGCCCTCCACAAAAAATACGGCCTCGAACACGAAGTCCTCAATGCAAAACAGCACCAGAGAGAAGCGGTCATCGTTGCAAAAGCCGGACACCGGCACAAAGCAAGAAACGGACAAACCAGAGGAAATATCACAATCGCAACAAATATGGCAGGCAGAGGAACGGATATAAAGCTCGCAGACGGAGTCGCACAAGCCGGAGGACTCCACATCCTCGGAACTGAAAGACACGAGGCAAGAAGAATAGACAACCAGCTCAGAGGCCGCGCAGGAAGACAGGGAGACAACGGATCCAGCCAGTTCTTCCTCTCATTCGACGACGACCTAATGAGAGTCTTCGCACCCGAATGGGCGGTAAAAGCCCTGTCATGGATCGGCTGGGAGGAAGGACAGCCCATATACCACAAGAGAATCAGCAAAGGAATTGAAAAAGCACAGAAAAAGGTCGAAGAGAAGAACTTCGATATTCGAAAAAGCCTCCTCGAATACGACGAGGTAATGGACTACCAGAGAAAAATCTTCTACTCCAGAAGACGCAGCGTACTCGCCGGAAAAGGACTCAAAGAAGTCATCAGCGAGATGATACACGCCGCAATAAAACAAAACTGCGACAAAATACTGGATGACCTCTATCAATACAACTGCATCGCCGAGTGGGCCAGAACAAATTTCGCAGCAGACCTCAGGCCCGCGGACATCGCCGGAACAAATGCTGACGAAATCGAACAGCTGATAAAGGCCCAGGCCCGCGAAGCCGCCGCCAGCAACATCTCCCTCTCGATGGGAGAGTACCTTGAAGACTACTCGGACCCCGCGTCATGGGACATCTCAGGACTCTCCAAATGGGCAATGAGCGCATTCTCCGTCAGCCTCAGCCCGGCCAAAGTCAAAAAACAAGCCCCAGAGGAAATAGAAGACCAGTTGATCGCCGCAGCCGCTGAACAGGTCGATAAAAAGGACTGCGCACAGTTGGCCGAATTCCTTAAAGACGACTTTTCGCTCCGTACATTCACCGAATGGGCATGGTCCAAATTCGACATGAAGATCGATCTCGAAGAAATCCGAGGACTCAAAAAGTCCGAAATCCGAAAACTCCTGAGCGACCGAGCCGATGCAAAGTACAGGCAGAGAGAAATCGAATACCCCGTCGAGTTCGCAATGAACATGGCCCACGGCCCACAGGGAGCCAATATCTACGCATACCAGGCCCTCGCCGAATGGGCAAACAAGAAATACGATGCAGGCCTCTCCGCCGAACAATTGCAGAACACAAAACCAAAAGATATTCACAAGAAACTCCTCGAACTCAGCCGGGCATTCAACAATGGAAAGCTCGACGAAGAAATCGACGCCAAGATCGCCAACCTCGGCCCCGCAGAACTGCTCAACTGGACCAACAAAAGATTTGGAATAGCGCTTAAGGAAAACGACCTGCTCCAGGGCCCCAAACTGCGCGAGCAGCTCTCGAAAATAGGAGCCGAATTCCTCCGCAGGGAACTCAGCGACCTCGAAAAATACGTCCTCATTCAGGTTTATGACAGCGCCTGGAAGGACCACCTCTATACGATGGACCACCTCAAAAACAGCATCTGGACAAGATCATTCGCAGAGAAAGACCCCAAAACAGAGTACAAACGCGAAGGCTTCAGAATGTTCGAAGAGATGCTCCAGTCAATCGAGGACCGAGTCACGGACATTATCTTCCGCGTCCGTCTCGAAGCAGGAGCAAGAACAAGGAACGTCTGGAATGTCAGCCGGACAAGCCATGATGAGGTAGGGCAGTTCGCAATGGCCGAACGCCAGAGGGCCGCAGCACAGGCACCCCAGGGTGAGCAGAAGACTAAGCAGATTAAGCTCGACCAACCCAAGGTAGGCAGGAACGACCCATGCCCCTGCGGAAGCGGAAAAAAATACAAAAAATGCTGCGGAAAACCCTCATAGACCCCTGCCGAAAATACTACGCCCGGACCCCCGCTAATCGTCACACAAAAAAAGAAAACATCGAGTAACATGGCGCTACTCGATGTTTTCCGGAGGGGAGAAAAATCTTTGTTTAATTCGCTTTTCTTATCGGCAAGCACACGATTGCCACTTTAGCGAGAAAACTCCTTATTAGCTTGTTTCTAATTATATGTACGAACCTATGCCGCAAATGGTTCACAACTTCCCGCCAACTACCGATAACATTTTCTCCCAACTTCTTGCCATGCCGAAGCCCCGGTTTATCGGGAGCATTACATTGAATCCTGCCCCCCGCCTTTTCACTCTCTGCCGTTCTTCTCGCCGGCCCGTCTCAGCCATTTGAACCGAAATACATCCCGAATCTTCTCGCTGAATCGCACCCCCATATTCTGCGTGCTCGTCTTGAACTCAGCCCTGCTCAAATCACCCCCGGTAATCTTGCCTCGCCCCCTCCCAAAAACATGCAGCAGCCAACCCGCTATCGCACCCATCAATGAGTCAGTCTTGCCCGCCACAACAATCTCGCATATCCACTATTAGTCTGTCACAGTTGATTTCAGGAGCCGTCATTGCGAGCCTGCCCCCAAGGGGGAGGCCACAGGCCGACGTGGCAATCTCATAACTATCGAAAGATAAACCAAGCACTGGCCGCGGAGAGCCTTATGACAACGCCAACAGTTTCAATCTCAACGGAATGCTATCTTTGAACGACCAATTTCAATGACGCCAGAAGCTCCTCGCCCGTCCGGCTGACCATATCGGACCGTCCGAACAACTGATGCCGTTCCAGAATCTCCGCCCCGGAATCGTAATACCTCTCGACCGCGCCGACCCCGCCCTCTGCGGCCCCGGCCGTCCGGAAATCACCATCCAGCAGCCAACTGCTAATCTCATCGTCATACTCAGCGGGGTAAATCAAAGCCGCCGCATATTTCTCCTCAGAGTAGCGAGCCAGATGAACCTTCGCCCGACAAGGCACAGCCGCGCCGACCGCCAAGCCGACCAGCCTCTTATAATCCCCCTCGGCAGTCTCAAAATCCTCGGAGTAGAACAGCATACCAGCCTCAAGCTCAAAAGTCTCCGCCGGCACACCATTCAACTCCAGCCGACCGTCAGGGTATGCCCCATGAATCTTATAAACCTTACCGCAGCGATACCTCTCGCTCTCCAGAAGTTCGGCAACCTCCTGCGCGGTGAAACCAACACCCGCATGATCACCGAAGTCAAACACATAAAGTCCGACATACCTGTCTGGTTTTTCCAATTCCGGCAGTTTCATAACCATATTCTAACCGCCTCCCTGAAACTTGCACGCTTTTTTTTGCCGTCCGCCACACCACAAGGCTATAGACGCCTCGATTCGCGTTCCACGCCCGAGCCTAAGGCCCCCAAACGCCCAGCCTTACCCCGGGAACAGCCCCTCGCGGATAGCAGCCCATCTCAACCGCCTCGCTCCCCGCCGGCAAAGACAGGTCCAAACCCCAGTAATCCCGAAACTTCGGAGCCGAAATAATGCTGCCGTCCTCAAGACCGAGCTCGGAACGCACCTGTCCCGGCGTCGAATATCGCTTGTGCTTCTTCCACGTCACCCCCCAGTTAAAAAGCCCCTCTCCGCCGGCGGCGAAATAGCAGTTCTCCTGGAATTTTAACGCCAGCTTCTCCAGCGACAGACCCTCACAACCCTCCCCGAACTTCGCAGGCCAGTGACGCTCGTCACCGATATCGAACCACCCCCATGTCTGAGCGTCGCGATTATACGCGATGATATTCTGCCGAACAGTACTGTCACGATTCCACACCGCCTCGCTCTTTCCAACGTCGATACGAGGCGTGGACCGATCCTGCTCCCGGAAATTGA
This sequence comes from Sedimentisphaerales bacterium, assembly GCA_016932835.1. Taxonomy (GTDB): domain Bacteria; phylum Planctomycetota; class Phycisphaerae; order Sedimentisphaerales; family Anaerobacaceae; genus JAFGCD01. The sequence continues at coordinate 53,897 of JAFGCD010000028.1, forward strand.
AACCCTCACGGTTGCCGGCAAGGATATTCCGCTCGATAAGGCACTCCGGCGAACTGGAAATACTGACCCCCGCACCGGCCCCCCACGAACCATCCGTCTCCGCCAGTCCGTTATTCAAGATAACGTTGTCGTGAGCGTGCAGGCCGTAGGATATCTCGTAGAATATCCCCGCGTCGTCGTTGAACCCGATCAGGCAGTTGCGAACCGTACAAGCCTCGTTGCCGATATCGAACCAAACGCCGTTGCCGTGGTTCTCGATGAACGTGCTGCGCTCCAGCACCGCACCGCGAGTCATGCAGATTTTATTGCCGCCTGCCTCCCACCCCCGATCGAAACCCTTGATGTTATTCTTCCGAACCGTACATCCGCTTACCAGCAGCCGATGAGCACGGTTCGCCCCGAACCCGATCTGTCCGTTGTACGCAAATGTGCACCCGCGAACCGTGATGTCTTCACCGGTAAACTCCGCACCGCTCGAATTGGCGTATTCGAAAACACAGTCTGCAACCGTAAGGTGATTGCCCGACAGCTCCACCGCCCCCTGTTGGGCACGATTGGCGGCATAACGAAACCGAATACCCTTAACAGCGACGTAGTCGCCTTTAACAGACAGAATCCTGTCACGCACCGAAGCCTCTACAAAAAACTTCCGGCTACTGATATCCCTGCCGTCAGCCCCGCACACATACAAACGCTTGCCCTCGAGGTCAACATAGAACGTCCCACGCGACAGTTCAGCACGCCTCAGAACCTGGCGCATCGCAAAACCATTCACGAAAACCTGTTCGCATCGACCGATCAGAAGGTGAAAATCGTCCGATGGATGCGTCCCGCTCCGGTTCCACGGAATAAACCGGTAAGGCCACCCCGTACTCGCAATGCCGCCCTCACCGCCCCCCTCCCACTCCGTAATCCGGTCCGCGCCGGTCATAACAACATCCGCACCAATCGCCGCTTCGATCCTGATAGGCGCATCAGCCCGCCCGCTCCTCTCGATGACCGCCTTCTCCCTATATACGCCGGCATGAATCAAAACCGTATCCCCGGCCTCGGCCTGGGCCGTCGCCTCAGAAATCGTCCTGAAGCTATCGACGCCGCTCATCTCACGAAATGAAACATGCAGTACGCGCCCTTCTGCAACGCAACACACAAAAAAAAATACAATCGCCGAAACTGAAAAACGCCGCCGCCGGAAATCATCCTTCATCTACGCACCTCGATCTAAAAAACCGCAGTCTGAATTCGAACTCAATATGACAGACCCGCTGCCCCTGCCTCGACCCATCCTCGACAACGCTCGAAAAGGCGAAGCCCGCAACAACCTCGTAGTCGTGCAGGCTTCGCCTTCGAATTACAAATCTGCCTCCTCCCGGCTCTTACCTCATCGTCGCAGCCGTCAGAATACCTTTCATCGCCGCAGCCTTGAACTGTTTGGGCAAATCAGCCCCCTGAAGTTCCTTGTACAGCGCTACCGCCTCGGACTTCTCGCCCGCGCCGAGAAGTCGCTCCGCACACGCCAGGCAAGCATCCCCGGTCGCCACTTTCATCTCGCCGGACGCCTTCTTCGCGAATTCCATCAGTGCTTTCGCCGCAGCCGGCGTGCCTATAAGACCCAGCGCTTCCGACGCCGCCTTGCCGACCGCGATATCAGAGTCGCCCAGAAGCTGCGAAAATGCCGCGATACTCTTCTCGTCACGGCGCTTCCCCAGCGAGCCGATAATTCCGGGTTTCAGCTTACTGCCGACCTTCGGCAACGCAGACCGCAACGCCGACGCCGCCTGTTCCCCTTCGATACGCTCCAGCGCATAACGCGAAATATGAGAGGTCTCCTCCGCGGAAAGAAGAGCCGCCAGAGCATCCACCGACTCCCCCGTACCCACAACTCTTAGTCGGCGACAAACATAATCCTGCGCAGATCGCGATATACCCCCGGAAAGAGCCTCAACAAGGCCCTTTTCGAGCGCCTTTCGACCAGCAGCATCGCCATGTGTCGCAATGATCGCTTGGTCGATCGGATTCAAAACATTCCGGTCAACGCCCCAATCATAAGTCTTTAATGTTTCAAAAGCCTTCTCTACTGCCGCCGAATCAACCTGCGCAACCCCTGCCGCACCTGCTGCCATTGTCATTCCGATAGTCTTTGTATTCGTCATAATCAAGTCTCCTTGTCGCAACAATCAATTGCTTAGATCACCCACGGTTCTCGTCTGGCAACGTCAACAAGACGATTCGCTTCCTCGTCGCCTACGAACTGCTGTTTCGCCGTATCCCACTTCAGCGACCGCTCCAATTCGTAAGCAGCCAGGAAAAGGTGGCATACAGTCGCCGTATGCACCGCAAATTCGATGTCGCGGAAAGGCCGCCGCCGAGTCTTGACGCAATCGATGAAGTCGCCGTAAATCCCGCCGCTGCCCGAATAACCCGGAACAGCCTTCGACGGACCTTGCTCGTTGGTGCCTTCGACATCCAGGTTCCCCCGACCCGGGTAATTGTGGTGAATGATCTTGCCGTTCGGATACCGGCAGCTTGCGAACTTCCTGCCGTTTTCGTTATGGAAGATCACTTCTTCAGGCTCTAACTCCCGAACATCGATTGCGAAAGTCGCCCCGCCGAAGTGATGCGCCCCCCAGTCCGTCATTCCGCCGCCCGAATAATCCTTGAAAGAACGCCAGCTTGTCCCGTCGATACTGTAACTGCCGCTGCACCGATGCGGATGGTAAGGAGCCCAAGGAGCAGGACCCAGCCACATATCCCAGTCGAAACCGTCAGGAACAGCCTCCCCCTTCTTGTTGCACTCCTTCGGAAACGGACCAACGTTAACGTTGATTGACTTGACATTCCCCTTCTTCCCGCTCCAGCAGGCATCCACCGTCCTCCGGTAATCCTCCAGAACGCGCTGGCTCCCGCCCGAAACCACTCGGCTGTAACGACGAGCAGCATCGATCATCAGCTTGCCTTCACGCAGCGTCTTCGTCTCAGGCTTCTGGCAGTAGATGTCCTTGCCGTGTCGGCAAGCCTCGATAACTATGATTGCGTGCCAGTGATCGGGCGTCGCGCAATGCACCGCGTCGATATCGTCGCGAATCATAATCTCTCGGAAGTCGTTGTACGCCTTGCAGTCCTTGTTGTTGTACTTCCCGTTAATACGGTTGATTGACCCCTCCCGAACACCCCTCTTCACATCGCTAACGGCAACATACTGAACATCCCCCCGGCCAAGGAACGCACCCTGGTCGCCTCCGCCCATATTACCGATCCCGATACCCGCCATAACGATTCGGCTGCTCGGAGCAGCCCTGCCTGAATTGCCCATCACGGACGCAGGAACAAGGTAAGGAAGCGCAATCGACGCCGCCGTAGCCTTCAAAAATGTCCTTCGGCCGTGAGACATGCCCACGCCTTTTGTTGATTTCATCTTCTGATTTGCCACTGCTCGATCCTTTCATTCACTCAGTGCGAATAATTGCTCTCAGGCATCCGTTCTGCACCCAAATGACTGCACCGAAACGCCTGATATTACTAACCGGACCATTATACTACTCCCACCACGCACAGACAATGGCCTACTCTGCACCGCAGAACATTATATTATGCGCTGCCAAACACGGCAATAATCATACGAAATCCCCCCGCCGCCATCAAGACATAAGAATCCCAAACCACCCTCACTTGTTTAGCCCCGGCACCCGTGGCTGGGGCATCCGACCAGCCTGTGCCAATCTCTTCCGTCTATAAAACCTCGCCTTGTCATTCCGAGCGAAGCCGAGGAATCTATTAAAATCCCCTCTTCCTTCTCTTTCGAA
>JAFGCD010000029.1 GCA_016932835.1 Sedimentisphaerales bacterium
GGCGAGGTGCAAGTGCGCGTGGTAGATGAGCAAGGCAATCCGGCCGCGAACATATCGGTGGACATCCGCCAGATCAGTCAGGCATTCCCGTTCGGAGCAGCAATTGGTCCGTCCATATCGCGAAACAAACAGGAAGCAGATTTCTTCAAGGCCCACTTCAACTGGGCGGTGTTCGGAAACGAGTCGAAGTGGTATTCCAACGAACGCATCCAGGGTCGGGACGACTACCGCGCCGCCGACGTCATGCTGAGCTGGTGCGAGGCAAACAAGATCCCGGTGCGGGGCCACTGTATCTTCTGGGAGCCGGCGAGGTGGCAGCCGAGGTGGCTCAGGGATCTCTCGGGCGAGCAGTTGCGTAATGCTGTGGAACACCGCATTGAGAGCGCTGTAACCCATTTTCGCGGCAGGTTCGTCCATTGGGATGTGGACAATGAGATGCTTCACGGGTCGTTCTTCAAGGACGGGCTGGGCGAGTCGATCTGGCCATGGATGTTCAAGCGGGCCCGCGAGTTAGATCCTGGCGTGAAGCTGTTCGTTAATGAATTCAATATTCTCTCAGTTGATCAGAATTTTGAAGAGGTGCAGACGGATGAGTACGTTGCTTCCATTCGTCGCCTGATCGAGCAGGGAGCACCCATCGACGGTATCGGTATTCAGGGTCATATATGGCGTGAAGACATTCTGGCCAATCCTGGCATCCTTAAGGAAAGGTTGGACAAGGTTGCTGCTGTTGGATTGCCAATCTGGATTACAGAGTTCGATGTAGCAGACGATGATGAGACAGACTGCGCCGACAAGCTGGAGTTGGTCTATCGCACCGCCTACAGTCATCCTTCGGTCGAGGGGATTATAACATGGGTGATTTGGGCGGGTGGTTCATGGCGCGGCCCCAACGCAGGTCTGGCACATCGGGATTGGACGCTTAACGAGGCGGGCAAACGGTACGAAGCCCTGATGAAAGAATGGTTCACCGAAGTATCGGGCACGACCGATGCAAACGGGCGGTTTTCCTTCCGCGGTTTCCACGGTGATTATGAGGCAACCGCGACCGGAACAACCGCATCCTTCTCGATCGAAAAAGGCCAAGAACTGCAAGAGGTAACTGTCAAACTGAACAATGGCTCTTCTGCAGTTCGCGTGGCCGAATCGTCAACCGAGAGTGTGAAGGCTCCGTCGCTCGGACTTAGAACGCCGCTGAAGTGGAAATCGACGGATGTGCTGATCAAGCCGGTGTCCGACGAAACGCACAAGATCGTGTCGGTGAAAGACCCTACGGTCGTCCATTACAACGGGCTATGGCACGTCTATGCTACCGCCTACTCGACGTCCGCCAGGACCTGGAGCATGGTGTACCTTAACTTCGAGGATTGGTCCCAGGCCTCCGAGGCCAAGTTGACCTACATTGATGTCAATCCGAGTCTGAGAGGGTATCATTGTGCGCCGCACCTCTTCTATTTCACTCCGCACAAGAAGTGGTACCTGGTCTTTCAGTCGCAGCAGCCCCAGTATTGCACTACGGATGACATTTCCAGGCCTGAGACCTGGACAGCCCCGCAGAACTTCTTTGACAGAATGCCTGTGGGTACCCCGAGGCTTCCGATCGACTATCATATCATCTGCGACGATACGCACGCATACCTGTTCTTCACCGGCGATGATGGTCGCTTCTATCGCAGCCGAACCAGGATCGAGGACTTCCCCAAGGGCATGGGCGACGTCGAGATTGCCATCGAAGACAATCGGAGCAACCTTTTCGAGGGGAGTATGACCTACAAGATCAAGGGGACCGATACCTATTTGACCGTAATCGAGGCGTTGAGCCCGGCAAGATACTACCGCGCCTGGATCTCCAAAGATCTCAATGGAGAATGGACACCGGTGCCGGGAGCCGATTCATGGGAAGCGCCCTTCGCAGGTATCAACAATGTCACCTTTGAAGACGATGTGAAGCCCTGGACCAGGGACATCAGCCATGGCGAGTTGCTTCGCGAGGGATATGACGAAACGCCGACCGTTGATCTCGATAATCTGCGGTTTCTTTACCAGGGGCGTGATCCGGCAAGCGGCGGGAACTACAGCCTGTTGCCATACCGGCTCGGGCTGCTCAGCCTGGATCAGAGTACAAATGCTCCGAAGCCTGCTTCGGCAAATGTTCCTGCACGCAATGAGTCGGCTTCGAGGAGCGCCCGCAGAGGCGGCGGCGGATTCGGCGCTCCCGTTGAACTGGGCCCGGAGGATAAACCCGCCTTCGCCGATCCCCCCGCCGGTTTCAATGCAAAGCGTGAGAATATCCCTCACGGCGAGGTGAAGATGGTCGAGTATGAGTCCGAAACGGTCGGCACACGTCGAAAGATGCTCGTGTACACACCTCCGGGCTACTCGGCTGACCGCAAGTACCCGGTGCTTTATCTGCTACACGGTATCGGCGGCGACGAGACGGAATGGCAGCGATTCTGCCACCCAGAGAACATCATCGACAACCTGCTGGCTGACGACAAGGTAGAGCCGATGATCGTGGTCATGCCTAACGGCCGGGCCCGGAAGAACGACCGAGCCGAAGGCAACGTATTCGCCTCCGCGCCAGCGTTCGCCGCCTTCGAAGGAGATTTGCTAAACGACGTGATCCCGGCCATTGAGGCCAAATACTCTGTTTACACCGACCGCGAGCATCGGGCTCTGGCGGGCCTCTCGATGGGTGGAGGCCAGTCATTGAATTTCGGCCTGGGTCACCTCGACATCTTCGCCTGGGTCGGCGGATTCTCCTCGGCCCCGAACACCAAACCTCCGGCTGAACTCATACCCGACCCGGCAGTCGCCAAGGAAAAGCTGAAGCTGTTGTGGCTGGGCTGCGGCAACAAGGACGGTCTGATTCGCATCAGCCAGGGTGTTCATAACTACCTCAAAGAAAATAACGTCCCACACATCTGGCACGTAGATTCCAACGGCCATGACGCGACCGAATGGGACAACAACCTGTATCTCTTCGTCCAGCACATCTTCAAGGTGGCTCCCCCCAAGCTGCCCGTACCTCCAGCCGCTCCGGCGGCAGGTAGGCTGGTAATCCGAGTGGCGTGTGGGGCCTATCAGCCTTACACCGACAAGGACGACAACCTTTGGCTACCCGACCAGGTCAAGGCTCCCGGGGCATCGCTGAGCCCGCTGGACGGCATGACGGTCGAACGGGCCGAGGAGTTCGAAGTTCCCAATGTTGCGTTCCCGCAAATATTCCGCACCGAGCGGTACAGCATGAACGCGTATGAATTTAATCTTCCCAACGGCAAGTACACCGTCCGCCTGCATTTCGCCGAGTGCTTTACGGGTATCACCGGCGTCGGCCAGCGGGTGTATTCGTTTGCCGTTCAGGAACAGAAGCCGGAGAAGGATTTCGACATCTACAAAGAGGCCGGAGGCCCGTATAAAGCTATCAGGCGAGAGTACAAGGGCGTTGCGGTGACCGACGGCAAGCTGAGGATTACGTTTACCCCCAACATAGAAAATCCCGCAATCAATGGCATTGAAATATTCGCCGAATAAATCCAGCACCCATGTGGCAACGAAAGGATAAACCAGTGAGAATAAACCGCCCCAAAGTCAATATCTTCATACTGGTAGATGTACTCTTAGCAGTTGCGCCGTGCATAGCGGGACAGGATACGCCCGCCCTAAAAGACGTATTCGAAGACCACTTCCTGATTGGCGGCGCTCTGAATCGATGGCTCGTATCGGGACGTAATCCAGGCGCAGTCGCGATCGCCCAGAAGCACTTCAATACCGCAACGGCAGAAAATGAAATGAAGTGGCAATCTCTGAATTCATGGCCCAACCAGTATAACTGGCAAGCTGCTGACAGTTTCGTGGACTTTTGCGGAAAGAACAAAATGGCCCCCATAGGCCACTGCCTCGTATGGCACAGCCAAGTCCCGCGATGGCTGTTTCGTGACGATTCAGGAAATGCCATAACCCGCGATGCCCTCCTTGCGCGCATGAAAGACCATATAACGACCGTTGTCGGTCGCTACAAAGGCCGCGTTAAGGGCTGGGACGTCGTCAACGAAGCCCTCAACGAAAACGGCACGCTGCGAAACAGTCAATGGCTCCAGATCATAGGCGAAGGCTCAGAAGATAAAAAGTATGACTTCATTGAGAACGCCTTCCGCTGGGCTCACGAAGTAGACCCCAACACCGAACTATACTACAACGACTACAGTCTCGAATCTTCCAAAGCCAAGACCGATGGAGCCGTCGCGATTGTCAAGCATTTGAAATCTAAAGGCCTCCGCATCGACGCCGTGGGCATACAATTACATGGCAGCCTGACGCACCCGAGCCCTGAAGGCCTTGAGTACGCCATTACCAGTCTCGCTGATGCAGGTGTCAAAGTCATGGTCACCGAGCTGGACATCCGAACGCGGACCCGCGGATATCGCGGAGCCGATATCGGGCGTATCAATCGACGTAGCACCAGCGACCAAAACGCAACCACACCGGAAATCCAGAAGAAACTCGCCGACAAGTACGCCGAGATCTTTTCCGTCCTGGTTAAACACAAGGAGTATATCACTCGCGTCACGTTTTGGGGCGTCTATGATGGAGCGTCCTGGATCGGAGGCTCTCCGTTGTTGTTCGATCGGAGCTATCAGCCCAAGGAAGCCTTCTTTGCCGTGGTCAAGACCGCTCAAGAGAGCCAATAAGACGACCAACTATTATCCCGCGTTCGCGGCGCTCCCGAGAATAGGATCTAATGCAGACTCATGTCGAGTTGTTCCGGCTTACCCCTACCATCACTGGGCCACGAACCATCTCTTTCAGGGACTGGCGAGGCGAATTCAGTCAGCACGAGAGGGGCGATCTTCGCTTTATTAGGTGTATGCTGTCTTTATTGAAAAAAATCTGGTAATCTGTGTACCGCATGGCTGCTTTTTTCGAAAGTTGATTATTGGTTTAGTCTAATCTTAGGTCAGATCAGGTTGGAGCAGACGTCGCTGTTTTGATTCTTCAACTGCGAATAGGCCGGCTTCCTTAATTGAACGGAGTCAAATCATGGTTATCATTGCACTTCTTCTCCTGAGTATTCTTTTTATTGTGATTTCCACAACCCGGTTCAATCTCCATGCCTTTCTTGCTCTAATCATCGCGGCATTGTTCTTTGGAATATGTTCTCGCATGCCATTGAATGAAATCGTTTCCTCGATTGAGGAGGGATTCGGTGGAACCATTGGAAGAATCGGTATCGTGATTATCGCAGGGGCAATCATCGGTGCATTTCTGGATAAATCAGGGGGTGCTTATGCGCTGGCCGAACGTATTTTGAAAACCATCGGTAGAAAGAATGTGACGCCCGCCATGGCAATCATCGGTTATATTGTCTCCATTCCGGTGTTTGCTGATTCAGGCTTCGTGATTCTGTCGCCTTTGAATAAAAGCTTGACCAAACGTGCAGGTCTCTCTCTTGCGACAACTGCTATCGCACTGGCCCTGGGGCTTATGGTATCCCATACGCTTGTCCCTCCTACTCCGGGCCCGATTGCAGCCGCGGGAATTCTGGAAGCGGATCTTGGATGGATTATACTAATCGGTATCCCTGTGAGTATTCTAACCCTGCTCTTTTGCTGGTTCTGGGCTGTAAAAGTGGCGGGACATGTTCAGATCGATCCAAATCCGGAATTGACGGAAGAAGAATTCACTTCCCGCCTGAAAGTCGCTCCATCAGCTTTTCATGCTTTCCTTCCAATCCTCATACCGATTGTGTTGATTGTTCTGAAATCCATTGCGGATTACCCTACACACCCCATGGGTCAAAGCGGATTTTATCAGGCAGTCAGCTTTATCGGTACACCCTTGATAGCTCTCTTGATCGGAATTCTTATCGCGGTCACACTTCCCAGACAATTCGATAAAGACATGCTCTCATCTTCCGGCTGGGTCGGAGAGGGGATGTTGGCTGCAGCTATGATTATTATGATTACCGGTGCCGGGGGTGCATTCGGTAAAGTGCTGCAAAATTCGGGGATTGCCGATATTATTGGAAAGGGGATGGCAACGATGTCGATTGGCTTGTGGCTGCCCTTTATAGCAGCTGCAGCTATCCGGGCGGCTCAGGGATCTTCCACGGTGGCGATAATCACGACTGCTTCGATTCTTGCCCCTATGCTTGCCTCCATGGGACTTGATTCATCGCTTGGCCGGGCCCTTTCTGTTTTAGCAATCGGCGCAGGATCAATCGTAGCCTCTCATGCCAACGACAGTTTCTTCTGGGTGGTTACACAGATGAGCGGCATGGATGTAAAGACAGGTTACAAACTTATGACTACTGGTACTACCTGCATGGGTGTTTTTGCCTGTATAATCATCTGGATTACCAGCTTGATAATACTATAGAACTAATGAATGATACAAACTGGAGCATGTAAAATGATCCTTATTAAACATGAATTGAATGATTCCGAACGCTGGGCCTTGGATGGCTCTTTGCTCTCACCTGCGTTCGACTTCAAACAGCTCTGCACTAAGCATCCAACTGACATCTCCGCTTATTTGACTTCTTTTCTTACCAGCGATGTAGCATTGGGTAAGCCGCTCCCTCCAATTGAATACGATCAGGAAGTCTGGGCCTGTGGCGTCACTTATTCACGAAGTCGGGACGCGAGGGAAGCGGAAACCGACATTAAGAACGTATATGATATGGTCTATGAAGCCAAACGTCCGGAGCTTTTTTTCAAAGCTATCGGCTGGAGGGTCAAGGGACCGTACTCAGCCATACACATCAGAAAAGACAGCCACTGGAACGTGCCCGAACCGGAATTGACTCTTCTTATCAACAGCTTTGGCGAAATCCTCGGATACTGTGTGGGAAACGATGTCTCCTCCAGAAATATCGAGGGAGAAAATCCGCTCTACCTTCCACAGGCCAAGATATATGACGGTTCCTGCGCTCTTGGCCCGGGAATCTGTTTGACTGAAGTGGAACAAATGCGGAATCTCACCATAGCGCTGGTTATAGAGCGAGCCGGCGTGGTCGTTTTCAAGGGAAACACAAGCACTTCACAGATTAAACGCTCTTTTGAAGAGCTGGCATCCTACCTGACCATGGAGATGACCTTCCCATTCGGTGCGTTTCTTCTCACAGGAACGGGAATCATTCCGGATGAAGCATTTTCATTATTAGTGGGAGACAAGGTTGTCATTACCGTTGGTAACCTGGTTCTCGAAAACCGAGTTGAATTATAATCAGTGTTGATTAGAAAAGGTCTCTGGAGAAAAATATGGCTTACCAGAAAGTACTTATTGCAGGCAAATGGCGAAATTCTAAGACACCTGTGTGTTTCAATGCGGTGAATCCTGCAAATAAACAGTCACTTCCTGAAATGTATCCTGTCTCGGGCCAAGACGATGTGAACGAAGTGATCTCTGCCGGTAAACAGGCAGCGGTTGAACTGAGAACGGCTCCCAGGGAGAAATTCGCACAGTTTCTGGAATCATTCGCCGATAGAATCGAAACCAATGCGGACGCACTCGTTGAAATTGCGCATTTGGAAACTGCTTTGCCCAAAGAACCAAGGCTGAGAAACGGAGAACTGCCACGCACAACGGATCAGCTTCGAAAAGCCGCGAAAGCAGCACGCGAATTAAGCTGGTGCCATGCAACTATTGAAACCTCTGTGAATATACGCAGCAAAATGGGACCTCTGGACGGCCCGGTTTCGGTTTTCGGGCCAAATAATTTCCCGTTCGCATTCAACTCCATATCCGGAGGCGATTTCGCCGCAGCAATTGCTGCAGGCAATCCGGTAATTGCAAAAGCCAATACATGTCATCCCGGAACAACATTTATCTTTGCCCGTCTGGCATTTGAAGCAGTCAAAGAGACCGGGCTTCACCCCGCGACAGTTCAGATGATTTACCGGACACCTCCCGACCTTGGACTGAAACTGGTTTCTCATCCGTATATCGGCGCTTCCGCTTTTACGGGAAGTAAAAAGGCCGGACTGCGTCTCAAAGCCGCTGCGGACAAGGCCGGCAAGCCGATCTACCTTGAGATGTCTAGCGTTAATCCCGTGTTTATCCTGCCCGGAGCCATTGAAGAACGTTCGGATGATATCGCTGCCGAGTTGTTCGGCTCGTGCGCATTGGGAGCCGGTCAGTTCTGCACGAATCCGGGATTGATTATCCTTCAAAAAGGGGACCGCTCCGAACAGTTTATTCATACACTGACTGAAGCCTTTGATAGTAATCGACCGGGGATACTGCTCTCCTCGACAGGACTGGAAGGTATTACCGAAGCAGTTGAAATTCTGAAATCCGCCGGGGCGGCATTGATTACCGGTGGCAAGAAAGTGGAGGATGAAGGTTATGTATTTGCCAATACCCTGCTTCGGGTGGACGGAAAAACATTTATCAGTAATCCTCAAGAACTTCAAACCGAAGCATTCGGAGCAGCCAGTCTGATTGTGGTTGCCGATGATATTCAGCAGACAAAAGAGGTTGCATCTGTTATTGAAGGGAATCTGACCGGCTGTATTTATTCCCATACCAAGGGGAAGGATGATAAGGCCTATACGATACTCGAATCGGAATTGCGGACCAAGGTCGGTCGTCTGCTAAATGACAAGGTCCCGACTGGTGTGGCTGTTGTCTCTTCCATGAACCACGGTGGCCCCTACCCGGCTACCGGACATCCTGGATTTACAGCCGTGGGACTGCCTGCATCCATGCTTCGTTTCACGGCTCTCTACTGTTATGATAATGTCCGCCCTAACAGGTTGCCGATCGAACTCCAGGACAAGAATCCGACCGGAACCATGTGGCGGTTGATCGACGGCGAATGGACGAAAAGGGATGTTTGATCGTTAAGAATCAGGAATGACTCATGGCTGACAACAAATATTCAACATTCGAAGAGATTGTTGGAAATGACCGGCACGTACGAACTATGCGGATCTGCGGGGAGAGTCCCCGGGGAAAGCTTTATTTGACGAATGAGATGCTTCGAAACGCACCCAGTGGCGATCTTTTCGGTATGACCCAGGATGCGGGCATGGGATGGAACCCCGAAGAAACCGGTCTCGACCAGTACCTGATCCTCAGTACGTTGGGCGGACTGCGTGAAGATGATGGACATCCCGTTGCACTGGGGTATCATACGGGTCATTGGGAGGTTGGCCTGCTTGTTAATGAGGCAGCCAGAACGCTGAAAGAACAGGGCGTACTTCCATTTTCCGGATTCTGCAGCGATCCGTGCGACGGTCGCACCCAGGGGACTGAAGGCATGTATGACAGCCTTCCTTATCGGAATGATGCGGCCGTTGTCATACGCAGGCTGATTCGTTCTTTACCTCGAAGGAAAGGCGTGATAGGCGTAGCCACCTGTGATAAGGGCCTTCCCGCGATGATGATGGCTCTGGCAGGTAGTGGGGATTTACCAGGGATCATTGTCCCGGGCGGTGCAATGTTGCCGACAAGAGACGCCGAAGACACGGCCAAAATACAATCACTCGGAGCCCGTTTTGCACATCAGTTGATAGACCGGGACTATGCGGCTGAAATGGGATGTCGGAGTTGCGGATCCGCAGGAGGCGGATGTCATTTTCTCGGTACAGCCGCATCATCCCAAGTGGTCGCTGAGGCATTCGGCATGTCCCTTCCACACAGCGCCCTATCTCCTTCCGGTGAACAGATCTGGGTCGATACAGCACGCCGATCCGCACTGGCTTTGCTGAGTCTTGCCGGAAATAATATTTCTCTCCGGAAAATAATCACGCAACAATCTCTTGAAAACGCCATACTTGTGTTCGCTGCTTTCGGCGGATCCACCAATATGTTACTTCATATTCCGGCTATCGCACATGCAGCTGGACTGACTTTGCCCAGGCTGGATGACTGGACCCGTATTAACAAACTGGTGCCGCGCCTGGTCGATGCGCTGCCGAACGGACCCAGAAATTTCTCCACGGTTCACGTCTTTGCTGCGGGCGGTGTGCCGGAAGTTATGCTGCACCTTCGGAATATGGGTGTGCTGAATACGAATGTCCTAACAGTGACAGGAAGAAGTCTGAACGATAATCTGGACTGGTGGGAACAAAGTCAAAGGCGCAAAGCTGTAAAGGCCAGACTAAAAGAACTGGAAAATATTGACCCTGCTGATGTTGTTATGGACCTTCATGCCGCGAAAAAAGCAGGATTGACCAGTACGGTTGTATTCCCTTCAGGCAATATTGCGCCTCATGGATCCGTAATCAAAGCCACATCTATTGATCCGAGTGTGATTGATGAAGACAAAGTCTACAGACATACCTCTCAGGCAAGGGTATTTGTTTCAGAAAAGGACGCTATACAGGCCATAAAGGGCCAGGATCATTCTCCAGTTAAAGCCGGCGATATTATTGTTCTGATCGGATGCGGCCCTATAGGCACCGGCATGGAGGAGACCTATCAACTCACCGCTGCCTTAAAATACATTCCTTGGGGAAAACATGTGCCGGTTATCACGGATGCACGTTTCTCCGGAGTATCAACCGGCGCCTGTATCGGTCATGTCGGACCCGAAGCGCTTGCAGGAGGGCCCATCGGCAGACTGCGGGATGGAGATTTGATTGAGATCATAATTGATCAGAAGAACCTGACCGGCAGCATTCAGTTTGTCGGAGAAGGGAATGAACGGTACACACCCCAAGAAGGTGCGGAAGTGCTGAAGGCCAGGCCTCCCTATCCTAGCCTGAAATCAGTTGATAATCTTCCAGACGACACCCGCCTCTGGGCCGCTCTCCAGAATGTTAGCGGCGGAACCTGGGCAGGCTGTATTTTTGATGTGGATACGATCATTGATATACTGGCTTCGGCCTCAAGATCTACCCTCCGTATTCGTTTCAGATAGCATCTTTGAAAGAGACTTTGCGTACACCGGTAAGCTCAGCTCCGGAGAATTGGTGTGCCGTAAGCTGGCGAGACATGTAGTTAGACTTGGGTCAATTAGAAAAAAGACGCAAGCTCTGAACCATATGCTCGATTTCTGGCCCCCGTTCTTGAGTCGTGACCATGAACACTTCTTGGCATTTGGGTGTTGACGTCGGCTCCGTTCACGTCAAGGTCGCTGCAACCGCTCCGCAAGGTGAACACTATTTCTGGGTGCGGGTGAATTAAAGGTGTCCGGTGGGAATGGCGTTTCCTTAAGCAACATTTTGTTTTCTCCATTGTGCTCTTGTTATCTTTAGCAATGGGTATTGTCTGGCGTCCCTCACCA